>ONGI01000027.1 GCA_900317315.1 uncultured Eubacteriales bacterium
TCCTTTGTTATTTCCAATAGAGAATTATACATGTTATCACCTGCGCTTATTGTGCGCTGCGCCGCTTAAAATATACATATTCCGAACGCGAACGGGAATGGTAACAGAGGTGATGCTATGTTTATCGCGGTAATCCGAACCGTCATTTTATATGTTTTTGTCATTCTCGCCATTCGCCTGATGGGAAAGCGCCAAATCAGCGACATGCAGCCGAGCGAGCTGGTGGTGACGATGATGATTTCCGATATTGCCTCGCTGCCCATGCAAAACACCGCGCAGCCGCTTTTGAGCGGCGTGGTGCCGGTGTTGGTGCTGGTTTCGCTGGAGCTGACCGTCAGCGCCGTCATGCTCAAAAGCCGCCTGTTCCGCAAGCTGATCAGCGGCAGTCCGGTGGTGGTGATCGAAGACGGCAGGCTCCTGCAGCGCCAGCTCAAACGCCTGCGCCTGACGACCGACGAGCTTTGCGCTCAGCTGCGGCAGCAAAATGTTTTTTCCTTGCAGGATGTGCAATACTGCATCGTGGAGACAAACGGGGTGCTCAGCGTATTGGAAAAGCCCTCCAAGCGCGTGCCGAATGCGGAGGAAAGCGGTATCGTCATTCCGGACAACAAAATGGAAGCCGTCGTGGTGAGCGACGGCGCGTGGGTCGAATCCTCTCTGCGGCTGTGCGGCAGCACCAGGCAGGAGATCAACAATATTCTTCAAAAGAAACAAATCAAGCTGAACGAGATATTTCTGATGACGATGGACGGCAACGGCGTTTGTCAGATCATTCGCAGGGAGAATGAAAAATGAAACGGTTATTCATTGCCTTGGCACTGACGGCGCTTGTGCTCGGCGCCTCCTTTTGGGAAGTCCGCTATGTCGGCAGGCAGGCTGACCGCTACACCGGTCAGATCGAGGCTATCGACGATCTGCTGAAAGAAAACAAAACAAAGGCGGCGCTTGCTCTTTGCCGCGAAACGGAGCAGAACTGGGAACGCGAGGTCGGAAAAATATACGCCCTGCTGAGCCACGATTACGCGGACGCCATCGGCGGCGCCATCTCCAAAATGCGCGCGCACTTGGAGCACGACGACCCGGGTATGTATTTTGCCGAGAGCACAAGCGCAAAAAAAGGACTCGCCTCCATAAAAGGAAGCGAGTACCCGTTGTTTGAAAATATTCTTTGATTATTTTGCCTTTGCCGCAGCTTTCTTGGCAGCCTTGTGGTTCCGCCACATGACCCAGAGCGGACCGGCGATGCACAGCGAGGAATAACAACCGGAGATGACACCGATCATCATGGGCAGTGCAAAGCCCTTTACGGAAGCGATGTTGAACACGCTCGCCACCACATAAACGGTCAGGATAGCCGCCAAGGTGGTAACAGAGGTCATGATCGTTCTTCTCATGGTCTTGGTAGAGCTGACGTTAAATACCGCGTCGATGCTGACCTTTCTGCCCATGAGCTTTCTCTGCTCACGCACACGGTCGTAGATGACGATGGTATCGTTCAGCGAGTAACCCAAGATCATCAGCACGACGGCGATGAAATTGGAGTCGATCGGCCAGCGGAAGATAACGTAGAGGAAATAAATCAACGCTACGTCGTGGAACAGTGCGACCAAAGCCATCACACCGGCAGACAAGCCGCCGATCTTCTTGAAGCGGATCGTGACATAGAGCACCATCAGCACACTGGCGATCGCAACAGCTACCAGGCACTTGAGCAGGAAGCTCAGACCCATGGAAGCGTCTACGGAGTTCTCCTCCAGGCAAACAAAGTTTGCATCGGGATACTTCTCCTGCAAGGCAGCCTGCAGGGTGGGACGAATGTTCTGGTCAATCGCGTCGTTGCCGGAGAACTGAACGGTCACGTTGTTGCCGGTGCCGCCGACCAGGTCGCTGGAGAACGCGGTGGTGATTCTGTCAGTTGTTTTTTCCTGAATGAAATCGTGCAGCTCGTCCTGATTGATGTCGCCCTGATAGCTGAAGGTCAGGGTAGCACCGCCGGAAAATTGAATATCGAGGGTGGTGCCGAAAATAAAGTTGCAAATAATACCGATCACAATGATGCCGAGAGAGATGCCGAAAAAGATCTTCTTCTTTCCGGTGAAGTCAAGCACACGCTTGCCGCCGTTGTATCTCTCGCTGATTTCCTCAGCACTCATCAGAGCTTCGGGTCTGCTGTCAATCTTTGCCATTCTTAGCACCTCCATATAACCAAGTTTTTCTGAAGGGCTTCAATCCCGCAACACTTCTGAGCATCAGTCTGGAGAAGAATACGCCCATGATGAAGTTGGCGATAACACCAACCAACAGGGTGTAACCGAATGCGTAGATGGTACCCGTTGTGGATTCACCGAAGATGAACGAAAGAATGTTGGAAGGACCGAATACCAGCATCAAGATGATAGATACGATAATAACGGTCATGTTACCGTCGATGATAGCGGCGAGGGAGTTTTTGGTACCCTTTTCAAGCGCACCGTCGAGGGTCCTGCCGCCGCGCAGCTCTTCCTTGATACGCTCGGCGGTGATAACGTTACAGTCAACGCCCATACCGATGGACAGGATCAGACCTGCGATACCGGGCAGCGTCATGGTAAAGGAATTGAGGATCGGGAAGTAACCCGAGATAGCGGCTACCATCAGACCCATCTGACCGAGAAGCGAGATCACGGCGATGAAGCCCGGGAGACGGTAGAACGCAATCATGATGATAATGATAATCGCAAAGGCAATGGCTGCCGCCCATGCCATGGCAAGCAGCGCGTTCTGTCCCAGTGTGGGGCTGATGTTGCCGTAGGTGACGGTTTGCAGCTCAAAGGGAAGCGCGCCTGCCTTGATTTTGTTTGCCAAATCGGTGGCGGACGCAGCGGTGAAGCTGCCGGAAATAACCGCCTTGCCATCGGAGATAACCGCGTTGACAGTCGGCGCAGAAATCATGATATCATCCATCCAGATGGAGACAACCTTGCCGTTGTATTCGGAAGTAATCTCGGCAAACTTGGTCTTGCCCTCCTCGGTAAGCGTCAGGTTGACAACATATTCGGGGCTTTTGCCTGTCTCCTGCTGCATACCTGCCTGCGCGTCGGCGACCATGGAACCGTCCATCAGAACAGTCTCCGCCGTTTCGCCGGTTGCGGTCTTTAGAATCACATTGCCGTTTTTATCCACTGTCTGTGTTTCGTAGGAATTGCCCGGACGGAACGTCAGCTGCGCGGTTGCGGAAATCTCGTTGATTGCCTCGCTCGCGTCAAAGTTTTTCTCATCCGACTTCCACGGGAAGCGAACGATGATCTTGTCGTTGGCACTGTCGGCGTACAGCTCATAGTCCGTGATACCAGAGGATATCATACGGGTCTCAATCGTCGCCTTGGCAGCATCCAGTTCTTCCTTTGAGGCGTCATAGTCGTTTGCGGGCTTGAAAGTCGCATTGACGCCGCCGCTGATGTCAATTCCCCATCGGATGTCGCTCATGCCCTTGATGACTGTCACCTTGTTGTCGCCGTTATAATACGAAACGCCGAAAACCGCGGTGAAGGCAAAGGCGAGAATCAACAAAGCGACGATGAAGAACACAGGCTTTGGAACTCTTTTCATCATGCCTTAAAAACCTCCGTTTTTTAATGTGTAAAGCGTCAAAAAAACCGCCGCAGCGGCTTTCTTTTCACTTATGCTATCTGACGGCACGCAAAAATAACTCTGTTGTGCGTGCATACTTACAGACATAACAGAGTTATTATAAGATTTTTTTGTTAAATTGTCAATAGAAACCAGAAGATTTGCACAGAAAAAGTTTTCTTTCGCCCCAAAAACTGCAATCTATTTGTGTCCGCTCCTCTTTTGGATACCGTTTATGCCTCCAGCAGTTTTTCAACCGCCGCCAGCTTGACGCAAATGCAGAATACATCCATCGCAAGCTGCAGCTCGTCGTTCGGCGGGAACGAAGGCGCGATGCGGATATTGGCATCCTTGGGGTCAAAACCATTGGGATAGGTGGCGCCGGCGCCGGTGAGCACCAGTCCTGCCTCCCTGCACAGGGCGACAACGCGCTTCGCGGTGCCCTCGAGCACATCAATGCTGACAAAATAGCCGCCGTTGGGCTTTGTCCATGTGCCGATACCGACAGGCACCAGTTCGCTTTCGAGGGTATCGAGCACTATCTCAAACTTGGGCGCCAGCACAGCCTTGTGCTTCTGCATGTGATCGAGTACGCCCTGATAATTGCCGAAATACTTGACGTGGCGCAGCATATTCAGCTTGTCATAGCTGATCACCTGGAAGTTGTAGCGCTCCTTGAACACCTTCATATTGTTGGGGGACGCCGCCATTGCCGCTACGCCGGCACCCGGGAAGGTGATTTTGGAGGTAGAGCAAAACAGAAGCGGCAGATCCTCGTTGCCGGCTTTGACGCACTCGTCATAGATATTGAGCAGCTCGTCGGGCGTGTCGTTGATATCGTGGATGCAGTAGGCGTTGTCCCACATGATGCGGAAATCCTTGGCAGCAGGCTTGAGATTCGCCAGACGCCGGACGGTTTCGTCGCTGTAGGTGATGCCCTGCGGATTGGAATACTTCGGCACGCACCAAATGCCCTTGATGGTGTCGTCCTCCGCTGTCAGCTTTTCAATCATGTCCATATCGGGACCGTCCTCGGACATGGGGATCGGGATCATCTCAAAGCCGTAGTAGCCGGTGATGCCGAAATGGCGGTCGTAGCCGGGGACCGGACAGAGGAACTTTCTGTTCTCAACCTCATACCAAGGCTTGCCGCCCTCGACAACAGGCTTTGTCATCAGGCAGGAGATCGTGTCGAACATCATGTTCAGGCTGGAGCTGCCGCCCACCATGACGTTTTGATAATCCACGCCGAGGATCTCACCGAACAGCTTGCGACATTCCTCGATACCCTCCAGAATACCGTAGTTGCGGCAATCCATCTTATCCGCACCGACAAAATCGCTCTTGCTGTTCACCACGTCGAGCATATCGAGCGAGAGGTCAAGCTGCGCCTTGCCGGGCTTGCCGCGCGCCATATTGAGGCTCAAGCCCTTCCCCTTTTCGTCCTCATAAAGCTTTTTTAAGCTCTGATATTCCTGTTCAAGCTCCTGCTTACTGCACTGCAAATAATTCATTCTGATTTCTCCTTATTATTTTATTGCATAATAGTTCGTTATCACCTCTATTATTCTAAACCATACGGAGCAAAAATGCAAGTCTTTTTTGCAATTCCTGCATTTTCAGCTTTTTGTCAAGAAAAAAACAGACTCACCGGAGAAATATCGGTAAGTCTGTTGAACAGGTCTTTGAAATAATATGCAAAACAGCGGTCTATTAATAGTATTGATAGTAGTAATAGTAGTAGCCGCGTTTGCCGCGCTTTTTGCTGCCGGAGCTGCCGACCTTGACAAAGCCGAGGAGCTTGCAGTCGGCGAGTCGGGCGCTCTCGAGCAGGTTTTGGATATCGCCGTGCGTCGTGCTGCGTTCACGAATAACCACCACGAAGCCGGCTACCATGTCTTTCAAAAGAAGCGCGTCCGCTACCACGCCTACGGGCGGTGTATCAAAGATAATGTAGTCATACTCTTCCTTTGCGCGCTGTACCAGATGAATAAAGCGGTTGGAGCAAAGCAGCTCGGAAGGGTTTGGCGGGATGGTGCCGGAGGGCAAAATGTCGAGATTCGGCAAAACGTTTTTATGGACTATGTCATCAAATTCGCCCATTTTTCCGATAATATTGGATAGACCCAGCTGGTTATCGATCCTGAAAATATTATGGAGATTCGGACGGCGCAGGTCGCAGTCTATCAACAGCACGCGCTTTTCCATCTTGGAAAAGGAGATGGCAAGGTTGGAGGAAACCGTACTCTTACCGTCACCCTTGGAATAACTGGTGACAGCAAACATCTTGTCGTCGTCACCCGAGAGCGAAAACATGATGTTGGTTCGAGCGGATTTGTAAGACTCTACGATCGCAAATTTGCTGTTGTCCGAAATCATTTCAGTTTTTGTTTCGGCATTATTACGTTTGGTTTTCTTCTTTCCGAGTTTAATCTTCATCGCTGTCACCTGCTTACATTCTCAAAATCGGGGATCTCGGCAAATACCGGAATCTTATACATGGCGGATAGATCGTCGTCGCTCTTGATGGTGGTGTCGATCAGCTCCATCACGATTGCAACGACACAAGCCAAAATGATGCCGACCACTACGCCGATCAACGTGTTTTGCACCTTATTGGGCGAAATAGGCGATGAAGGCGTAGACGCCTCACGGATGGTACCGATCCTGCCGTACGGAAAATGAGAATGAAACACCGGCGCACATTTTTCGGCGACGATATTCGCTACGTTGGCGCATTTGACCGGGTCGTTGCCGCTGACATCAATGGTGATGTAAAAGGTATTATCCGCTGTGCTCATATTTACGGAACAGCCGTCATAGTAACGGGTGATGTCATTGGAGTTATTGAAGAGTGTGATACAGTTGGAGGCGAGCGCCGCAGAACCGGCGAGGTCGGAGTTAAAAATCTTTTGCGCTACTTCATTGTTGCTCTGAATGGATTCCGAGCTGCCGGAATTGGCAGCAGTCGTTGCCGCCTGCGTATCATCCGTTGTGTTTTTGGAAGACTGTTTGCCGTAGTTTTGTATATAAATCATGGATGAAGTGCTGTAGACCGGCTTGATGGCAAAGCTGGTGTAGACAAAGAAAACCAGTCCGCCCAACACGCCTGCCATCAAAATCATCGGCAGTCTGTGAAGCAAGATACCTAAAATCTTCTGGATCGTAATATTTTTTGGCATTGTTATCTCCTTTTATGATGATAAAAAACAGTCAATGCTGTTATTATATGATAAGATTTATCATTCATTGTTCGAAAAAAGAATAAAAACCGATTTTTCTTAACGCTCTGCTTAATGTGGAATGACATTCAACAGCACGCCTGCCGCAACGGCAGAGCCGATAACGCCCGCAACATTCGGACCCATCGCGTGCATGAGCAGGAAGTTGCCCGGATTCTCCTGCTGACCGACCTTCTGCGAAACACGCGCCGCCATCGGCACGGCGGAAACGCCTGCGGAACCGATCAGCGGATTCACCTTGCCACCGGTGAATTTATACATAAGCTTGCCGAACAGCACACCGAATGCGGTTCCCATGGAGAACGCGATCAGGCCGAGCACGATGATCTTGATGGTGTCGAGGGTAAGGAAGGTGCTGCCCTTTGCGGTCGCACCGACGGTGACGCCGAGGAATATCGTGATGATATTCATCAGCTCGTTCTGCGCCGCCTTGGCGATCCTGTCCACCACGCCGGATTCCTTGAAGAGGTTGCCGAGCATCAGCATACCGACCAGCGGTGCGGCGTCGGGCAGGAAGATAGAGATCAAAATGACAACGATCACCGGGAAGATGATTTTTTCGAGCTTGGAAACGGGACGGAGCTGCTCCATAACGACGGAACGCTCCTTTTTGGTAGTGAGCGCCTTCATAATGGGAGGCTGGATGATCGGCACCAGCGCCATGTAGGAATAAGCGGCTATCGCAATGGAACCGAGCAGCTCGGGAGCGAGCTTGGTCGTGACAAAGATCGCGGTCGGACCGTCGGCGCCGCCGATAATGGCGATTGCGCCGGACTGTGACTCACTGAAGCCGAGGAAAATCGCGCCGGTAAAGGTGACAAAGATACCGATCTGCGCCGCTGCGCCCAAAATCAGGCTCTTGGGGTTGGAGATCAGCGGACCGAAGTCGGTCATACAGCCGATACCGAGAAAAATCAAGGGCGGATAGATACCGAGCTTGACGCCCTGATAGAGATAATAGAGCAGACCGCCGTACTGCGGGTTTTCATAATACCATTGCCCGTTTATAAACTGCATGGCATGTCCGGCTGCCGCAGGGTCGGTTTTGCTTGCGACCGGCACCAGTGAGATCTCCGGCGCCGCCATGATATCGGGATAAAGGTTGACGAGCAGCATACCAAACGCGATCGGGAGCAGCAGCAGCGGCTCGTATTGTCGTTTGATAGCGAGATACAGCAAAAAGATGGATACGGCAATCATAATATAGTTCTGCCAGTTGAGGTTCGTCAAACCGGAGCCGGCAAAAATACCGTAGATGGCGTCTAAAAAGCCTTGGATGATTTCCATAAACAGCTACGTTCCTTTCTGTAAAAATTTAAAATGGGCGTGTGTTGTCAAGAACACCGGCATTTGCCCATGCAGAACGTCCGCCGTTTGCCTTTTTGATGCTTTTGATGCGCGGCTTTACGCCGGGCGACATGCTCGCCGCAACTGCCGCCGCAATGACTGCGACGACCTCCTCGGGGATATCGTCATCTGCCGCAGGACCGGTGATATAGGCAGGCTTTTGAATGATGTGAACGCCGTTGTCTGCGCTCACAGGCTCCTTGACGCGTTCCTTGCGCTTGGCATGATTGTCGGCGGCTTTTTGGGCGCCTGCCACAATGGCGCTGTATAGCTTGATGATACCGATCAACAGCAAGAGCATACCGAATACAACGATAAAGCCGGTCAAAATAACCTTAGCCGCAGAAACAGACTTTTCGTACAGACTTAGATCTGCCGTCATATTCTGCAATATAATAACACTTGGCTGCAACATATAACTACCTCCGAACATTGGTATTCGCATACAAATATTATTATACTGCAAAGCCGTTTTTTTTTCAATATTAAATCAACGAGCTTTCATTTTTCGTCAAAACAACTAATTTTTCGATAGAAAAGCAAAAATAATAAGGGCGGTTTTACCATCCCTTATTATGCTGTGTTTTATACAACAAAGTATAAAGATTTATAAAATGTCCGTCTTATACGATGATACAGATGAGTCCGTTGCAGCCGTCGTTGATAACACGCTGAATGGTTTTGGCGATTTTGCGGCGCGCTTCGGGCGGCATGCGCGTCAGCTTATTGTGCAGTCCCTCGTTGACAAGCTCATGCACCGACTTGCCGAAGATGTTGCTCTCCCAGATCCTTTCGGGACTTTCCTCGAACTCCCTGAGCAGATAGGCGACCAGCTCCTCCGACTGCTGCTCGGATCCGACGATCGGCGTGACCTCGGTTTGCGTTTCAACGCGCATCATATGAATGGAGGGCGCGCTCGCCTTGAGCTTGACGCCGTATTTTCCGCTCTGGCGGATGATCTTCGGCTCCTCCAGCGAAAGCTCCTCGATGGTCGGCATCACGATGCCGTAGCCGGTCTCCTTGACCTGCTCATACGCCTGCGCGATTTTGTCAAATTCCTTCTGCTTTTCCGCCAACGACTGTATGGCGTTCAGCAGGGCATATTCGTCGGCGATCTCCAAGCCCGTTTGCTCGGAAAGTACCTTATAGAAGAGCTCCGGCTGCATTTGAAGCCGGACAGTGGCGACGCCGCTGCCTAAATCGAGCTCTGTTAGTTCCGCAGAAGAAATATAATCGCAGTCTGCCATCTCCATAGCTGCCTGCTGGATCTCTCTCGTCTTGGCGATTGGCTGTGCTGCCGACTGAATCACCTCGAACACCTTGGATTTCAGCCAGTGCTCACGGCCGAGCTTGACGACCCACTCGGGAATATCCACCTTGATCTCACGGATGGGAAATTCAAACAACAGTTGCGCCAGCACGCGCTTGATCTCGTTTTCGCTCAGCTCCATACAGCTTACGGGCAGCACCGGCACCTCGTAGCGGTGCGTCAGGTCTGCCGCCAGCATCCGCGCGTCCTCCGATTCGGGTCGTGCGGAGTTGAGCAGCACGATAAACGGCTTGTTGATCGCCTTTAGCTCCTCGATCACGCGCCGTTCGCCGGCGAGATAATCCTCGCGCGGTATGTCCGAAAAGCTGCCGTCGGTCGTGATCACCAAGCCGACCGAGCTGTGGTCGGTGATGACCTTTTTGGTGCCGATTTCCGCCGCCTCTTCAAAGGGGATCGCCTCCTCCGACCAAGGGGTTTTCACCATGCGCGGACCGTTTTCCTCTGTGTGACCGAGGGCGCTGTCCACCACATAGCCCACGCAGTCAATCATGCGCACCTTGAAGCTCACGTTGTCGCCGAGGTCTACCGTGACGCTTTCTTCGGGAATAAACTTTGGCTCCGTCGTCATAATCGTTTTGCCGGACGCGGACTGCGGCAGCTCGTCAAGCGCGCGCTGGTAGACGCTTTCGTCCTGAATATTCGGCAGCACCAACGCGTCCATAAACCGCTTGATAAAGGTGGATTTGCCGGTGCGGACGGGCCCCACCACGCCTATATAAATATCGCCGTCCGTGCGACGGGACATGTCGCGGTAAATATTCTTTTCTTCCATCTCGCCGCCTCCTTACAATCTGGGGATCAACAGCATGCGTTCGCTGTCGAGAATCAGGTCGTCCAGTCCGTTTTCCTCCTGAAGAAGCGCCAAACCGGTGTTGTGCGCCTTGGCAATCTGCCACAGGCTCTCGCCGGGCGATGCGTAATAGAGCATCAGCGCGCACTTTTCGGGCACAACGGGTCTGTCCTCGAGCACCTCTACCCCACTCACAGCGCGAATCACCTCATTTTTGACGGCACCGCCGCTGATGTGCAGCTCACAGCGCATCTCAATACCGCCGTCCTCTGTCAGGCGATAGCTGACGCTCGCCACGCGCGCACTGTCAAATATCATGCGGTCGCAGCCGTCGGTCTCCAGCTTCCGGTCGTATTCGCAGGCTCTTTCGACAAACACAGGCGTGTTATCCTCGTCCAGCGCGAGGATACAAAGATTGATTTTTCCTCTTGCATGCAAGCTCCCGTCGGAAACGCCTGTCTCGAGGGTGACGGAATCGGGATAAATGTCGAGGATCTTCGAGATCGCCGTGCCGTCGATCTTGGCGGTGAGCTTTTCGATCGAGTTTTCTCTGACCGCGCACACACCGCCGGCAATATCCGTCTGCGCAAACTGGGGTGTACAGACAAAGGACGTGCAGAATGCGTCCGTTACGATCTCCTGCTCCTCGGCGGCATAGCCCTCCGCCGAGACGCAGAGCATGGCGTCAAAGGCAAGCGCCGGTTTGTCGGACAAAATATCGTTTTTCAGCCGCGTGTCGAACGACATCACCTCGACATGAAAGATGTTTTCGGTGTTTTCGTCAATTCCTTCACAGTCGATGATCTGATTGAAGGGCAGCAGATAGTTGAGCTTGGCAGTCTCGCCCGACTCAATATCGGTCAGATAAAACAGATTGATGCTGATGTCGCCGCTGAGCATGAGCTTGCCGCTGACCGCCTTGGCGTCGGTGACAGCGGCGTCCGCCTTGGCATAAAGAACCGATTCAATGGCAGGCTTGTCGGCTACGGAGATCTCCTCACTGACCGTGAACTGCTCCTGACAGTTGGAACGCAGGTCGCAAACCGCCGTCTTTTGCCGCAGCACCTCCAAATCCTCGCGCTCAGGCACAAACAGCTCGGTGCGCTGCGGCGTGATGACCTTGGCATACAGCGAAAAAGCACCGTGGATCACCAACCGGCGCGGACTGAGCGCACGGCAGTTGATGTATTCCGGCTTGGTTTTGGTAAGGATCAAATTGCCTTCGCCTGCGTCTCTGACCGAAAAGCTCTGTGAAAAGCTGACGGTATGCTCGCAGCAGCGAATGGTCTTTTTTTCGCTTTCCACATAGAGCACATTCACCACGCACACTCCGTCCACCTGCAACTGACCGCCCGACAGGGTTTTGGACTGAATTTTGGGGATCAAACTGCACTTGAGTATTTTTTCAATATTCGGGCAGTAATCGGGCAGAGTCAAGTCCACATCCGCAAGCTGTTCGGCAACCGTATCCAACACAAAACGCGGCGCGCATATGGCGCGTGAATCCTGATGAAACTCCATATTCATCTCTCCTTTGTTTTGTTCTGTCGCATTTATATGCAGGAGAGAAGGGGATTATACCACAAAAACGGCTGACCCGAAGGTCAGCCGCTGATGATTCTGATAAATTTAGTTTAAGAGCATTCTGCGGATAGCGGTCACGTCTCTGACGTTCACATTGCCGTCTCTGTTAGCGTCCGCTGCGCGAAGCTGCGTGGAATTGAGAGTGGTAAAATCCGCGAGATACTGCTGGAGCAGTGTGGCGTCGTTGATCTCTACGACACCGTTCTGGTTGACGTCTCCATAGAGGAAGCCGGAAGCAGCGTTAATAATGGTCTTGGTGTCATAGGTATAGCCGGAGAAGCCGCTCTGCGAAGCAACATTCTGGACAGTGCCCTGATCTACCAAATAAGCAACGATTGCCTCGTTGCCGGAATACTTGGCAACGCCGAGGTTGATGACATTGAGGTTGACGGTAGTGGTGCCGGTTCCCTTGACATTAAAGGTCGCCACAACAAAGTCGTCCATTGTGCTGAAATCAATCAGATTGGGATCGGCGAAGTTGCCGGTTTTGGCGCCTTCGGTTCCGCCGTATTCCGCGTTGTTGGTCTTGGGCATCGCCAGGGTGTCAAGCGTGAGCTTGGAGGTATCATAGGTCAGCTTCCACTCGGAGTCGATCAGCTTGACAGAGGATTTGAGCTGATAGGTGACCGTCACCTTGTTGGTGCTGTTGTCAAAGGTAGCGCTCGCCTGCTTAAAGAGGTTGGAGGTGCCGTTGACAGTCAGGCTGCCGCCGACAGGTGTGGTAGGCTGGGTAACAGGCTCGCTGCCGGTCGTGACCGAAGAAGTACCGCTGACGGATACGCCGGAAACACTCTTGACAACGCCGTTTTCAACCGGGCTGACAAGCGTGCTGCCGTTGAGCACGTTCAGCTCTTCTACTGTCAGGGTAACGTCGGTGTTGCCGGTCGCGAGGACCTTGAACTCCGCGTTCACAAATTCGCTGCCGCTGCTGAAGCTGAGCGGATTCTCCACATCGGTGAAGTTGCCGAGAACAGGGTTGACGCCGGTGTTGACGGTGCCGCCCGCAGGACCGAGGTTGGTGGAGACGAGCTGCAGCTTGCTGCTGTCATAGGCAAGGTTCCACTGTGCGCTGGCGACGTTTTTGTTGGCGGTGAGAGTGAACTTTACGTTGACTGTATCGCCGACATTCAAGCCGCTGACGCCGGTGCCGTTGAACAGGTTGGACTTTGCGTTGACGGTCAGATCGGAAGTAGGTACATCCGGCTGTGTGGGCTGTGTGGGCTGGGTAGGTGTGGTGGGAGTAGTAGCCTGTGTGGGGATAGGATCGCTGCCCTGCGCACCGATTTTGGCAAGCGGGACCGTGATGTCATCGGTATCCTCTTTTTCCTTGGAGGTGCTGGGATCCTTGGAATAGCTGCCCATTACGTTGTCGAGCATGGTCGGGTCAAAGGGAACGCAGTCCATACCGGACTCGCCTCTTGTGCCGATGAGCATGGCGCCGACGCCGTTGGAAGCGACCTCACTGGCGGTGATGCCGAGAGAAGCAAGCGGGATGGCGATCTCATAGAACGTATCGAACTGGGTGTTATGGGGGCCCTGCGAGCCGCTGAAGGTCTTGAAATCTACCCACTGCGCATCATCGCTGTAAATATCGTCGGGATCCTCGGAGTAGTCCAAGCCCCAGATCTGGCTGCAAACATTGCCGTCTGCTTTTTTGTAGGAAACGCCGGTTGCCGCAAAGGTTTGGGTCAGATCGGTGTTATAGTTGGTCGCACCGGAGTCGTCTGCCTTGAAAAAGCCGGGAACGCCTTGGCCGGGCGTGCTGCTGAAGCAGAGAATATGGTCAACGCGTGTGGTAAAGCCGATATTCAAGCCCCAGATGCCATTGCCGTCGGACGCTTTGCCGTTCATTGCAGGGGATTTGCCGGTGTTCAGCGCCAGCATGATCGGGATGTCGTTCATTTTACCGTTGTCGCTCAAAGAAGCGTCTCCGGGGCTTTGCCAGGTGTCGGTCGTGTTGACGAACTGCATACCGATATAAAGGTTGCTGTTGTCCCATGCACCGAACAGCGCATAGCAGTCTGCCAGATTGTTTTCGTGTGCACCCTTCCAGTGGTTGGGGCAATCCCATGCCGCACTGCGGGCGATCAGCATGTCCTCGGACCAATCGCTGAAGCTGCCGTCAACGGTAATGGTGCTCTGCTTGCCAAATCCGGACGGATTGGTTCCGTAGTGGCTCGCCAGTGCTCCGGCAGCGCTCACCGATAAACCCGAAGTCATAACGGTGGTGATAAGCAGCATTGCAACAAGCAAAACGCTTATCATTTTTTTTGTGTTTTTCATCGTTCAATAACCTCCTAAATAATTGTGCTGATTAGCAATAAACATTACCATTTTTATTATAACTTGAATTTACAAAAAACTCAACTAAAAGATGAGATGTGCAAAGTTTTTGTCACAATGCACATCTCAGGTGATAAAATTTTGTTGAAAGTGCCGCCGTTTACGCGGTAGGTTTTAACTTTTTGATGCCAAAGAGCTTTCTCAATATTCCGGAAACGAATTTTGGATTGTCTATAAGTACAATTTTCATAAGCTACCTCCGAATACACGAGAGACTGACGACGACCAAGGCGACTGCGGCGGCGACGAGTGTCCATTTGTCGGGCAGCACCGTCGCCACCAGCAAGCCGAGGCCGAAGAATATGGCGGACTTGATCCTTTGTTTGCGGCACTTCATTCCATCACCCTGTATCATGATATACGCGCATCCGAAATGTGTGCTTGAAAAATCTGCGGTTATGCGCTATAATCAAATAGGCGGTGAGATAATGAGAACACTGATGATCGGAAAAAACGACGCGGGACAGCGGCTGGACAAGTTTTTGCAAAAGCGCTTCAAGACCATGCCCAAGTCGATGCTGTATATGTATATCCGCAAAAAATGTATCAAAATCAACGGCAAAAAATGCGATATCGCCGACAAGCTGCGCGAGGGCGACGAGCTGACGTTCTATATTAAGGATGAATTCTTTGACGCTCCGCAGGAAAAGCACTATGATTTTTTGAAGGCGCCGTCCAAGCTCGATATCGTCTATGAGGACGGCAATCTGCTGCTGCTCAACAAAAAGCCCGGCGTGATCGTGCACCAGGACAAAAGCTATCACTTTGACTCGCTGGTGGCGCGCGTGCAACACTATTTGTATGAAAAAGGCGAATATGATCCCGAAGCGGACAAGGCGTTCGCGCCGGCGCTCGTCAACCGCATCGACCGCAACACCGGCGGTATCGTGATCGCCGCCAAAAACGCGGAGAGCCTGCGGATCCTCAACCAAAAGATGAAAACGCGCGAGATGGAAAAATTCTACCTCTGCCTGCTCTGCGGCAGACCAAAGAAAAACGAGGCGACGCTGACCGCCTACATGACCAAAAATGAGAGCCAAAACAAGGTCAGGGTGTTTGCAAAGCCCGTGGACGGCAGCAAGAAAATGATAACGCATTACCGCGTGCTGGGCAGCGTCGGCAAATACACGCTGGCGGAGGTGGAGCTGCTCACCGGCAGGACCCACCAGATCCGCGCCCATCTGGCATACATGGGAACGCCGCTCGCCGGCGACACCAAATACGGCGGTCAAAAAGCAGCAGGCGACCTCCCCTATCAGGCGCTCTACAGCTACAAGCTGCGCTTTGCCTTTTCTACCGACGCCGGCGCCCTGCAATACCTCGACGGCAGGGAATTTGAGGTGGACACAAGCAAAATCTGGTTTTTGCAGCGTGACGCTGCACCCAATCCCGCCTTTGGAAGCGTTTTCATATAGGAAACCTCCATCAACGGCGGGGTCAAAATGTCAGATTCTTCAAAGATCACAGCGTGACGCTGCACCCAATCCCGCCTTTGGAAGCGTTTCCATATAGGAAACCTCCATCAACGGCGGGGGCAAAATGTCTGCTTCTTCAAAGATCACAGCGTGACGCTGCACCCAATTCCGCTTCACAAATAAAGTAAAGAAACCGGTTAAGCACCCCAAAAGGTTCTTAACCGGTTTGATTTTTATATACCCTTCCAAATGCGACAATTACAAATTACGAATTACGCATTAAGAATTAAGAATCATTCCTCGTCCTCATCTTCGATTTCGATAGGCTCGATATAGGTGCCGTTCATCACCTTTTCAAAGTCCTCGGCGCCCATCTTTTCGTGCTTCATCAGGTAAGCGGCGATCTCGTGGAGCTTGTCGATATTCTCGAGCAGGATCGCCTCCGCACGCTCGTAGGCGTTGTTGACGATTTTGAGCACCAGCTCGTCGATCTTGGCAGCAGTTGCCTCACTGTAATCCTGCGTTCTGCCGTAATCGCGGCCGAGGAATACGCTGCCGTCCTCGCTGCCGTAGTTGATGCAGCCCAGCTCCTTTGTCATGCCGTACTTTGTCACCATGGCACGCGCGGTCTTGGTCGCCTTTTCGATGTCGTTGGAGGCGCCGGTGGAGATGTCGTCGAGAATGATCGCCTCGGCAACGCGTCCGCCCAAATCGACCACGATGCTCTCAATCATCTCGTTGCGCGAATTGTAGGACTTATCCTCCGTGGGCAAGGGCATGGTGTAGCCGCCTGCCATTCCGCGCGGAATAATCGAGATCTCATGCACGGGATCCTGTGTTTCGAGCTTGTCAAAGAGAATCGCGTGACCTGCCTCGTGATAGGCGGTCAGCTTTTTCTCCTTGTCGCTCATCACCTTGGACTTCTTTTCGGCGCCCACCACTACCTTGATGGTCGCTTCTTCGATCTCCTTCATGGTGATCGCCTTCTTGTCGGCACGCGCCGCCAGCAGAGCGGCTTCGTTGAGCAGGTT
>ONGI01000088.1 GCA_900317315.1 uncultured Eubacteriales bacterium
AAAATCTCGGAAAGACGCTTGCTCTCCTCGCCCAGTCTGCCCAAATCGACGGTGTCGTTCTCATCCGCCGGAAAGTGCGTGAACATGTTGTCACAGGGACTGAGCTGCGCCGCTGTCGCCGGCACATAGATGCCCCACTGCGCCAGCATCATGGCGAGCCCTACCGCCTGTGTGATGATGGTTTTGCCGCCGCGGTTGGGTCCCGTCAGGATATAGATACGGTGGGCGTCGGAAAAGTCGATATCATTGGTGATGATGTTGATCCTCTCCCCCTCGCCGATGACATTGTTGATAGCGAGCTTGAGGTTATATATTTCTTTAAAAGAACATTTTCTTTCGTCCGCAGGGAGTATCTCCGCCTTGCAGACCGGCATGCCCTGCGCGATGATCTTGTCGGTCAGTTCCGCCCAGCGCACATAAAAGAGGATCTCGGGCATCAGCCCGATCAGCATATAACCGCTGATGTTCACATATTTTTTCAGCGTTGACTTGATGTCGTCGCAGGTCTTTTTCATTATATTGGAAACAGGCTTGGTGATGGCGTTGGACAGCGCGTCGTTGCCGGTGACCAGGCTCTCCTCTATCTGCACATCATTGGAGACCGCGCTTTTTTGGTAGGACACAAAGCGCAGCTCGGTGGTGGTGGGATTGGCGGCGTGAAAATGCTTCATGCCGCTCACGTCGGTGCCCTCGTGCAGACCATCCTGCTTGTTGGCAAAGTTCATAAACCGCTTCATCAAGCCGGCGTCGGTAAAGTAGCTGTCGTTGAGCGAGAGCACGCCGGCGGTTTTGGGACGCAGCATGCCGTCGAGGTTGACGCCGATCGTGATGCTTTTGAGCTTGCGTGCCTGCTCCATGGTTTCGTCAATATCTGCTTTGAGCTCCGGAAAGCCCGATTCTCTGCCGATGTCCGTCACGATCCGCCGCAGCATCTGCATGCCCTCGGAGGTGACGTCCAGCTCCTCTAAGGTGTCTTGCAGCAGCGTGATACAGCTGACATATTCGTCGATCTCGCGCAGACGGTTGACGAGCGACCACAGCGAGGGTCCCTCCTGGTCTTTTTGGAACCGCGCCACGTCGCGCAGATCGGCGAGACGGTCCACCAGCTCCTCCATGACGGTGCGCAGCTTGGGAAAACGCAAAAAGTCCTCAAACACGTCGCAGCGGTAACGGATCACATCGGGATCATCCGTCACCTGCGTCATCAGCGCGCGCAAATGACCGCGCTCACTGCGCTTTTCGGTGAGGTTTTCGAGCAAAAAATCTATTGAGAGGTCGTTGACCGCCTCGTCTGTGAGTGTATGCACGGTATATGCCGCGCCCTGCGGATGAAGCAGGCTGAATTCTTCCATATCGATCTCCTTTTGCCATGCGCCGGCGGGCGCTCACGCTTGCCTTTGAAAATCGGATCGCACCTTGATCAACGGCAGGACGGGAAATAACTTACTGCGTAAAAAAATCCAACAGTCTTTGTTTGTAGTCCGGCGCTTCATCAAAGGCGCAGTGACCGTATTTGCTTTCGTAGAAGTAGCAGGCACAGCCGAGCTTTTGTGCTATCTCAAAGGACGCCTGCGCCGTGAGCACCTTGTCGTCTATCGCGCCGAGCACCAGCGTCGGACAGTGTATCTGCTCCAGCCTGTCGTAGATGTCCAGCGTGTCAAAGCTCTTTCCGAGGATGATAAAGCGCTCAAAATCCGCCTCGGTCACATCCTGATGCGACAGCTTGATAAAGGCGCCGAACTTTTCGGCAAAATCTCTGCCGTAGAGCACGCTGACAAAGCAGTCCAAAAGGGCTTGCAGGTCGCGCTGCTCCGCCAGCTCCATCCACTTGTCCATCACCTGCGCGGACACAGGATCGAGCCTTGCCGCGGTCGAGCCCAATGCCAGTCTGCCGACCAGCTCCGGATGCATGATCGCAATGATCATCGCCATCACGCCGCCCTGTGAGGCGCCGAACACACAGGCGTTTCGGATGGAGAGCCGCTGCATCGCCTCGGCGGTGTCCTCGGCGAGCTGCGTGAGTGTATAATTCTCTGTGAGAAATTTGGTGCGGTCAAAAACCGTGATCGTAAATTCATCTGACAGCAGACGGTAGGACGAAGCCACGCCCTCGGCGACATTCATAATGCTTTTCAGCGCCATTCCGGGCAAGATCACCATCTGTCTTTTGCCGCTGCCGAAGGTGAAATAATCCATCTCGTTGTGACTGAGCCTGACCGTCGCGCGTTTTACGGTTGTTTTCATGCGGGGACCCTCTCTTTCAGCTTTGAGCGCAGCGCCTTGAAGCGTTCTTTGTTTTCGGCGCTGATGCGAAAGGAGTCGCAGATCTTTTGTATCGCCTTGCCGTTGATGCTGTAGGACAATGTGTTTTCGCCCTCCATCCAGCGCCGCACCTGTTCGGGAAAGAAGATGGCAAGCTCCGCGATCAGCCACGCCTGCGCCATCTGCACATAGTAGGCGTCGTCATTTTTCATCAGCGACAGCAGCTCGTCCACATGCGCCCCGTCGCGGCAGAGCTTGGAGATCCACAGCACATAGCCCCAGCGGCGCACAAACAGGTCGGCGCTTTGGAGGTATTTTTCGGAATAGCGCCGCGCTGTTTCATAGTCGAGCGCCGACACAAAACGGATGAGCTGGTCGGTGTGCCACCAATCCGAGAACAGCAGGTTGTTGTCGATGAACGCCGCGCGGTCATAGACGCTTTTTAATTGCTTTAAAGAAGTATAAAAATAGATGCGGTGCAGGCGCTGCTCGGTCAGGATCTCGCTGCGCAGGGCGCTCATGTCGTATTGCTCTTTGACATAGCGCCTGATGAGCGCGTCGATGTCCTTTGTTTTGTAGTCAGGCGGCAGCGCTTCTATATCACGCAAAATCATTTCCTTGGTCGCGTACAGCATAGGCGGCTCCTTGTGGTTTATTATCTTATTATTATAGCATTATCAAAAATAGTTTGCAATAATTTGAGATAAAAAGATTAAGGAGCAATCAAAATGACTGCTCCTTTAAAAAATCAAACGTTATCCTGCATAAACTCCAGCTGCTTTAGGATCATATTGGCGCACATGTAGACGTTGCCGCCGCCCATGGTGAGGATCAGATCGCCCTCTTTTGCGTTGCGGCAAACATAATCCGTGATCTCCTCAAAGGTATCGAGGCACACGGAGCCGGGCACCTTGGCGCCCAAATCGCGCGAATAGATGTTGTAGGTGTTGGTCTCACGCACCGGCAAGATCTCGGAGATGATCGCCGTGTCGGGGATTTGCAGCGCCTTGGCAAAGTCATCGAGCAGCATAGCGGTACGCGAGAAGGTGTGCGGCTGGAACACCGCCCACACATGGCGGAAGCCCATTGCCATGGCGGCGTTGAGCGTGGCGGTCAGCTCGGTGGGATGGTGCGCAAAGTCGTCGGCTACGGTGACGCCGCCGGGTGTGCCGAGGATCTCAAAGCGACGGTGCACACCGCCGAACTTGTGCAGATTCTCGCTGATCTCGGCAGGCGTTGCGCCGAGATAGTGCGCGGTCGCCGCCGCCGCGAGCGAGTTGTAGACATTGTGCTTGCCGGGGACGATCAGCTTGACGCTGCACAGCTTTTCGCCGTGATGATACAGATCATACTGCTCATGCACGCCCTTGTCGGCGCTGACGTTGACCGCGCGGTAGTCGCAGTTCTCGCCGAAGCCGAAGGTGATTTTTTCGAGCTGCACATCCTTTACGCTGTCGAGCGTGTTGGCGTCGTCGCCGTTGAGCACCAGCAGACCGGTCGTCTGCTTGGCGAATTGATGAAAGGACTTTTTGATATTGTCCAGATTTTTGAAGTAATCGAGATGGTCGGCGTCCACGTTGAGGATGATCGAGATAAAGGGGTTCAGCTCCAAAAAGGTATCGACATATTCGCACGCCTCGCAGACGATGATGTCGCTCTGACCCACATAGCTGTTGCCGCCGATAAAGGGCAGCTTGCCGCCGATGATCGCGGACGGGTCAAAGCCGCTGCCGATCAGGATCTGTGAGAGCATGGCGGTGGTGGAGGTCTTGCCGTGGGTGCCCGAAACGGCGATGCTTCTGCGGTATCTTCTCGTCACCACACCCAGCATAACGCTGCGCTCGATGCAGGGAATGCCCTGCTCCGCTGCCGCCTGCCGCTCGGGATTGGTCTCCTTGACCGCCGCCGAATAGACCACCAGCTCGGCGCCCTTGATGTTCTCCGCTGCGTGACCCATATAAACGGGAATGCCGTAGCCCTTCATTTTGTCGAGCGTTTCGCCCTCGTTCATGTCGGAGCCGGAGATCTCATAGCCCTCGCTCATCAAAATTTCCGCGATCGGGCACATGCCGCTGCCACCGATCCCGATAAAATGTATTCTTTTTATTTCGTTTAAAAGCTTGTCGTAATCCAAAAAAACGCACTCCATTTCCGGTATGTTACTGCTTTAAATATTATTATACGCCAAACCGGCAAAAAAATAAATACCTAATTTTGCACCTCTTTTATTGCCAAACCGACGCGATAATGGTAGAATATAGACATATACGGTCAGTTATTCTATCTTTCATTCTAAAAAGGAATTTTGTATGCTCAAGAAAAACGACGTCATTCATCTGAACGTCACCTCCGCTACCACCGAGGGCAGCGGCGTCGGCAAAACCGAGGACGGCATGGCTGTCTTTGTGCCGCTTTCCGCTGTGGGCGATGCGTTGGAGGTGCGGATCTTAAAAGTAAAAAAGACCTACGCATTCGGCAAGATCGAGCGCATCGTCTCCCCTGCTGCGACGAGGATCACACCCGACTGTCCGCATTTTGCGCAGTGCGGCGGCTGCGTGTGGCGGCATATCTCCTATGAAGAGGAGTGCCGCGTCAAGCAGCAAAAGGTACAGGACGCCGTGGCGCGTATCGGCGGCATCGACGCGCCTGTCAAGCCGATCATCCCGAGCGAGCGCGTGCTGCGCTACCGCAACAAGGCGCAGCTGCCCGTCGGCACGGACAAGAACGGCAAGCCGGTGATGGGCTTCTTTGCCTTTCACAGTCACCGCATCATCGACTGCGCCGACTGCGCCTTGCAGCCTGCCTGCTTTGCGGACGTGATGCGCATCACGCGCGATTTTCTCGCACAGACGGACAACGACGTCTATGACGAGCAAACCGGCAAGGGCAGACTGCGCCACCTCTATATACGGCTGGGTGAGGTCACGAACGAGCTGATGGTCTGTTATGTGGTCAACGGCAACGGACTAAAGCAGGAGGATCTGCTGGTGCGCATGCTGCGCGAGGGCTTGCCGAACCTCAAAACCGTCGTTATTAATTCTAACAGAGAAAAAACAAATGTCATTCTCGGCAGAAAAAACCGCACTGTCTACGGCAGCGGCGTGATCACAGACAAGCTCTGCGGACTGATCTTCACGATCTCGCCGTTCTCCTTTTGGCAGGTCAACCGCGCACAGGCGGAGCGGCTGTATGCCAAGGCAAGGGAATACGCCGCGCTGACCGGCAATGAGACCCTGCTCGACCTCTACTGCGGCACCGGCACCATCGGTCTGAGCATGGCGAAGGACTGCAAAAGCCTGATCGGCGTGGAGCTGATCGCCGACGCGGTGCGCGACGCGGAGCACAACGCTACGGTTAACAGTATATGCAACGCGCGGTTCCTGTGTGCCGACGCGCCGCAAGCCGCCGCACAGCTTGACCGAGAGGGCGTAAAGCCGGATGTGGTGATCCTCGACCCGCCGCGAAAGGGCTGCGGCGAAGCGCTGGTGCAGACCATCGGCAGCATGTCGCCCGACCGCGTCGTCTATGTCTCCTGCGATCCGGCGACCCTCGCCC
>ONGI01000025.1 GCA_900317315.1 uncultured Eubacteriales bacterium
CGAGGCGCACTGCTACATGTGGACTGACGGCAGCGGCAACAACGGAGAATGGCCCGGTCCCAAAATGACCGCCACCTCTGAGAGCGGCGTGTATTCCTACACCGTCACAGGCAATTTCAGCAACATCATCTTCAACAACGGCAACAGCGGCGTCGGCACCAACCAGACGGGCGATATGGCATATTCCAACTATAACGGCTATATCTGCGATCTGAGCAAAGGCGTTTCGAGCCCCTCTTGGTCTGTCTATCCCGGCGGCGGTGACACGACCAACCCGACAGTACCGCCGACCAACCCCCCGGGTGATTTCGTTATCTACCTGAAGAACAGCGCCAAGTGGAGCGCTCCCACCTGCTACATGTGGAACGGCTCCGGCGGCGCCGGCAATGAGAACCACGCATGGCCGGGCGCTTCCATGACCTCCATCGGCGAGGACGTCTGGATGCTCAGCACCACCACCACCTACGCCAACGTCATTTTCAGCAACAACGGCGCCAGCCAGACAACCAACCTCTCCGCACGCAACGGCTATATGTTTGACAACCAGACCAACTCCTGGTCGGTTTATGACGCAAGCCCCCTGCAGGTCAAGAGCGTCGGCGCCGACCCCGACTCCGATCTCTATGTCGGTATGGAGATCGCGCTTTCCGCCAATGCTGTCAGCTCCGACGGCACCGTGAGCTACAAGTTCAGCGTCAACGGCAGCACCATCCGCGACTGGTCAACAAACGGCAAGACCACCTGGACGCCCACCGCTGCAGGCACCTATACCGTCACCTTTGACTTTAAGGATACCGCAGGCAACAACAACCGCCGTTCCATCACCCTGATTGTCAGCGCCGACACAAACGTGACCAGCCCGATTATCAAAAAGGTGACTCCCTCCGATAACGGCTATGTCAAGACCGGATCTTCCACCATCAATGTCACCGCAGGCGGCGGCAAGACCGGCACCAACCTCCTTTTCTATAAAGTATGAAATCGAGGATCCCAGCGGCAGCAAAAACACCGCTTACTACACCCTCAACGCATCCTATACCTACAACTTCAACAGAGAGGGCGACTACAAGGTAAAGGTTACCGTGCAGGCTTCCGACAACAGCGAGGCGAGCAAGAGCTTTACCGTCAAGGCGACCGGCTCCGATATTCCGACCGAGCCGACCGACCCGACCCAGCCGCAGCCCGGTTATCAGGTTGGCGACGTCAACAAGGACGGCGTGATCGACATCAAGGACGCCACTTATCTCTCCCTGGCACTCGCGCAAAAGACCGGCTACACCGTGACCCTTGAGCTGGGCGACGTCAACAAGGACGGCTATCTGAATGCACGTGACGTGACCGCCCTGCAGCGCTATGTTGCCGATAAGTCATAACAAGGAGGAAATAGGATGTCAGGAATAAAGAAAGCGTTAGCCCTCGTTCTTGCTCTGATAATGATGATCGCTATCGGCGCCGTTTCGGCGTCGGCAGTTGACATTTCAAAGGATGACAGCGTGGCGGCGGATGAGCCGCTGAACATCACGCTTCATGTCATGCAGGACGGACTGGCTCAGCCGTATGTATATCTGTGGAATTCACTTCCTACCAACAGCGCCATGTCGCAGGCGTATCCCGGTGAAAAAATGAACCTGACCGGCGAATGGTTCACCTATACGGTCAGGGATGTCACCAAGGTCAACGTCCTGATCACCGACGCCGACGGCAAGCAGTATTGCAGAGAAACCAAGATCACCTCAGCCTCTGCCGACTGGTATTTCTTCAGGGGCAGATGGACGAAATACGACCCGACGCAGGTAGACCCCGCCGAGAGCCTCGACCCGCGCGAGGACGCCCTCTATTTTGTTATGACCACCCGTTTTTATGACGGCGACTCCGGCAACAACGTCCACTGCTGGGACGACCACGTTGCCAACAACCCCGACAGCGACCCGGCGTGGCGCGGCGACTTCAAGGGTCTTGCCGATAAGCTCGACTACATCAAGGCGCTCGGCTTCAACGCCATCTGGGTGACGCCGGTCGTCACCAACGCCTCGGGCTACGACTACCACGGCTATCACGCCATGGACTTCTCCACGGTGGACGCGCGCTATGAGAGCGACGACTTCACCTTTGACGACCTGATCCTCGCCGTACACCAGAAAGGCATGAAGATCTATCAGGACGTCGTGTTCCAGCACACCGGCAACTTCGGCGAAAGCCATTTTAGTCCGCTGTTCACCAAGGACACCACCAAGGATCTGGGCAATTTGGAGGAATGTATGGTCCCCACCGATTACCTGCTCAACACCTACGGTCTCACTTCTCCCGAGCAGTATTGGGCTCAGCAGCCCGGCATCCAGTACCAGCAGAGACTCAACCTTATGAAAAACGTGACCTATCCCGGCAACCTGGGCAACGGAACCACGGGTATTCCCGAGGCTAAGGATTACGAAATGACAAAAATGTCAACCAGCGAGATATATAACCCGAACAACTACTATCACTCGGGCTATTTCCAGAACCCCAACTACGACGACTGGACTACGAAGTTCGCGCAGATCGCGGGCGACTGTGTTGACCTCAACACCGAGAACCCCGCTGTTGCCGAGTACATCACCGACACCTACGGCGAATATATCGCCCGCGGAGTCGACGGCTTCCGCGTTGACACCGTTCGCCACATTCCGCGCGTTGTTCTTAACCTGATGTTCAACCAGCAGCTTATGGACGCCGCTGCCGCTGCAGGCAAGCCCAACTTCCTGATGTTCGGCGAGATCTGCACCCGCTATACCCAGGTTTGGTACCGCGGCCACGCTGAGGAGTCCGCTCCCTATTATACTTGGAAAGAAAGCAATTCCAAGTGGGCAAACAGCTGGAACTGGGGAACCTCCGTGCAGGAGATCAACGACAATATGAACCTGACGTTTGATCACTACAAGCAGGAAGACGATCCCAGCGCTCAGCCCACTTCGCAGAACGCCTTCCTTAACGGCTTGACCTATCACACTCCCGACCGCAGCAGAGCTTCGGGCATGGAGGCCATCGACTTTACGATGCACAGAATGTTCGGCAGCGCAAGCAACGCTTACGGCGTGGCATTGAGCTCCGACAAGTACTACAACGACGCAACATACAATGTTATGTACGTTGATTCGCACGACTACTCTCCCGAACAGCCCGACGAGTTCACTCGCTTCCAGGGCGGCACTCAGGCTTGGGCTGAGAACCTTGACCTGATGTTCACCTTCCGCGGTATTCCCTGCGTCTACTACGGCTCCGAGATCGAGTTCCAAAAGGGCGCCCTGATCGACAAGGGTACGCTTATCTCCCTCGCCGAATCCGGCAGAGCCTACTACGGCGACCATCTGGAGGGCGATGTGGAGGCGACCGATTTCTGTGAATACACAGCGAGCGGCACCGTCAAAACAACGCTTGAATCGACGCTCTCACAGCATTTGATGAAGCTCAACAAGATGCGCCGCGCGATCCCTGCACTGCAAAAGGGTCAGTACGCCGCCGATTCCGCACATGTTACCGGCGACATGGCGTACATCCGCCGCTTCACCGACGATTCGACCGACAGCCTCGCCTGTGTCACCATCTCCGGCGGCGCGACCTTCAAGCAGATCCCCAACGGTCTGTATATCGACGCGGTCACCGGCGACAGACAGACTGTCACCAACGGCACCCTCACGGTTCCGAGCATCGGCAAAGCCAACATGCGCGTTTATGTCTGCTGCGCAAGCGGCTTCACCGGCATTAACGGCGCGATCGGCAGCACCTCCACCACCTATCTAAAATAAGCTATTGACTTTTGACAGGCACACCTTCGGGTGTGTCTGTTTTGTTTGTTTGATGTGTATCCGTTGTATCGGGCAGGAAAAATAGAAGAATTTATACTTTTTTACAAAAAATACTTTACTTTAGTAAACTGATAATGTATAATAATTCTGTTCGCGTGCGTCAAAGGCGCACAAACAATACAAAAGTATTGAAAACACGGAGGTAAAAACTATGAAAAAAATCATTGCGTTCATGATGGCCGGTCTGATGACTGCCACCGCGCTTGCCGGCTGCGGCGGCTCGGGCGAGAAGAAAGAATCCGCAACGGAGGCCGCCACCAAGGCTGCCACTGCTGATACCGCTGCAACAGCGGACAGTGCCGGTGAGGACTGGACCTATCTTGAAAGCAAGGGCAATCTTGTTATCGGCATCACATATTTTGAGCCGATGAACTATATGGACGAAAACAACGAGCTGACCGGCTTTGAAACCGATTTTGCCAAGGCAGTCTGCGAGGAGCTGAAGCTGGAGCCCAAGTTCCAGGAGATCGACTGGGATTCCAAGGAGATCGAGCTGAAAACAAAGTCCATCGACTGCATCTGGAATGGTCTCACCATCACACCGGAGCGTCAGGAGAATATGGACATTTCCATTCCGTACATGGAGAACAAGCAGGTCATGGTCTGTAACAAGGACAAGGTCGCGCAGTTTGCAGAGAGCGTAGAGGGCGCTTCGGTCGTTGCGGAGTCCGGTTCTGCCGGTGAGGATGTTGCCAAGGAAGATGAGTTCTTCAAGGGCGCGGACTATCAGCCTGTTCAGTCCCAGTCTACCGCGCTTCTCGAAGTAAAGGCAGGCACCGCCGACATCGCTATCATTGACTTTGTTATGTCCAAGGGCACCATCAGAGAGGATTCCGACTTTGCCGACCTCGCGGTCGTAGAAGAAAAGACCTTCTCTCCCGAGCAGTACGGTATCGCGCTCAGAAAGAACAGCGCCGTTACGCTCGAAAAGCTCAACGCGGCGATCAAGGCTGTCTACGACAGCGGCAAGCTCAAGGAAATCGCCGACAAGTACAACCTTGCCGACCTTTTGATCGTGAAATAATCCATGGATCAGTACTGGAGTGTTACCCAACAGCTGCTGACCGGCTTTGGCGAAAACTGTCTGCTCTTCGGCGTCACCCTGTTGTTTGCGCTGCCGCTGGGCTTGCTGATCTCGCTCGGCTCCATGTCGCGCTTCAAGCCGCTGAAGGCCGTTTGCAGGATTTTTGTCTGGATCATCCGCGGCACACCGCTGATGCTGCAATTGTTTGTCGTCTACTATATCCCGCCGCTGCTGTCGGACGGCTCGTTCAAGTTCAGCGACCGCATGACGGCGGCAATGATCGCGTTTATCATCAACTACGCGGCATATTTTTCCGAGATCTACCGCGGCGGTATCGAGGCGATCCCCAGGGGACAATATGAAGCCGGTTATGTGCTGGGCATGACAAAGTCGCAGATCTTCTTCAAGGTCGTGCTGTTGCAGGTCGTCAAGCGCATCATCCCTCCGATGAGCAACGAGATCATCACGCTCGTCAAGGACACCTCGCTGGCGCGTGTGATCGCCGTCGGCGAGATCCTCAAAAACGCAGAGCAGTTCACCAAGCAGGGCTTGATCTGGCCGATTTTCTACACCGGCGCCTTTTTCCTGCTGTTCTGCGGCGTGCTGACGCTTCTTTTCCGTTTTATCGAAAGAAAGCTCGATTATTACAAGGGTTAAGGAGGATCCGGCATGGCATTTTTGGAAGTAAAAAATATCAAAAAAAGCTTTGGCAAAACGCTCGTTCTCAAGGACATCAGCTTTACGCTGGAAAAGGGCGAGGTGCTGGCGATCATCGGCTCCTCCGGCTCCGGCAAGACGACGCTGCTGCGCTGCATCAATTTTTTGGAAACGCCGCAAAAGGGCGTCATCTCCGTCAACGGCAATGTGCTGTTTGACGACGCGGATTCCTCCAAAAAAAGAGAAGCGGAGATCCGCAAGAACCGCCTGCATTTCGGCATGGTGTTCCAGCAGTTCAATCTGTTTCCGCAGTACACCGTATTTGAGAACCTGGTTTTGGCTCCCAAGCTGCTTGCCAAAGAAAAAATTGAGCAGAACGGCGAGTTTTTGGGTGCCAAGAGCTACAAGGAAGCGGTTGAGTCCATCAAGTCCTACGCGGATCAGCTGCTCAAAAACGTCGGACTCAGCGAAAAGCGCGACGAATATCCCTGCAACCTGAGCGGCGGACAACAGCAGCGCGTGGCGATCGCCCGTGCACTGGCGCTCAAGCCGGACATTCTCTGCTTTGATGAGCCTACCTCTGCGCTCGACCCGGAGCTGACGGGCGAGGTGCTCCATGTTATCAAGAGCTTAAAAAGCTCCGAGAGCACGATGATCGTCGTGACGCATGAAATCAGCTTTGCGCGCGACGTTGCCGACAAGATCATTTTTATGGCGGACGGTGTGATCGAAGAAGAGGGAACACCGCAGCAGGTGATCGAAAATCCGCAGAGTCCGCGCACACAGGCGTTTTTGTCGCGGTTCAATCAGTATTCCGACTAAAATAATCAAAACAATGGGAGACGGTCATTTTGGCTGTCTCTTTTTTTTGGTTGGCTGCGGTATGACGGTTTTCCGAAAATTTCACCATTTATTCACAGGAGAAACTCGTCGATAACGCTTGAAAAATAGAGATTAAAATGGTATAATATCAATAATTATGTAATCTGGAGAAGTGGGGGATAAATTTGGCTGTAAAAGTAACCTTGCTGACACACACGCCGGATCCGGAACAGGTGGTGGCAATGGCGGCAAAGCTCTGCTATTCGCCGTCCGGCATCGAGGACATCCGCGAGGGCTTGACGGAAGAAAAAACCGCCGCCTTTATCGACATGCTGGCAGGTCTCGGCCACGCCAGTCCGACGGAGCACGCGAGCTTCACCTTTGGCATCGAGGGCATCTCACGCGCCTGCTCGCACCAGTTGGTGCGGCACAGGATCGCCTCTTACAGTCAGCAGTCCCAGCGCTATGTGGACGGCACGAAGTTTGACTTTGTGACGCCGCCGGCGATCCGAGAGAATCCCAAGGCGCTCGAAGCGTATAACCGTGTGCTCGCAGAGCAGGCTCAGGCGTACAGCGCGATCCGTGACGCGCTCGCAGCCGGTTATATTGCCGAATATCTGGGAGAGCCGCAGGAGGGGACAGACGCGGAGATCATCGAGCGCTTCAAAACATCGCACAAGACCGAATGCGCCGCCTTTATCAAAAAGGCGAACGAGGACGCGCGTTTCATTTTGCCAAACGCCTCCACCACCAAAATCGTCTGCACCTTTAACGCGCGCAGCCTGCAAAACTTCTTTGCGCACCGCTGCTGCAACCGCGCCCAGTGGGAGATCCGTGAGGTAGCGGAGCAAATGCTGCTGCAATGCCGCGAGGCGGCGCCGCACTTGTTCCAAAACTGCGGACCGTCCTGTTTGTTCGGTCCCTGTCCCGAGGGCAGAATGAGCTGCGGCAGGCAAAAAGAAATGAGAGAAAAATACGGCGTGCGCAAGGCGTAACGGGTCAGGCGGTGAAGCAATGAGCGAAAAATCAAAGATTATTGTCATAGAGGGGCTGGACGGCTCCGGCAAGGCGACCCAGACCAAGCTTCTTGCCGAAAAGCTACGGGCACAGGGGCGCCGTGTGCGTCAGCTTTCGTTTCCCGATTACGAGAGCCGCGGCTCGGCTTTGGTGCAGATGTATCTCAGCGGCGAGTTCGGCAGCAGGCCCGAGGACGTCAACGCCTACGCGGCGTCCGCTTTTTACGCCGTTGACCGTGCGGCGAGCTTTTTAAAGGATTGGCAGCGCGACTACCGCGAGGGCGCGCTTTTGCTCAGCGACCGCTACTGCACCTCCAACATCATTTATCAGATGGCAAAGGTCAGCGATGATGAGCGTGACGCGTTCATTCGCTGGCAGGCTGATTTTGAATATGACAAGCTCGGTCTGCCGCGTCCGGCGTTGGTGATCTATCTCGATGTGGAGCCGGATGTTTCCCAAAAGCTGATGGAACAGCGCTACGGCGGCGACAACAGCAAAAAGGATCTGCACGAGAGTAACCTTGGCTTTTTGCTCTCCTGCCGCCGAAGCGCTCTCTATGCCGCTGAACGTTGCGGCTGGCACATCATCAATTGCTGCCGTGACGGCGCGATCCGACCGATCGAGGAGATCGCAAGGGATATTGAAGAAGTGATGCAAGGAATTATATGATAGATTTTAAACCGATCGAAAAAGAACGTATCAATGAATACAAAAGCTACTACGATTACACCGGCGGACTCGGCTGCGAACTGAATTTCGTCAACGGCTACCTGTGGAACCAAGAGTACAGGCTCCGCGTTGCCGTGTACCGCGACACGCTGATAAAGGCGTATTTTCGTGATGAGCACCGCGTTTGGGGCTATTGCATGCCGTCCGGCGCGCATGTTGCCGAGGCGGTCGAGGCGGTTTTTGCCGACGCGGAGGAGCGCGGTCAGCGGGTTTATTTTGCTTATATGACAGGACGCGAGCGCGATTTGCTCGAAGCGCTGTTTCCCGGGCGCTTTGTGTATGACCGTGAGCCGGCAAATCAGGATTATATCTATAACACCGGCGATCTGGCGACGCTTGCCGGCAAAAAATACCACGCAAAGCGCAACCATATTTCAAAGTTTTACCGCATCTACGGCGACGACGTCCGTTTTGAGACCCTCTGCGCGCACAATCTTGCCGACGCCATGCAGGTGATGACGGATTGGTGCACGGAAAACGGCTATGACCCACAGTCATACGGCGAGATGGAGGTGTTCCGCGAAGCGTGCCGCTGCTTTGACGAGCTGGGCTTGCACGGCGGCATTCTGTATATCGACCGCAAGCCGGTCGCCGCCACGATGGGCTGCGCGATTTCCGACGTGTGCTTTGACGTGATGTTCGAAAAGGGACTGCGCGCCTATGACGGTGTTTATGCGGTGATCAACCATGAGTTCGCCAAAACGCTCACCCGTTACGCCTACATCAACCGCGAAGAGGATCTCGGCATAGAGGGGCTGCGCAAGTCCAAGCTCTCCTATCATCCGGCGATCATCTACGACCGCTATTGCGCCAAGCCGTTGTGAGGTACCGCGCGATACGGGAAAGCGACCTGCCGAGCCTTGCGGCGCTCTGGCTGCGTTGTTTTGAGGAAAAGGAAGAAGCCGTAAAATTATTCTTTGAAAGAAATTTATCAAATACACACGCCTATCTTGCAGAGGATGGCGGCACGGCGATCGCCGCGGTCTATCTGATAGGCTGTCAGCTCGTCGGCAAGTCGGCGCATTATCTCTGCGGCGCGGCGACCGACCCTGCCTACCGGCACCGGGGCGTTATGACGGCGCTGATCGAGTTTGCCCTGCGGGACGCGGCGCGGCGCGGCGACTGCTACTCGGCATTGCTGCCTGCCAACGACGGCTTATACCGCTTTTATGCAAGGCTCGGCTATAAGAAAGGCGCGGCGGTTTGCTGCAAAGAACTGAGTGCGGAGCCAAGCCAAAGGCGATTTTCCTCGTCCTTCGATTGGGAGGAGCTGCAAAGACGCTGCGGCGGCGATAAATTTCTTTTGTGGAATAATAAAACGATTCGATTCGCGTCAAAATACTATGCCTGCTACGGCGTGCAGGTGCTGCAAAACGAGCGGCTGCTCGCGCTCTATGAGCAGGACGGCGACCGCGCCGAGGTGTTCTACGCGATCTACCGGCATTTGGAAGAACTCAAAGACCTGCTCTGCCGCCGCGGCGTGCGCCGGTTCTCTCTGACCGGCAGCGCCGGCAATCCCGATTTGGAGGACTGCGATCCGCTCGTCTGCGGCATGCTCAAGCCGCTGCAAAAGGATCTGCCGGAGCTGAGCGGTGTGTGGATCGGTCTGACACTCAGCTGAGGGCGCCTTAGCAATATTTGGCTGCCCATGACCGCCGTTATCACAGCATATTCCTGTCAAAGCGCCCTGTTATACCGCCGTATGACCGCGTCGTTTTGACAGTCATCTACCATATATTATTTGCACCTTTTTGCTACAGCAGTTTTATAGGTGCCCTGACGAAAGGAAAACGATATGTATTACATTTTTTTGGCAAACGGATTTGAAGTGACCGAGGCAATGGCGCCGCTGGACGTCATGCGCAGAGCCGGACTGGACGTCAAGACCGTCGGCGTGACCGGCGCCGAGGTACAGAGCTCCAACGGTGTGACCGTGAAGGCTGACATGGAATTGAAGGCGCTTTCATATGATGATCTCGAAGGCGTGATCCTCCCGGGCGGCATGCCGGGCACGCGCAACCTCAAGGCGTGCAGGGAGGTCACCGACTGCGTGCGCACCTGCTTTGACAACGGCAAGCTTGTTGCGGCGATCTGCGCGGCTCCCTCTGTGCTGGGCTCCTTGGGTATCCTCAACGGCAAAAAAGCCACCTGTTTTCCGGGCTTTGAGCCGGAGCTGACCGGCGCTGTCTGCACCGGCGAGCATGTGGTCGCGGACGGCAACGTCATCACCGCCAAGGGCGCAGGCTGTTCGCTGAGCTTTGGTCATGCCATTGTCAGCGCCGCCGTTTCCAAGGCGACCGCCGACAAGGTGTTAAGTGATATGCAATGTTTTTGATCAATGTAAAAGAAGAAAAGCGCAGGCTGCGCGCACGCTGCAAAAAGCTGCGCGAGTCCTGTCCGCCGGAGGTCAAGGCGCGTTTGGACAAGGCGCTGACAGAAAAGGTGCTCGGCTTGGAAGAATACAAGGCGTGCGAGACGCTGTTTATCTTTGTGTCCTCGCCGATCGAGTGCGACACGCGGCAGATCATCGCCGATGCGCTCCAACGCGGCAAGCGCGTGGCGGTGCCGCGCTGCGCCGACAGATCCGGCAAAATGGATTTTTATTATATCCGTTCCTTTGACGATTTGTCCCGGGGCACCTTCGGACTGGAGGAGCCCGATCCGCAGACCTGCGAGAGGGTCACGGATCTTTCGTCCGGCTTTTGCATCGTGCCGGGCTTGTGTTTTGATTTGGAAGGATACCGCGTCGGGTTTGGCAAGGGTTATTACGACCGGTTTCTCGATGAATTCGGCGGTGTGACCGCCGGTATCTGTTACACAAAATTTACCGAAAAGCAGCTGCCGCGCGGCGCGTTTGACAGGCACACGGATATTTTGGTAACCGAAAGATTTATCAACCGAAACTGATTAGAGGTGTATGTATGGAAAGAAACGACAAGAGTCCGCTCAGCTTTGACGAAAAGCGCCGCCAAAAGGCGGAGAATTTTCACCTGAACATCGTGGAGGACACCGGCGCCGAGAACAAGGAGCCGGAGGAGATCAATTCCTACAGCGGTCAGGACGTCAAAAAGCAGATCGAGCGCGAATCCATGAAGAACGAGAAAAAGCGCATTCGTCAGCAAAAGCGCGAAAAGAAAAAACGCAACCGCCACAACCGCCGCATGTTCCGCCTGATGTGGATCGTCTCCGTGGCGCTGGTGGGCACCATGATCGCTACCTATCTGGTGACGGGCATGAACGACCTGCTCGCCATCAACCGCCCCGACGATACCGAGGTTTCGGTCAAGATACCTGCCGATCCGACGCTGGATCAGGTGACGGATATCCTGCTGAAGAACGGCGTCATCAAGGAGAGCGGCTATTTTAAGATTTTCGCCAGGATCACCAAGTCCGACCATGATTTTACCGAGGGTACTTATCAGCTGCGCAAGAATATGGACTATCAGGCGATCCTGACCAACCTCGAGGGCATGTCCAGCCGTACCGATACGGTGGAAGTGACGATCATCGAGGGTATGAGCGTCGTGGAGATCGCCGATACGCTCGTCAACGGCGGCGCGCTCAACGAAAAGGACAAGCAGACCTTCCTCGACTACTGCGCGTCGGACAAGTTCGACAACGACTTTGACTTCCTCAAAGCCATCAAAAACGGCGGCGACCGCTACTACAAGCTTGAGGGCTACCTTTATCCCGATAAATACGAATTCTATCACAACGACAGTCCGATCAGCATTTGCTACAAATTCCTCAACAACTTTGAGAGACGTCTGTACACCAAGCAGGCGTTTGAGGGCTACGAAAAGCTCTATTCGGTTCACAAAATGCTCGAAAAGACCGGCACCACCTACACGCTTGACCAAATCTTGAATGTGGCGTCCATCGTGCAGGCGGAGGCTGCCGATAAGGAGGATATGTATTATGTTGCCTCCATCGTCTACAACCGTCTGGCAAACGGCGACGAATTGGGCGTAGCCTATCTGGGTCTGGACTCTACCAAATACTATCCCTACCGCAGCGCCGAGGTATTGCCCGAAAGCGCCGGCAAGAACTACAAGAGCCGTTATGATACCTATTCGTTGAAGGGTCTGCCGCCGGGACCGATCTGCAACCCCGGTAACGACGCCATCAAGGCGGCGCTGCAGCCGGCGAGCACCGAGTATTTGTTCTTCTGCCACGACAAGGACGGACAGGCATATTATGCTTCGACCATCGAGCAGCACGAGGCGAATCTGGAGAGTATCAAATAATGTTGACCAAACCTGAAATATTAGCCCCTGCCGGAGACATGGATTGCCTCAAAGCGGCGCTGAGCTTTGGTGCAGATGCGGTGTTTTTGGCAGGAAAGTCCTTTGGCATGCGCTCCTCACCGCGCAATTTTGACGCGGACGAGCTGAAAAAGGCGTGCGCCATGGCACATGCCAAGGGCAAAAAGATACACTTGACCTGCAATATTTTGCCGCGCAACAATGAGCTGAGGACGCTTCCGGCATTTTTGATAATGGCGCAGGACAGCGGTGTAGACGCGCTGATCATCGCCGATCTGGGCGTGTTCGAGGCGGCAAAGCGCTATGCGCCCAGGGTGGCGCGGCACATCTCCACACAGGCAGGCGTCACCAACTACGCCGCTGCCAACGTGCTCTACAATATGGGCGCGTCGCGTGTGGTGATGGCGCGTGAGATACCGCTCGACGAGATCGCCGAGCTGCGCGCCAAAACTCCCAAGGAGCTTGAGATCGAGTGCTTTGTGCACGGCGCTATGTGCGTTTCGTTCTCGGGACGCTGCCTGATCTCGAGCTATATGACCGGCAGGGACGCCAACCACGGCGACTGTGCGCAGCCCTGCCGCTGGAAATATCAATTGTTTGAAGAAACGCGCGACGGTCAGTATTTTCCCGTTGAGGAGACCGGTCGCGGCACCTTCCTCTATAACTCACGCGATCTGTGCATGATCGAGCACATCCCCGAGCTGATAAAGGCAGGCGTTTCAAGCTTCAAAATAGAGGGGAGAGCCAAATCCTCCTACTACACCGCCGTCACCACCAACGCCTACCGCAAGGCGGTCGATCAGTATTGGGAGGACGGCGACCCATTTGAGCTGCACCCGTGGATACGGGAGGAGCTTGAAAAGATCAGTCACCGCGAATACAACACCGGTTTTTATTTCGGCAGCGAGCCGGGACAGGTCACGGGTGACGGCGGCTACATCCGTCACTACGACAATGTCGCGGTCTGTGAGTGCTCGGTAGACGGCTACACCTCCGTCATTTCGCAGCGCAACAAATTTTGGGTAGGCGACACGCTGGACGTCTTGCCGCCGAGCGGCATACCCTTTGAGATCACCTGCATCAGCCTGACGAACGAGGCAGGGGAGAGCGTGGACAGTGCGCCGCACCCGACCGAGCGGTTGACCATGCTTGCCGACAGGGCGGTCCCTGCCGGCTCGGTGATACGCAAAAAAAGAGATTAATTTAGTTATAAAAGGAGTAATCAACCATGCAGTGGACAGGAATGAACGAGTTACGCGAAAAATTCCTCTCGTTTTTTGAGTCGAAGGGATGTCTGCGGCTTCCCAGCTTTTCGCTGATACCCAAGGACGACAACAGCCTTTTGCTGATCAACAGCGGAATGGCGCCCATGAAAAAGTATTTCACCGGAGAGGTCACGCCGCCGCGCAAGCGTGTGACGACCTGCCAAAAATGTATCCGCACGCCGGATATCGAGCGCGTCGGCATCACGGCGCGTCACGGCACCTTCTTTGAAATGCTGGGCAACTTCTCCTTCGGCGATTATTTCAAGCGCGAGGCGACCGCGTGGGCTTGGGAATTCTTTACAAAAGTATTGGAGCTGCCCGAGGACAAGCTCTATGTGTCTATCTATCAGGACGACGACGAGGCATATGACATCTGGACAAAGGAGGTCGGCGTTGACCCCTCCCATATGGTGCGCCTCGGCAAGGAGGACAACTTCTGGGAGCACGGCTCCGGTCCCTGCGGTCCCTGCTCCGAGATCTACTTTGACCGCGGACCCGAGAAGGGCTGCGGCAAGCCCGACTGCCATGTCGGCTGTGAGTGCGACCGCTTTGTAGAGGTGTGGAACCTCGTGTTCACACAGTTCGAGAGCGACGGCAAGGGCAACTACACGCCCTTGGAGCACCCCAACATCGACACCGGCATGGGCTTGGAGCGCCTTGCCTGCGTCATGCAGGAGGTCGATAACCTCTTCCTCGTGGACACGGTGCAGAACATTATGAAGCACATCAGCCGCATCACCGGCGTGCAGTACGGCGCAGGCGAAAAGAGCGACATCTCGCTGCGCGTCATCACCGACCACATCCGTTCCACCACCTTTATGATCGGCGACGGCGTCATGCCCTCCAACGAGGGCAAGGGCTATGTGCTGCGCCGTCTGCTTCGCCGCGCTGCGCGTCACGGCAGACTGCTCGGCTACAAGGAGCCGTTCCTGTATAAGGTCTGCGAAACCGTTATCAACGAGAACCGCACGGCGTATCCCGAGCTGGTCGAGAAGAAGGACTTTATCACAAAGGTGATCCGCGTGGAGGAGGAGAGCTTCGCCAAGACGATCGACCAGGGCTTCAAAATGCTGCAGGGCTTGATGGAGCGCAACGACGTCAAGGTCATCAGCGGCGAGGACGCGTTCAAGCTGAACGACACCTTTGGCTTCCCGATCGACCTCACGCGTGAGATCCTCGGTGAAAAGGGCATCAAGGTCGATGTGGAGCGCTTCCACGAGCTGCTTGTCGAGCAGAAAAAGCGCTCCCGTGCCGCCAGAAAGAACGCCGGCGCGGACGCATGGATCAGCGACAACACCGATCTGACCGACATCGCCAAGACGGAGTTTGTCGGCTACACCGACTTGGAAGCAGAAGCGACCATCGTCGCCATCGTCAAGGACGGCGAGCGCGTGGAGTCGGCAGGCGAGGGCGACAGCGCGCTGCTCGTGCTCGACAAAACGCCCTTCTATGCCGAGAGCGGCGGACAGGTGGGCGACACCGGCACACTGACAGCCGAGGGCTTTTCCGCGGATGTGGACGACACCACCAAGGACATCTCCGGCAACATCTTCCTGCACGCCTGCGCCATTGACGAGGGCAGCGTGCGCGTGGGCATGACCGTCAGGGCGGCTGTGGACAAGGCGCGCAGAGAGGACATCATGCGCAACCACACCGCGGCGCATCTTTTGCAGGCAGCCCTCCGCGAGGTGCTGGGCAGTCACGTGCAGCAGGCAGGTCAGCTTGTCAGTGACACGACCCTCCGCTTTGACTTTACGCACTTTGAAGCCATGACAGCCAAGGAGCTGCTCGACGTGGAAAAGCTCGTCAACGACAAGATCTTTGAAGCCATTCCCGTCGAGACGCGCGTCATGCCGATCGAAGAAGCCAAAAAGCTCGGCGCGATGGCGCTGTTCGGCGAAAAATACGGCGACACCGTCCGCGTTGTCAGCGCCGGCGACTTCTCGGTGGAATTCTGCGGCGGTACGCACATGGACAACACAGCCAAGCTCGGACTGTTCAAGATCCGTCAGGAAGGCTCTGTGGCGGCAGGCGTGAGAAGGATCGAAGCGTCCACCGGCAAGGGCGTTCTTGAATATATCAACCGTGCACAGGAGCTGATCGGTGTGGCGGCTGCCCAGCTCAAGCTCTCCAATCCCAAGGCGCTCGTCCTGGGCGTACAAAAGGCGGTCGAGCAGATCAAGGCGCAGCAGCGCGAGATCGACAAGCTCAACAGCCGCATTGCCGCAAGCCAGATGACCAGCCTGATGGCGGAGTCCGAGCAATACAACGGCTTCGAGATCATCAAGGGAATCACCAAGGGACTCACCCCCGACGTGCTGCGTGAAATGTGCGAGGAAGCCGTGGCGGATTATCCCAACATCATCGGTGTTGTGGCGACCGTCAACGGCAGCAAGATCAACATTGCGGCGTACTGCGGCAAGGAAGCCGTGGCGCACGGTGCGCATGCCGGCAAGATCGTCAAGATTGCGGCGCAGGCGGCAGGCGGCAACGGCGGCGGCAAGCCCACGGTCGCCATGGCAGGCGCCAAGGACGAGAGCAAGCTCGAGGAAGCGATCCTTCTGGCGATCCGGGCAGCCAAGGATATGCTGCATTGATTTGCGGCCGACGGACTGAGCGGTACCTAATGAAAACGTCGTTATTTTCCGCTTTGGAAATATAACGCAAACGGCGACTGCTCAAGCCAAATCCATTATTTACCATTGTCGAATTACAACAAAATCGTTGAAAATATCTTGTGAAATTCGACAGACAAAAAGTTTTTAAAAGTATTGAAGTTTTATCGCATTTATTGTATAATAATTTTACTGAGGTACTATATAGTGTACTCGGACTATGAACTAACTATTAGGAGGAGTAAAAAATGTTCAAGAAAATTGCCGGCATTGCTCTTGCGGCTATGCTTATTGGCTCAACTGCTGTTGTTGCGGCAAGCGCAGCGGAAACTGATGAGGTTGTTGCGGCTGCGGACGATTCCGCGGTAGCTGCTGCCGACGATTCTGCTGTTGCGGCTGCGGATGATTCCGCTGTTGGCGCAGAAGAAGGCTCTGCTTCAGCCGGCGAAGGCAGCAAGATTTATTTCGACGCTAATTCCAGCGGTTGGAAAAACTTCAAGACCATCACCTTCTATCTGTACAGTAAGGCTGACGGCGAGATTATCGGTTGGGGTTCCAAGAAGGGCAACATGAAGGACGAGGGCAACGGTATTTGGTCCTTTGATGTCAGCAGCTATCCCATCGGCAGCAACTATGGCTGTATCTTTACCGCTGACTGGGGCATGCAGACCTGCGACCTCATTATCGGCTCTGACAACGTTGGCGA
>ONGI01000034.1 GCA_900317315.1 uncultured Eubacteriales bacterium
ACAAGGTCGTTGATGGTCGTAATCAGCGGACCGGACGCGACCGCCGGATCCACCTTGATTTTTTTGAAGAACAGCGGAATCAGCGTGCCGACGGTGCTGGAGATCACCATGGCGACCACCAGCGAAATGCCGATACAGCCCGAAACCGAAAAGGCGAACAGAAAGTCCTTGTGCTTGAACAGAGCGATATACAAGCCCACAAAAATCACCGAAATGCCGCCGAGCAGCAGTCCGTTGAAGAAGCCCACACGGCTCTCCTTCAAAACCAAATGCGTCTTTTGACCAAAGGTCAGGTTTTCGTCCATCAGGACGCGGATGGTCACCGCCAGCGACTGTGTGCCCACGTTGCCTGCCATGTCCAAAATCAGCGACTGAAACGCCATGATCATGGTCAGGCTCTGCACCACTGCCTCAAACGCGCCGACGACCGTCGATACCAAAATGCCGAGTCCGAGCAGGGCAAACAGCCACGGCAAACGCTTTTGCATGCTGCGCAGCAGCGGCTCCTTCAGGTCCTCCTCGGCGGTCAAGCCTGCCAGCTTGGCGTAGTCCTCGCCCATCTCGTCGTCCACGACCTCGATCACGCTCTGGGCGGTGATGATGCCCAGAAACTTGTTGCCGTTATCGAGCACGGGCACCGACGCCTCGGAGTAGTCCTTCAGCTTTTCGATACAGTCGTCGATGCTCTCGTGGGCGTAGACATACGGAAACGACGTGACAATCAGGTCATCGAGCGGCGTTTCCTTTTTGGCGGTGATCAAATCGCGCAGCTCCATGGCGCCGTAGAACTCATCGTCCTCGTCCACCACAAAAATCGTGGCGATGTTGTCATTCTCCTCCGCCTGACGCACCAGCTCCGCCATCGCCTCGGGCACGCTCAGATTTTCGCGCAGCACCACGCAGTCGGTCGTCATCTTGCTGCCGATCTCGTCCTCGTCAAAGGACGCGAGCAGGCGAATATCGCGGCGCACATCCTGCGGCAGCGCGTCGATGATCAGGGCGCGCTTTTCTTTTTCGATCCCGTGCAGGATATCGACGGCGGTTTCGGCGTCAAGCTTTTCGGTAACTGCCGACGCCTTTTGGACGTCCATTTCGTTAAAATAGGCGACGGCGTCCTCTTCCTCCAAATGCTCAAACGCCTCCGCCAGCATGTCGGCGGTGCAGATGCGAAACAGCTTTTTGCGCTCGGGGAGCGTCAGCGAAGCCATCGCCTGTGCAATATCGTTGCCGTGATAATCCTCGAGCTTTTGCTGCGCCGCCTTGGGCGAAGCCGTTCCGCGGACGACTGCGATTATTTCGTTTTCATAGTCCGGTCTGGCGGCTACCGCTTCCTCCACCGTGACCGGAGAATTGTTGATCTCCTTTGTCATTCTCGTTCCTCCTTCTCATTTTGTGATAGAAAGGAGCACAGAAAAATCCCTGCACACACGCACAGGGACAGACAAACCGCATCAAGCCATGAGTACGCAGCGCACGGCAATGTCCTGCCTGCTCATGCAAATAAAAGCTGTTTGCCCTCGCCCTCCGGCTCCGAGACTATCGCCGTTCGTCAACCTACTCACCTCACTTTTTGTTTTATATTTATAGTATAACACAGCCTGCGGCTTTTTTCAAGACAAATGTACAATTGTCGCAGTTGGCGCATTTCACAAGCACACGAACGACCGCCTGCCGACGCAAAAAACGCCCCTGCAAGGAGCGTTCTTCAAAGCTGTTCCGTTCGTCTGCAACGGCTGACGGCGGTTTCGGTGGTGCCCTCAAACAGCTCGCAAAGGCGCTGCACCTGACCGCTGAGATCGTATTTCATGCCGCTGCCCAGCCACTCTATCACAAAGCCCACCAGCAGGCTTTTGTAATACATGATCACCACCTGCTTGTCGTCCTCCGCAAGATGCTCGTCGGCATAATGCACCTCAAAATATTCCGTCACGGTGCGGTGCGCGATGCGGTTGAGATACCGCTCAAACATGTCCTTGTTGACGGAGTTATACAGGTGCAGCATCGCCGTCTTGTTTTGGAGCGCAAAGTCCATGGCGGTCAAAATGTCGGTATAGATGCTGGTGTCCCTGTCGGTCGTCTGCACCAGCGCGTCCGCCTGTTCGTTGAGGATCTCCTCGATCAGCGAGGGGATGTCGTCAAAGTGATAATAGAACGAATTGCGGTTGATGCCGCAGTCCGCCACGATCTCCTTGACGGTGATCTTGTTGACGGGCTTTGCGTTGAGCAGCTTCATAAAGGATTTTTTGATCGCGTCCTTGGTGAGATTCGTCATTCTTGTGCTCCTTGCCGTGTTGCTGTGTTGCTGTCTTATAGTATAGCATAATCCGCGTTTTTTTGCAAGAAAGAAAAAGAACCGGTCCCGGCAATCACGCCGGACCGGCTCATGTATGTTTCGCTTGCGGCAATCAGGAATTTGCTTCGATATAAGCAACCAGAGCGCCGACAGTCTTTAAGTTCTCGATCTCTTCGTCGGGAACCTCAACCTCAAACTCGTCCTCGATGGACATCAACAGGTCAACAACATCCAGAGAATCCGCGCCGAGATCTTCCTGCAGATCGGTTTCCTCGGTGATCTTATCCTCTTCAACGTCAAACTGCTCGGCAAGAATCGCCTTCACTTTTTCCAATACCATTTTTATTCCTCCTGATAAAATATTATGCGCCGTCGCTGGACAAGAGCGCATATTGTGTGTTACAATGATTAGTGATTAATCATCGCGAACAAACCCTTTGTTTGTTACTATTCCATATTATTGAGTTTTGACCGCTTTGTCAATATCTAAATGAAAAATTTTTTGAAAAATCTAAAAATTGCATAAAACTTTTACATTCTATCGAATTTTGAATAGATAACCTGATAACCAAACGGAGGTATTTTATGAGCACCAAGCATTATGCAGTCATCGGTCACCCTATCGGTCACACGATGTCGCCGTTTATTCACAAAAGACTTTTTGAGCTGGCAGGCGCGGACGCCGACTACACCTATCTGGACATTGCGCCCGAGACGCTTGCGGAGAAATATCAAAACCACCTGCGGCACCTCGACGGCTTCAATATCACCATCCCGCACAAGGAGGCGGTCATTCCGCTGCTCGACGCGCTCGACGACAAGGCAAAGATGTATGGCAGCGTCAACACCGTTGCGCTCAAAGACGGCAAAGCGACCGGCTACACCACCGACCCCGACGGCTTTATCAAGGCGCTGGAAGCAGCCGGCATCGACCTTGACGGCAGGATCATGATCCTCGGCTGCGGCGGCGTGGCGCGCACCATGGCGTATGAGATCGCGCTGCGCGGCAAGCCCTTTGAGTTTGCCGTCCGCCGCGAGAGCGTGGGCAGAGCAGGGCTTTTGTGTCTGGATGTGACGCGCAAGGTCCCCGACGCACAGGTGAGCTTTGGGCTGATCGACCAGATCATCGGCACCGTTGACGTCCTGATCAACGCCACGCCGGTCGGCATGTATCCGCATATCGACGAACAGCCGATCCACAACTGCGCCATCGGCAGGTGCGGCGCGGTCTATGATGCGATCTACAACCCCTTGGAGACCGCGCTCGTCAAGCGCGCCAAGGCAAACGGCAGCAAGGCGGCAGGCGGCATGTCCATGCTGGTGTGGCAGGCGGTCGCCGCGCACCAAATCTGGGACGGCTCGCAGTACGACCCCAAGGATATCGAGCAGCTCGTGCAGGACGCTGCGGAAGAAATGAACAGACAATTCTCTAATTGATGACGCAGCTTTCTCGCTCGTATGAGGAATAGGGCAAGCCCTGTTTACGCAGAAACGCTTTGGGGTAGGTTCCAACGTTATTCTCTTATGGAAAATCTGAGGTTTTTATGAACAATGTGATCCTCTGCGGCTTTATGGGCTGCGGAAAATCGACGGTCGGCTGCAATATCGCGCGCAAAACAGGCAGGCGCTTTATCGACATGGACCGTTATATCGAACAAAAGGCAGGCATGCGCGTGTCCGAGATCTTCGCCGCGCAGGGCGAGGATGGCTTTCGCGAGCTCGAGCACGAGGCGTGCCGGGAGTTGGCGGACATGCGCGGCGTGATCATCGCTTCCGGCGGCGGCGCGCTGACCTTTGAGCGGAATGTGGCGGTATTCCGCGGCAAGGACAAGATCGTGCTGCTGGACGTGCCGCTGCGCGTCATCAAAAACCGCCTGCGCAACGACACCAAGCGGCCGCTTTTGCAGCGTCCCGATAAGGACGAGGCGATGGCGCGGCTCTACAAGGCGCGGCTGCCGCAATACAGGGCTGCCGCCGACGTCACGATAAAGGGCGAGAGCACACCGCTCAAAACCGCCTATGCCGTGATACACACATTGGGGCTGAAAAAATAGTCGTAATTTTATCCTCACGAAAATATTCCGACAATCTGTGTTAAAAATTTATCAGTATTTGGGCAAAGGCTATTGACTGTTACGCTTTAAAGTGATAAAATGTCATAGACAGATTCAGTCAGAAAAGAGGAAAAATCATGATTATCGTATTAAAGCCATCCACCGCACCCGAGCAGCTGCTCACCTTTACCGAAAAACTCAAAAACGACTACGGCGTCCGCATCAACCGCTGGGACGGCGTACACTCCACGGTTCTCGGTCTGATCGGTGACACCACACAGGTCGATATTGAATATATCGAAGCGCAGGACATCGTTGAGAGCGTCAAGCGCGTGCAGGAGCCATACAAAAAGGCAAACCGCAAGTTTCATCCCGAAAACACCACCGTCAGGATCAGCGACACCGTGACCATCGGCGACGGCAGTCTGCACATCATGGCAGGGCCCTGCTCGGTCGAATCCGAGGAGCAGATCGTGGGCATCGCCAAGAGCGTGCAGCAGTCCGGCGCAACGCTGCTGCGCGGCGGCGCGTTCAAGCCGCGCACCTCGCCCTATGCGTTTCAGGGCTTGAAGTCGGCAGGACTCGACCTGCTCAAGACCGCGCGCAAGGAGACGGGACTGCCCATCGTCACCGAGATCATGCGCGTGTCGCATATCGACATGTTTGAGAATGTGGACGTCATTCAGGTCGGCGCACGCAACATGCAGAACTTTGAGCTGCTCAAGGAGCTGGGCAAAACCGACAAGCCCATCCTGCTCAAGCGCGGTCTGTCCGCCACCATTGAGGAATGGCTGATGAGCGCCGAATACATCATGGCAGGCGGCAACGACAAGGTCATGCTCTGCGAGCGCGGCATCCGCACCTATGAGACCTTTACGCGCAACACCCTCGACATCTCGGCGATCCCCGTCATCAAACGGCTCTCGCACCTGCCCGTTATCGTCGATCCGAGCCACGCCGCCGGCAAGAGCTGGCTGGTGGAGCCGCTGGCGATGGCAGCGGTGGCGGCAGGCGCCGACGGCTTGATCATCGAGGTACACAACGACCCGCCGCACGCACTGTCGGACGGCGCACAGTCGCTGACGCCGCAGCAGTTTGACGGCGTGGCAAACAAATTATTATCCTTAAAGAAGGCACTGAGCAAATGAATATAGCAATCGTAGGCTTGGGGATCATCGGCGGCAGCTACTGCAAGGCGCTGAAATCCTACACCAAGCACACCGTAACCGGCATCAACCGCACCGAAGCCGTGGCGCAAAAGGCGCTAAACGCCGGTGCGATCGACCGCGTCGGCACGCCGGAGAGCCTTGCGGAGCAGGATATCATTATTCTCTGCATGTATCCGCAGGCTTGCCTTGACTTTCTGCGCGAGAACGGCAAATTCATCCGCAGCGACGCGATCGTCACCGACGCGGCAGGCATCAAACGCGCCATCTGTCCCGAGATGCAGGCGCTGGCGCGGGAATACGGCTTTATCTTTGTCGGCAGCCATCCCATGGCAGGCAAGGAGAAAAACGGCTTTGACGTGAGCGACGCCGATCTGTTTATGGGCGCAAGCTTTCTCATCACGCCCTGCGGCGCACCGAGCGAGGCTGTCGGCACGCTGGCGGCGCTGGCGCGTTCCATCGGCTTTCGCACCGTCAAGATCACCACGCCGGAGGAGCACGACCGCATGATCGCCTTTACCTCGCAGCTCCCGCACGTTCTCGCCTGCGCCTATGTGCTCAGCCCGAGCTGCCCCAACCACAACGGCTTTTCGGCAGGCAGCTACCGCGATGTGTCGCGCGTGGCGAACATCAACGCAGGGCTGTGGGCAGAGCTGTTTTTGGAGAACAGGGAGCCGCTGGTGGAGGAGCTGGATATTTTGATCGACAACATCAACCGCATCATCAACGCGATCAAGGATGAGGACAAGGAACGCCTGTATGCCCTGCTCGAGCAGGGACATCAGGTCAAGCAGGCTTTGGGAGAATAACCTGCTGTATTGGGAGGGACTATGAGAACAGTACATGTGCATACGGGCGATCCGTATGATATTTTGATCGAACGCGGCATTCTCGACCGCTGCGGCGCCTATGTCAAGGAGCTGTCGCAGGCGGAAAAGGTCGTCGTTGTCACCGACGACAACGTGGCGCCGCACTACTTTTGGCGCGTGCTCAATTCGCTGGAGCAGAACGGTCTGAGTGTCAAGCCGTTTATCTATCCGGCAGGCGAGGCGAGCAAGCACCTCGGCACCGTCGGCGAACTCTATCAGGTGCTCGCCGACTTCCGCATGACGCGCAAGGACGTCATCGTCGCCCTCGGCGGCGGCGTCTGCGGCGACATGGCAGGCTTTGCGGCGGCGACCTATCTGCGCGGCATCGGCTTTATTCAGGTGCCGACCTCGCTGCTGGCGCAGGTGGATTCCTCCGTCGGCGGCAAGACAGGCGTAGATCTGCCGCAGGGAAAGAACCTCGTCGGCGCGTTCCACCAACCGCTGGCGGTGCTGATCGACCCCGACACCCTCAACACCCTGCCGGAGCCGTTTGTCACCGACGGCATGGGAGAGGTGATAAAATACGGCTGTATCAAGGACGCGGCTTTTTTTGAAAAGCTCGAAACCGAGTCCTTTGCCGACCATATCGAGGATATTATCGAGACCTGCGTCTCCATCAAGCGCGACGTGGTGAGCCGTGACGAACGCGAAAAGGGCGAGCGCATGCTCCTCAACTTCGGGCACACCCTCGGTCACGCGATCGAAAAGCTCGGCGACTTTTCCGCCATCACCCACGGCAAGGCTGTCGCGATCGGCATGGTGCTGATGGCGCGCGCCGGAGAACAGAACGGCTACACCGAAAAAGGCACCGCCGAGCGCATTATCCGCCTTTGCGAAAAATATCAGCTGCCCACCGAGTGGAACGCCGCGTTTTCGGATATGGCGGAGGCGGCAAAGGGCGACAAAAAGACCGCAGGCAGCGACATCAACCTTGTCCTGCTGAAAACCATCGGCGACAGCTTTACGCTGCGGCTCCCGCTCGAGGAGCTGAACGGCTTTATCGACACGACTGCGCCGAATATTTCTTTGGAAGAATAATATGAGCAATGTGACCTTTCAACCCTTTACCCCGTCGGGAACCATCCAAGCGCCGCCGTCCAAAAGCGACGTGCACCGTGCGGTCATCTGCGCGGCACTCTCCGGCGGTGTGTGTACCATTTCGCCCGTGGCATTGTCCGAGGACATTCGGGCGACCATCGGCTGTGCCCAAGCGCTGGGCGCGTCCGTCCATCTGGACGGCGACGTGCTGACCGTGGACGGCTCCCGTATGTTTGAAAACAGATCCGCTGTGCTGGACTGCCGTGAGAGCGGCAGCACGCTGCGGTTCTTTATTCCCGTTGCGGCGGCAGGCGGCATAGACGCCGTGTTCACCGGAAGCGGCAGGCTGCCCGAGCGCCCGATCGGGATCTATACCGACGCCCTGCCCGAAAAGGGCGTGACCTGCACCACCGAGGGCGGCTTGCCCCTGCGCATCAGCGGCAGGCTGCAAAGCGGCGTTTACCACATCCCGGGCGACGTCAGCTCCCAGTTCATCACGGGGCTGCTCTTTGCCCTGCCCCTCTTGTCGGGCGACAGCGACATCATTCTCACCTCGCCCGTTCAGAGCGCAGGCTACATCAACATGACCATCCGCACCATGTCCAAGTTCGGCATCGAGATCGACATGACCGACAAGGGCTGGCACATCCGCGGCAAGCAGCACTACATCCCCACCGACTACACCACCGACGGCGACTGGTCGCAGGCTGCATTTTTCCTGACGGCGGCAGCTGTCGGCGGCGAGGTGACCGTCAACGGCTGCAACATCGACTCCTCGCAGGGCGACCGCCGCATCGCCGCGCTTCTGCGCGAATTCGGCGCCGAAGCAGAGCAGGACGGCGGCACCATCACCGTCCGTCGCGCGCCGCTGCACGCGATCACGATCGACGCGGCGCAGATCCCCGATCTGGTGCCTGTCTTGGCGGTGTGCGCCTGCTTTGCCGAGGGCACGACCCGCATCACCAACGCAGCGCGGCTGCGCATCAAGGAGAGCGACCGTCTGTGTTCCACGGCGGCACTGCTCAACGCCCTCGGCGGCAAGGCGGAGGAATTGCCCGACGGTCTGCTCATCACCGGCGTCGGGCAGCTGCAGGGCGGCTTTGCCGACGGCTGCAACGACCACCGCATCGTGATGGCGGCGGCGACCTGTGCCGCAAACTGCGGCAGCACGATCACCTGCTCCGACGCTTGGAGCATCAACAAGAGCTACCCTGATTTTTATGAGGCTTACCGCCGCATACAGGGCAGCGCAACGATAGACTGAAGGAGGATACGCATGTCCTCGACCTACGGAGAAAAAATCAAGATTTCTGTATTCGGCGAGAGCCACGGCGGCGGTATCGGCGTGGTGATAGACGGACTGCCTGCCGGCGAGGCGATCGACTTTGACGCGGTTCTGGCGCAGATGGCGCGCCGTGCGCCCGGCCGTGACAAGACCGCCACGCCGCGCAAAGAGAGCGATCTGCCGCGCGTTTTGTCCGGCATGCTCGGCGACGTGCTGACCGGTGCGCCGCTCTGCGCGGTGATCGAAAACACCAACACGCGCTCGCAGGATTACGGCGACCTGCTCGCCAAGCCGCGCCCGGGTCACAGCGACTACACGGCGTATATCAAATATCACGGCGCGAACGACATACGCGGCAGCGGTCACTTTTCGGGCAGGATCACAGCGCCGCTCGTCTTTGCAGGCGCCGTTTGCCGTCAGCTTTTGGAGCGCCGGGGCATTCAAATCGCCGCGCACATCCAAAGCGTCGGCAGCATACACGACAAGCCGTTTGACCCCGTCGCGGTTCCCTCCGCACTGATAAAGCGGCTCAGCGCCTCCTCCTTTGCTCTGATCGACGAAAGCGCAGAGGGACCTGTCCGCGCCGAGATCGAAGCGGCAAGGCTGGCGCAGGACAGCGTGGGCGGCATGATCGAATGCGCCGTCACGGGACTGCCTGCCGGCGTGGGCGAGCCGATGTTTGACGGCTTGGAGGGCGCCATTGCCAAGGCGGTGTTCGGCGTGCCTGCCGTCAAGGGGATCGAGTTCGGCGCAGGCTTTGCGCTCGCCGCCATGCGCGGTTCCCGGGCAAACGACGCGTTTTGCTATCAAAACGGCCATGTGGTGACCGAAACCAACCACTGCGGCGGTATTTTGGGCGGAATCGCAAACGGCATGCCGCTGATCTTTCGCTGTGCCGTCAAGCCGACGCCCTCTATCTCACAACCGCAAAAAACCGTTGACCTTCAAACCGGCGAAAACACGGTGCTCACCATTCACGGCAGACACGACCCGTGCATCGTACCGCGTGCCGTGCCGGTGATCGAGGCGGTCACGGCGCTTGCGATCATCAATGAACTGTAAGGTGAAGCCATGAGAGATTTAAGCGAGATCCGCGCCGATATCGACGCGATAGACGAAGAGCTGATTGCCCTGTTCAAGCGCAGAATGGACTGCGCCAAGGAGGTCGGCTACTACAAAAAAGAACGCGGCATTCCCGTTCTCAACCAACAGCGCGAAAACGAGATCCTCGCCGAGGTTCAGCAAAAGGGCGGCGAATACGGCGCAGCGGCGCGGCTGCTGTTTGCGAACCTGATGGAGCTGTCGCGCGCGCTCCAGCACAACATCGTATGCAGCGGACAGGCGCTGCGCGACACCATCACCCATGCGCGCGAGATGCCCTCCGTCAGCGGCATCACGGTCGCCTATCAGGGCATCAAGGGCGCCAACAGCTACGACGCGGCGCGTCAGCTCTTTCCCGACGCCTCTCTGCAAAGCGTCAAAACCTTTGAGGAGGTCTTTGACGCGGTGGACAGGCGCGAGGCGACCTTTGGTATTCTGCCGGTCGAAAACTCCACCGCAGGCTCTGTTTCGACGGTTTATGACCTGATCCTCAAGCACCGTTTCTACATTGTCGGCGCGCTCGACATGCCGATCGAGCACTGTCTGGCTGCTCTGCGCCAATCGACGCTCGAGGACATCGAGATCGTGTGGTCACATCCGCAGGCTCTGGCGCAGTGCGAGAGCTACATCGCCTCTCACAACCTGACGCCGGTCCCCAAGGCGAACACCGCCGTCGCTGCACGCGACACGGCAAAGGAAAAGCGGCTCAACGTGGCGGCGATCTGCTCACCCAACGCGGCGCGCGAATACGGCTTGCAGATACTCGACACCGGCTTGCAGGACGACGCCTACAACACCACGCGGTTCATCGTGATCTCCAAGCAGCTCTACATCGCGCCCGACGCGAACAAAATCAGCCTGTGCTTCTCGCTGCCGCACGTCAAGGGCTCGCTCTACAATCTGCTCTGCCGCTTCAATTCGCTCGGTCTGAACCTGACAAAAATAGAATCGCGCCCGGCAAAGGGACGCGACTTTGAATACATATTCTATTTGGATTTCACCGGCAGCGTACACAGCGAAAACGTGATCGACCTCCTCAGCCAGCTCAGCGAAGAAATGCCCGAATTCAGCTTCCTCGGCAACTACCACGAATAACAGCGTGACGCTGTACCCGGCGCGGCTTTGGAAAGTGTCATCTGGATTTGAAGTTTCTGCAACGCCGCGTCAGGGGTTTTGTGTCGCGGGTATGTTGCTATTCTCACGCTGAACGCGGGAATAATCTTTTTCTTCCTATCAAACGTCGGCTGCGCGGATTGGGTCAAGCGTCACGCTTGCCCACCGTGGCAACGGCAACGCCGCGTCAGGGGTTTTGTGTGGCGGTTATGTCGCTGTCCTCATTTTGAACGCGGGAATATTCTTTTCTTATAAAATCAAGCCGTCCCCATTCGGAGACGGCTTTACATTTTGCTATAAAAACACAACATTATCGGTGTGCAAAATAATTAAGAATTACGAAATAAGAATTATGAATTAAAGACTCACGCTCTCATCTCGTCCTCATTGTCGCCGGTGAAGTACACCTTCTTGATGTCGGCGCCGAGAGCCTTGAACTTATCGACTACATCCTCGTAGCCTCTCTCGATATACTGAATGCTCGAGATCTCGGTGGTGCCGCTGACCTGCAATGCAGCGATGATCATCGCCGCGCCGGCGCGCAGATCGGTCGCCTTGACAGGAGCTGCGGTGAGCGGCGTGCCGCCCTCGATGATGGCAAGTCTGCCCTCGACCGAGATGTGGGCGCCCATGCGGATCAGCTCACTGATATACTGGTAACGGTTGTCCCACACGTTTTCGTTGACGATGCTGGTGCCGGGAACACCCATGAGCAGCGCGGTGAACTGCGGCTGACAGTCGGTCGGGAAGCCCGGGTGCGGCATGGTCTTGATATTGCAGCGCTTGAGCGGCTTGACGGTCGCGTCGATCGTAAGCGCCTCGTCGTATTCGGTGATCTTGCAGCCCATCTCGCGGAACTTTGCCGAAATAGACTCCAAGTGCTTGGGAGTGATGTTGGTGATGGTGACACGGCCGCGTGTTGCCGCCGCCGCACACATATAGGTGCCTGCCTCGATCTGGTCGGGAATGATCGAATAGGTGATGCCGTGCATATAGCTGACGCCGCGCACCTTGATGACGTCGGTGCCCGCGCCGCGGATGTCGGCGCCCATCGAGTTGAGAAAGTTGGCGAGGTCAACGATATGCGGCTCCTTTGCCGCGTTCTCGATGATCGTCATGCCCTTGGCTCTGCACGCTGCCAGCATGATATTCATGGTGGCGCCGACCGAAACCACGTCGAGGTACACATGGCTGCCGACCAGCCCGTCCTCACACTCGGCTTCGATGATCGCGCCGTCCACCAGTCTGGTCTCCGCGCCGAGCGCCTCAAAGCCCTTGAGATGCTGGTCGATCGGACGCACGCCGAAGTTGCAGCCGCCGGGCAGCGCGACCTTTGCCTTGCCGTACTTGCCCAGCAGCGCGCCCAAGAGGTAATAGGACGCACGCATGCCGCGCACCAGCTCGGTGGTGGCAGAGCAGGTTCCGATATGCATCGGGTCGATATAGAGGGTGGATTTATTGATCCTTCTGACCTTGGCGCCCATCTGCTGCAAGATCTTGCTGATAAGCGTCACGTCGCTGATGTTCGGGATATTCTCGATCTGACACGGCTCGTCACAGAGAATAACGGCAGGAATGATCGCCACTGCCGCGTTTTTGGCACCGCTGATGTTTACTTCGCCGAATAAAGGCTTTCCGCCTGTCACTACAAACTTTTCCAATTGGGTACACTCCAATACAGCTTGATTATCAAAACACTATCAAAACCTATATCTTGTGGTCTTTCTTGTCAAATTACACAAAATATATTACAAATTGATTAAAACTATCGGGGATATTCGGTTACACGTCCGTAACACTACAATTCTCCTACAGAAAATGATACTACAAAGTTGTAGTAAAGTCAACGCATTCTTTGAATTGTAACCGATTTTTGGCTAACTTGTACTCAAATTGTTAAAATTTTGTAACAATTGTTTTGAATATTAACAAGCACGGTTACGCTTTGTTATTTTTTCCGTACAGGAACTAAAAATGCATCGTTTTTTCCGTTCGAGAAATATTCGATTTCTGACAATTCCTTTACTTTTTGCCCCAAAATGATTACAATCCGACCCCATGGTGGTTCTGCTTGGAGCAACTTAGTATAAGTATCTGACACAAAAATCCATTTTCCAATCGGAAGGGTCGGAGATCCCGACCCTTTTTTGTAAAAAATGATTACAAAAGGTAAATCGCAAAAGATCGAATCGGCTTATCTTTTGTCCTCTTGCAGCGTGATCTCTATCTCGTAGTCCTTTTTGTCGGAGCTGCGGTAGAATTTCAGCTTTGCCTTGTCGCCTGCTCTGTGCGGCTCCAGCGCCTCATACATCTCGGCAAAGGAGGTGATGGCCTTGCCGTCAAATTCGGTGATGATGTCCTTGGGCTTCAGCTCGGTGCCGCCGCAGGGACCGTTCTCGTCGATCGAAGCGACTTCAATTCCGCGCGGAATACTATATGTTGCCGCATCGCCCGCTGTGACAGCAGTGCCGGTGATGCCGATTTTGACTCTGCCCTCCACATAGCCGTTGCGGATCAGCGAATCGCAGATCTGCTTGACCTGCACCGAGGGGATGCAAAAGCCGATGCCCTCATACTTTTCATCGACGATTTTCGCCGAGGCGACGCCGATGACCTGACCGTACTTGTTCACTGCGGGGCCGCCGGAGTTGCCGGGGTTGATGGGTGCGTCGGTCTGGATGTACTTGACGATATTTCTGCTGGACGCGTCGCGGTTGATCGCCGAAACAATGCCCTTGGTGACGGAATTTTGGTAGTCGATGCCGCCGGGATTGCCGATGACGATCAAGTCCTCGCCCAAGCCGATTTGGTCGGAATTGCCGAACACGGCAGGCTTGAGAGCGGAGGCGTCCGCCAGCTTGAGCACTGCCAGATCGGTGCGCGAATCAAAGCCGACCACACCTGCCTTGTATTCCCTGCTGTCGGCAGTGACGACCTTGATCGCGTAGGCGGTCTTGCTGTCGTTGACCACATGCGAATTGGTCACGACAAAGCCGTCGGAAGTGAGCACAATGCCGCTGCCCTGCGAGATTACGTTGGTGTTATCATCCGTATCGCCCGTGAAGCAAAGCACCGAAACCACCGAATCCGACGCCGCCTTGAACGCATATTCGGCGTTATAGGCGTTATTCGTCCGGGCATCCTCGGGCTTTTCGTCGAGCGTCAGACCGCCGAAGCTGCTGTCCGCCTTATCGGAGTAGTCGCTCTCCTTATGCTCGGCAGGCGCTGTTGTGGCAGGGATATCGGGGTCGTCAAAGCCGCCGTTGTTCGGCCATGTAAAATCGGGGATCGGAAAAATCGGGTCCACCTCTTTTTGGGGACTGACGGCAGGCGTTTTTGCCTGCAAAATATAATAGCCCACAATGCCGAACATACCGGCGCCGAGCAATGCGCTCAGCACGATGATCACAACGAGCAGACCCTTGTTGACCTTTGACTTTGCGGGCGGCTGTGCCGACTGTGCGGCACGGGCAGCTGCCTCTTCGATCGTGACCGTTGGGATCTCAAAAAACCGGTTATCATCATAAACGCCCGTTTGTACGATAGGGTTGAAGCTGTCGTCCTCCGCAGAAAACGCCGGCGGCACGTTCTGCACAGGCTGTACTTGCTGCACGGGCGGAACCGGCTCCTCCGTAGGCACAGGCTCTTC
>ONGI01000033.1 GCA_900317315.1 uncultured Eubacteriales bacterium
TCTGATGCATAACCTCGGCATGGCAAAATGGTACGCCGCGGAGTTTGCGCACTATCTCGAAGAAAACGCCGGCAAGCCCGCGCTCTTTGCCTATCCCAAAGCGGAGCGGCTTGTCACCGACGACGGACGGCACTTCTTTGATTCGTAAATAATTTGGTCTTGTGTTGCTTGCCCTTTGTTCAAACTCAGAAATCTACTTGACAATATGTGATTTATCACATATAATAAACACAAAGAGGTGATATCTCTGTTTGAAATTGAGTTTTATGAAAAGGCAGACGGTACAGCTCCCGTAAAAGAATTCCTCGAAGGTCTTGATATAAAGATGAGAGCCAAGATGCTGATGTCTATTGAGCTTTTGAAGTACGGCGGCTATCAGCTGCGAGAGCCCTATTCCAAATCACTTGATGACGGGATACTCGAATTAAGAGCCAAGTCCGGAAATAATATTTCTCGTGTTCTGTATTTCTTTGTCATTGGAGAAACAGCTGTCCTCACGAATGGGTTTATCAAAAAAACAACCAAAACACCCAAGAATGAGATCGAGCGTGCCAAGCAATACAGAGCGGATTATCTCAACCGAAAGGAGCACAGCCATGACGAATTATAACAAGTTTTTTGAATAAGATTGTGAAGGCAATGCTTGACGCAAGGAAAAAAACCGGCATGACGCAAAAAGAATTATCGGAAAAAACCGGCATCGCGCAGGCAGACATCAGCCGATTGGAAACCGGAAACGCGAATCCCTCGCTGAAAACACTCCAACGCCTTGCCGAAGGAATGGGCATGACCTTAAAGCTTGAATTTATTCCTGCTGTATAAATATGGCAAAACTAAACCAAAACCGGCAGCGCTGTCAATGCGCTGCCGGTTTTGGCGTTTGTTCTGCCTGGCGGTGTTCTTCCTCTTTCATGTGGCGTTTCTTTTCGGCTTTTTCTGCTTTTTGCCGTCTTTCTTCGGCAAAGGTAGCCTTGTTGCCCATATGCGGATAAATAAATTCCATATAATCATCGGTAAACACCGCGTCGCAGAGCTGCCCGACGGCGGTTTTGGGCGGTATGCCGTCGTCGCGCTCGTGCCAGCGGTTGATGGCGGCGATTGACAGCAGGCCGTCCAGCGCCATAAAAATACAGAAGATGACCGTGATGATCTTGCCTGCTTTTTGGGGATCTTCTCGATCAGATTGCTGATGAACGGATACAGATTGCGCAGCCACACCAGCCCCAAAAAGCCCCAGATGAGCGCAAACATCAGGTTGGTCCTGCCGTCGATATTAAACGGCGTGTCGCTGTAATCCCAGCTGATGGTGCCCAAAAACTTCTCCTGAAAATAGGAGCAGAGATATTCAAAGGTCGCGCCGATGACCGCCGACGCGATGTAGACGATCACGTCGCTCTTGCTGTGCAGCTTGTACAGGCAAAGCGTGATCGCCACGGCGCCGACGCCGTAGACCGGAATGAACGGTCCCAGCACCCAGCCGACGCGCATCTCAAAGTGTCCCTCGGCAAAGAGCGCCCAAAAGGTTTCGAGCACGGTGCCGAAAAAGCTGCCGATGACAAACAGCCAAAAGAGCTTGGAAAAGCTGAGTCCGTAGGCAAAGGGTCTGTCCTCCTTGCGCTCGATCCGCTTTTCATACACCGCGTTGTTCCGCTGGCGCACCAGATTGTGATGTGCCTGGAGGTTGGCGAGCTGCTTTTCGTAATCAAAGGACTCCATATCGGGGAACGCCCGGATAAGACGCAGCCGAAAGCGCGAGCTCTCTATCATTTTGCGCTCGTATTCTCCGCGCAGCGCGTCGTCGGAAACACCCTCCCCGCTGTTTTCCAACAGCTTTGAGATGTCCGCCATCTGCTTCAGGTTCTTTCGCAGCTTGACCACCGTCACGCAGGAGATGACCGCGTCGGCGATGATGAGCACCGCAACCGCCGCCGGTATCAAAACAGCAGCCCAAAGCGGAAGGACCGACGCCAACCAATACACCGGGACAAACGCGAGCCTGACCGACAAAACGCCTACCGCGCCGTAGACAAACGGCTCCCAAATGCTCACATACTTGTTGAGCTTGTATTTGCTGTCCGCATAATCCTTCCATTTGAAGCCGAAGGCGCGGTCAAATAATCTCGCCGCAAAATACTTGAACAGCGTCAGCAGCAGCGCGGACGCAAAAAACAGCATAAAGATATTTTCATAGCGCGACAAAAAAACAAAGAGCAGCACAAAGCCCGTGCCGATCGTCGGCATGAACGGCAGCGTCAAAAAGCCAACGTTCAGCGGCCGCTTTTCTTTGACGGACTGCCAAACGCAATGCGCCGTCCATCCCAAAAACGAAAACAGGACAAATATCCACAATCCCTCAGCCAACAGTTTCATCCTACTTCTCCCCTGCTTTTTCCCTCATACCGATCCTCCATGACACACGTTTTATTTGTATGCCGCACAGCGACCGTTTATTCCACGCTTTTCAGGCTTTCCACCATATTGACCGCCTTGATCTTGAAGCTCATCACGGCGTTGACCAGCAGCGAAAAGCCCATTGTCATGCCGGCGGCGTAGAGGAAGCTCGGCAAATAGATGTCCCTGCCGAACATCACGTTGTCCACCTCGACGGTGCGGATGATAAAGTTCGTCAGCAAAACACCGAGCGCCAGTCCGGCAACGATGCCGAACAGAGTGAGCACGATATTTTCGATCGTGATGAACCGTGAGGTCTCGCGGTTGTAGAAGCCCAGCACCTTGAAGGTTGCGATCTCGCGCTGCCGCTCGGCGATATTGATATTGGTGAGGTTGTAGAGCACCACGAACGCCAGCGCCGCCGCGCAGACCACCATGACCACGACCACCATGTTCAGCGAGTTGAGCATGTTGCGGAAGTCCTCCACATTTTGATCCATAAAGGAGACCGCCACGATCCGCTCGTCGGCGAGCACGGCGGCGCTGAACGCGTCGGCGGTCTCCTCCTCCTTGTCGGTCAGCGCGACCTGCAGCAAATTAAAAACAGGCGCCTTGCCGAACAGCGTTTCATAGCACTGCGGACTCATGTAGACATAGCTGTAGATATACTGCTCATAGATGCCGTCCACGCGCACCGAGACGCTGCCGTTTTTGGCGTCGAGCCAAATGCTGTCGCCCTCGCGGATGCCGAGATCCGAGGCGAGCTTTTCGTTGAGCAGCACGCCGTCGTCCGAGAGCGAAAGCGGCGTTTTGTCCGCTCGCGTGTGGAGCGAGAGCATGTCCTCCGGCACATCGGCCGTTTCGGGCACGCTGATATAGGTGTATTCGGCGCTCTCCTTGTTGCCGAAGCGGACGGTCGTCTCCTCCTGCAGCGCAAGAAGCGCGTTTTTCACCTTGCCGGTTTTGTCCGCCGACTCCTTGAGATAGCCGAGCTCCTGCGCCGTGCCCCCTTTTTTCGGAAGGACGACGGCGTCATATTTGAAAATCTCGTTGAACTGTGCATGCGTGAGCGGCTGAAAGCTGTCGAGCAAGCCGAACGCCGCCACGATCAGCGCCGTGCAGCCTGCCACACCGATGACCGTCATGCACATGCGCACCTTGTAGCGAAACAGGTTGCGCGCCGTTAGCTTGGCGGTAAAATTCATGTGCTTCCACAGCGGCGCGATGCGTTCGAGCAAGATCCGTTTGCCGGGCTTGGGCGCCTTGGGACGCATCGCCTGCGCCGGCTTGACGTGCAGCGACTTGGCGCAGACGATCACCGAGACCGCCGTGGTGCAGACCACCGCCGCAAGCGTGCCGAGAACGATGGACGGCATGTGCGGCACCAGCTCGATATTGCCGATATAGAACATGATGCGGTAGGCGTCGTAGATGATAAAGGGCAGGGTGTTGATGCCGGCAAAGACGCCGATGGCGCTGCCGGCGACCGCCGCTGTCAGCGAATAGATGACATATTTGAGCACGATGGAGCCGCTGCCGTAGCCGAGCGCCTTGAGCGTAGCGATCTCGGTGCGCTTTTCTTCGATCAAACGGGTCATGGTGGTGACGCAGACGAGCACCGCCACCAGCAAAAAGAACAGCGGAAAGACCGAGGCGACCGCATCGAGACGGTCGGCGTTCTGCCCAAAGGTGCTATAGCCGGGATTGGCGGCGCGGTCAAACACATACCACTCCGACTTCATTTCGCGCAGCTTTTGGATCGCCGCTTCGCCGTCTTTGATCTTTTGTTCCGCGTCGGCAAGCTCCTTGTCGGCTTGGTCGCGCGCCTTTTGATATGCCGCCTTTGCGTCGGCAAGCTCCTGCGCACCGGTCTTTTTTTGCTCCTTCAAGAGCGCCAAGCCGGTCTCGTACTGCTGCTTTCCGGCGCTGAGCTGCTGCCGCGCCGCGCTGAGCTGCAGCTGACCGCTCAGGCTTTGCACAAGCATTTCGGCTTTGCCGACCGCCAGCTGTGCCTGCCCTGCAAACAGCTGCGCCTGTCCTGCCGCTGTCTGCGCGGAGCCGACGGCGTCCACGGTGTCGCGCGTCGTCTTGGTCTGCGCGTCGTCGCCCTGATAGGCTTGGAGCTGTTCCGCAAGGAGCGCCTTGCCTGCTTCAAGCTGCGCGGCGCCCTCGGCAAGCTGTGCGGCGCCCTCGGCGAGCAGCTGTTCACCTGCCGCAATGCCTGCCGCATAGCTGTCCTCGCCTGCCTGTAGCGCCGCTTCGCCGCTGTCGAGCTGTTCCTTGGCGGCGGCGAGCTTGTCCTCCGCTTCTTTGATGGCGGTGTTGTATTTTTCCTCACCGGCGTTCAGCTCGTCCTGCGCCTCGCCCAGCTTGGACTCCGCCTCATCGCGCTTGGTTTCAAACTCCGTTTTGCCGTCGGCAAGCTCTTGCTCGGCGTTCGGGATCACCTCGGTGACGAATGCCGCCTCGCGCACACGCGAAAGCGCTTCGAGCCGCTCCTTCATCTGTGCCGCCTGCTGTGCATAGTCGTCCGAAAACGCGGAGACCTCATCCGAAAACGCCGCCTTGACATACAGCTCCGTGTAGCGCGGCAGCTTGAAATCCTCGGCGGAAATATACATATATTCGTCGATCTTGCCGTCGCCGATGGTGGTGCTGCCGCGCTGATAGGAAATATAGAGCGGCGACTCCGCCTTGCCGACGATCTTGAATTCGCTGACGTTGAGCAGCTCCGTGAGCTTGTTGTCGCCTGCCGTCGGCGCAAAGGTGACGGTCGCGCCGACCTTGTGGCGCGCATTGGCAAACGCGACGCTCTCGGTGATGATCTCGCCGCTGCGGCGCACGCTTCTGCCCTCGTTGATCGTGAGGGTGTTGAGCGTGCGGTTGCTCTGATAGGCCTTGGGCAGGGCGATCAGGCGCACGATATCGCCGCCGTCGTCCGCCGAAGTCATCACGTCGCAAAAATACGACGGCATAACGCTCTGCACGCCCTCCGTTTCGGCGACCGCCTGAATATCCTCCTCCGCAAAGCCGACCGTGGACACCAGCCGAAAATCCATCAGCCGCTTCTCGCGGTAATAGGTCTCCGCCAGCTGATACATCGAGGGCGCCGTCGCCTTTATTCCGGCAAAAAAGCCTACGCCCAGCGTGATGATCGCCATGATAGCCACAAACCGTGCCTTGCTGTTCGCAATTTCACGGAAAGTATTTTTTAGTAAAGACTTGGTCAATTTAGAAACACCCTTTTTTCAAGAGTTGAGAGTTGCGTGAAGGTCGACCCTACGGTGCCAAGGAAAACTGCGCAAAAAAATCGCAGCGACAGAGCTTGCCCCTGTCCGGCTGTAATGGCTGACGTTCATCGTTATATGGAGACGGTTAGTTGTAAGGAAAACGTCTGCTGATGCAAAGCCTTCTCCCGAGGAGAAGGTGGCGCACTGCCTATGAGGATGTTAACCTCCATATAATCTGTTAGGAATAGATGGTGGTTTAAATGTCAGCAAATATCGGCGGCAGTGTGACCTATTCACCATACATGTGAAAAGCAGCGCCATACTGCCTTGACAACGTAGGGGCGACCGTGTGTACCCGGGCAGGGCACCGTTGGTTCCCTTGAATCAAACGGTTTGTCAGGACTACTCCACTCTCCACTCTAAACAAATCACCACTCGATCTCGCTGATCGCCTTCGGATGCTCGTTATACACGTCGCGGACGATTTTGCCGCTTTTCATCTCGAGGATGTGGTCTGCCATCGGAGTGATGGCGGTGTTGTGCGTGATGAGGATGACCGTCATTTTTTCGCGGCGGCAGGTCTCCTGCAAGAGCCCGAGGATCTGTCTGCCGGTGTTGTAGTCGAGGGCGCCGGTCGGCTCGTCACACAAAAGCAGCGCCGGACGCTTTGCCAGTGCGCGCGCGATGGACACGCGCTGCTGCTCGCCGCCGGAGAGCTGCGCCGGAAAATTATCCTTGCGCTCCAAAAGCCCCACGCTTTGCAGCGCCTTCTCGCTGTCGAGCGGATCGCGGCAGATCTGCGCCGCCAGCTCCACATTCTCCTTGGCGGTCAGGTTGTGTACCAGATTGTAGAACTGAAACACAAATCCGATCTCGTGGCGGCGGTATTCGATCAGCTGACGGTCGCTGTAGCGGCTGATGTCGCTGCCGCGCACCAATATCTCTCCCTCGCCGGCGCTGTCCATGCCGCCGAGCATATTGAGCACCGTGGTCTTGCCGGCTCCCGAGGTGCCGACCACCACCGCAAACTCTCCCTCCTCCACGGAAAAGGAAATACCGTCCACGGCGTTGATGACGACCTCGCCCATTTTGTAGCGCTTATAAACATTTTTGAATTCAACTAACGGCATAACGTCTCCTGTTCATAGGTGTGCGTGCAGACCTCTTTGATTTTGTCGCGCAGCAGCAAATAGTCGTTGAACGCGTCGGGCTTTTGGCTCGGATTGCGCAAAACGGCAGCCGGATGCAGCGTCGCCATCATCAGCACGCCGTTTTTTTCAAAGAACAAGCCGTGCTCGCGCGTGACGCGAAAGTCAGGCTTGATGATCCGCATCGCGGCGATCCTGCCCAGACAGACGATGATCTTGGGGCGCAGCAGCTTGACCTGGTTGCGCAGCCAGCCGATGCACAGCTCCTGCTCCTCGGGCTTGGGGTCGCGGTTGTGCGGCGGACGGCACTTGACGATATTGGCGATATAGATATTCTTTTTTCTGTCCAGATCCACCGCCAACAGCATTTTGTCGAGCAGCACACCGGCTCTGCCCACAAACGGCTCGCCCTGCAGGTCCTCGTTTTCGCCGGGACCCTCGCCGATAAACATCACCTCGGCGTCCGGCACGCCGACGCCCACCACCACATGAAGGCGCGTTTGGCAGAGCGCGCATTTGCGGCAGGCAAGACAGGCAGTGTGGAGTTCTTCCCAAGTTTGATACATTTTGTGACCCCTTTTATCAAAATAAGGTTGAAAAAAAAGCAAATCCGTTGTAAAATAAAATAAAACCTGTTTAGGTAAAAAATTATGAATGGTGGTAATAACAATGAAAATTATGGTAGAAACCTCCGCACATCACGTGCATGTTTGCAGAGCAACCCTCGACGCGCTCTACGGCGAAGGCTATCAGCTGACCAACAAAAAGGATCTGTCCCAGCCCGGTCAGTTTGCCTGCTTTGAAAAGGTTACGGTCGTCGGCCCCAGAGGTGAGATGACCATGTCTATCCTCGGTCCCGAGCGTCCGGAGGATCAGGTTGAAGTTTCGCTGACCGACGCGCGCAAGCTCGGCGTGACCGCTCCCGTCAGAGAGTCCGGCAACGTGGCAGGCACCCCCGGCTGTAAGCTCGTAGGCCCCAAGGGCGAGGTCGAGATCGCGCAGGGCATCATCGCCGCACAGCGTCACATCCACTTTGACACCAAGACCGCCGAGGAAAACGGCTTTAAGGACAAGCAGATCGTTTCGGTCAAGGTCGGCGCCGGCACCGGCAGAGCGGTCGTGTTCGGTGATGTCGTTGTCCGTGTAAGCGACAAGTACGCCCCCGCCATGCACATCGACACCGACGAGAGCAACGCAGCAGGTCTGACCGGCACCGTAGACGGCGAGATCATCGTCTAAGGCAACGTGACGGCAACGTGACGGCAACGTGACGTTGCATCCGATCCGCCTTTTGACAGGTCGGTTTGTTTGGAAAACGTCATCAACGGCGTGTCGCAGCGTTGCGTGTTAACTGCATAGTTTAATAGTTTTATGATTTATGGGAGTCAGGTTTGGCTCCCTTTTTGTTTTCTCCAAAACAACGCCCGACGGCGCTGTCTTATCCGGGCGCACACGTCGGTGCGCCCCTACGTTGCCAAGGTAACCAAGCGCGGTTTTCAAGCCGCCATAACCGCAAGCGTGACGCTTGGCCCAGTCCGCAAAACTGACGCTTGATTAGAAGATTACCACCATCGCCGCGTTATAAAAGACGACAGCAACAACCGTTTTACGCAGTGCATTGTACCGTTATGTGTAGGGGCGAACCCATGTGTTCGCCCTGCCACGGTGTCCTGTCAAGACGATCTTTCCGCAGGAAACGGTGGAACCTTATCTGCGGGCGACACATTGGTCGCCCTACACGGTTAGAAAAACCGGCAAACCTTTCCTCCGAGCCAAAGAATTACGAATTCCCAAAAGAAAGGAAGGTATGGAGGAAGTCTTTAAAAATCGGCTCCCATGCGGACTCATTGTGCTTTTGGTCAAAGAGCACGACCTCGTTGAGCAGGTGCATGGGATAGCACTCCATCAAAATATCATACTCGCCGGCGCCGGTATAGATGTAAAGATAGGGCATGTCCGCCTGCAGCTTGGAGAGGATAAAGCGGCGCATATCGTCCTGCGTGTAGAGCAAAAAAGCCGGCGAGAACACGCCCGACGCGCAAAAGCTGTCGGGATGGCAGAGCGCGGTAAAAAACGCCTGCAAGCCGCCGGAGGAGCTGCCGCAAAAGGCAACGCCGTTTCTGTCGGCTCTGACGGGAAAGTGCTGCTCCGCATAGGGCTTGACGGTTTCCATAACGAAACGGTCAAAGATCTCTCCCTCCGGTGCGGAAAAATTCTCCATCTCGGAGGCAAGCACCACCTCGCCGATGCTGCCGGGCGTCAGCTCGTTGTCGCGCCACGGATTGTCGTTGTGGATGCCCACGATCACCGCAGCCCTGCCGGTGGCGGCATACTCGGCGCGCACGGCTTCGCGCGTGTGCCAGCAGTCCCAGGTGGCGGTCTCCCGGTCAAAGAGGTTCTGACCGTCGGTCATATAGACGACCGGCAGCCGCTCGCCTTCCTCGTGAGCAGGCACGAACACACGCACACGGCGGTCGTCCTTGCCGGGATAGGGCAGCATAAAATCATACAGCTTTTCCTGCAAAATCATCACTATCATCCTCTGTTTTTTGTAAAATTGTTCTCATTTTATTATGACATAAAAAACAAAAACTTTCAACCGTATAACAGCAGTTTTTTTGCTTATGATAAGAACAGAGGTGAAAGCTTATGATAAACGACGCGGAAATGCTGACCTACATTTTGCAGAGCGCCGAAATGGGCTGTCAGGGGATCAAACACGTGCGCGAGGGCAAATGCAGCCGCGCCCTTGACACGGTGCTGTGCAACCAGATGGCGCGCTACGGAAAAATCTACAGCACGGCAGGCAGCATGCTAAAAAATTTGGGCGAGGACATCCACCGCATCAGTCCGCTTGCGCGCAAGATGGCGCAGCTCTCGGCGGCACGCGACCTGCGCCGCGACCCGTCCGGCTCCCACATTGCCGAAATGATGATCAAGGGCAATACCATGGGCGTCAACAAAATGGCGCAGCACCTGCGCGACTACGACCGCACCGACCCCAACGTGACCTTGCTCGCCAAAAAAATGCTCGACGTGGAGCAGGCGCACATCGGAGAGCTCCGCTCTTTCTTGTGACCTGCGCGTTCGGTGCGCCAAAAAGACCGGCTCATGATGAACCGGTCTTTCTTATCGAAAAATTATAACAGCGTCTTACTTATACCTTCAGCATTAAAGCTGCGGACCTGCAGCGACAAGTGCCTTGCCTGCCTCGTTAGTGGTGTATTTGTCGAAGTTCTTGATGAATCTTGCGGCGAGGTCCTTTGCCTTGGTGTCCCATTCGGTGGGATCGGCGTAGGTGTCTCTGGGATCGAGGATGCCGGTGTCAACGCCGGGCAGCTCAGTGGGAACCTCAAGGTTGAAGTACGGAATGGTCTTGGTGGGCGCGTTCTTGATGTCGCCGCCGAGGATCGCGTCGATGATGCCGCGTGTATCCTTGATGGTGATGCGCTTGCCGGTGCCGTTCCAACCGGTGTTGACGAGGTACGCCTTGGCGCCGCTCTGCTGCATTCTCTTTACCAGCTCCTCGGCATACTTGGTGGGATGGAGCTCGAGGAACGCCTGACCAAAGCAAGCGGAGAAGGTGGGAGTCGGCTCGGTGATACCGCGCTCGGTGCCTGCCAGCTTGGCGGTGAAGCCGGAGAGGAAGTAATACTGTGTCTGCTCGGGTGTGAGGATAGATACGGGCGGGAGTACGCCGAACGCGTCGGCAGACAGGAAGATAACATTATCCGCGGCAGGGCCGGAGGAGATGGTGTTGACGTTCTTGGCGATCTTTTCGATATGCTCGATCGGATAAGACACACGGGTGTTCTCGGTCACGCTCTTGTCGGCAAAGTCGATCTTGCCGTCCGCGTCCACGGTGACGTTCTCGAGCAGCGCGTCTCTCTTGATAGCGTTGTAGATGTCCGGCTCGCTCTCCTTGTCAAGACCGATGACCTTTGCATAGCAGCCGCCCTCAAAGTTGAAGATACCGTTATCGTCCCAGCCGTGCTCGTCGTCGCCGATCAGCAGTCTCTTGGGGTCGGTAGAAAGGGTGGTCTTGCCGGTACCGGAAAGTCCGAAGAAGATGGCGGTGTTCTTGCCTTCCATATCGGTGTTGGCGGAGCAGTGCATGGAAGCAATGCCCTGCAGCGGCAGGTAGTAGTTCATCATGGAGAACAGACCCTTCTTCATCTCGCCGCCGTACCAGGTGTTGAGAATGACCTGCTCGCGGCTCTTGACGTTGAACATCGCGGCAGTCTCAGAGTTCAGACCCAGCTCCTTGTAGTTCTCGACCTTTGCCTTGGAAGCGTTGTAGCATACAAAGTCAGGCTCAAAGCTCTCCAGCTCCTCAGCGGTGGGCTTGATGAACATGTTCTTGATAAAGTGCGCCTGCCAGGCGACCTCCATGATAAAGCGAACTGCCATACGGGTGTCCTTGTTGGCGCCGCAGAAGCAGTCTACCACATAGAGCTTTTTGCCGGAGAGCTCCTCGATAGCCAGCTTTTTGCAGGCTGCCCAGGTTTCTTCGGAAGCAGGATGGTTGTCGTTGGGATATTCGGGCGTTGTCCACCATACGGTGTCCTTGCTCACGTCATCCATCACGATGAATTTGTCTTTGGGCGAACGGCCGGTGTAGATACCGGTCATCACGTTCACAGCACCCAGCTCAGTCTCCTGACCCTTATCAAAGCCCTCAAGAGCGGGATCGGTCTCGTCCGCGAAAAGCTGCTCGTAAGAGGGATTGTAGACGATCTCTGTTACGTTGTTAATACCGTATTTGGTTAAATCTAAATTTGCCATTTCTATTCCTCCGTAAGAAATATTTTACATATCTATCATATCACAGATTTCTGCAAATTGTCAATATTGACTACTTTACAAATAATGTGCTCAAAATGCAGTATTTTCAGCAAAACCATGCAAATGGCCTTGGACAAAACGCCTGAATTGACCAAAACTGCGGATTTTATGAAGTAAGCAAGCGCTAACACTTGCAAATAGTATATTTTCTTATCATCAAATTCCTTATACATTTCAATTGACGAACCGCGCGATTAGTGGTAAAATACCCATATCACCATCAAAAGGGGTTTTTACGATGAAAAAAACGGCGGCAATACTGGCACTTGTTCTGCTGCTGCTCACGGCGGCAGTGCTGACAGGCTGCTCCAACGAGGACAACTCCGAGATCGTCGGCGAATGGAAGCCGAGCACGGTCTCCATCAACGGCACCACCATTTCCTACAGCGATCTGGACACCAAGGGCAAGGACTTTTCGTTCAACTTTTATCCGGACGGCAAGTGCAAGATCATCATCGGCGGCGTCAGCAACGACGGCAGCTACGCCTTTCACCAAACCTCCGTCGATATCCAATACGGCGGCAAAAGCCAAAAGCTCAGCTACGACCACGGCATCCTCACCCTCAAGCTCGACTACAACGACCAGACCACGGCGTATATGTTTACGAAGGTGTCAAAATAAGCTGTCTGCGCTGCCACATTATACAGGTCAATCCCGACAAAACCGTGACGGTACGCTCTGCTGCGACGACCTCACCCGCGAAAACGGTAATCTCGAAAAAGCGGAATCCATGCGCAAGAGCTGTGAAGAAAACGGCTGGACAGCGGTTTCCATGAAGGACGACTGGACGACCATCTACGGCGACGGCGTCACCAAAAAATAAATTGCAAACAAAAAAGTGTCTTATCCGGACGATAAGGCACTTTTTGATTATAATACTATTCTAAAATACAATCCTTTAACATCTGCCGTGTAAAATTCCGCACAACTGCGTTGTTGTCCTCGGAATCCTGTCGCCTTGCCGAGATTTTTTGGGCAAGCTGACGGAATAAGATTCAAGCAAGCCGTGCGCCTTGAATTGTGCGGTGTTGCCTATAGTAATGAAGGTTTGCGCCATTATTCCTTTTTCGCGCCGCAGGAGGTGCAGAATTTGCCGCTGTTCTGTGCGCCGCAGTAGGGACAGCTCCACGCGGCGGAGACTGCCTGCTGCACGGGCTGCTGCATAGGCTGCTGCGCGGCGGCAGTCCGCATCTGTTCAACCATCGCCTTGGATTCGTTCGTCAAATCAAAGCCCTGCACGTTCACGGCTTCCAGATTCAGTCCGTAGCACTGCAGCCAATCGGGGGCGAGCATCTGCTTGACGGTATTGGAAATCTCTGCCGTCTGCGCCGGAAGCTGCGCAAATGGGATCCCCTGTTTGCTGCACTGCATGACCATCGGCAGGATGCGCGAGACCAAGTCGGTGCGCAGCACATTTTCCAAGGCCTCCATGCCGCCGTTGTTCTGCACAAGCGCCGGATCAGCCACCGAAGCCCGCGCCGCGCCGATGAAGGTGACGCTCAGTGAAACAGGCGAGCCAAGGCTGTTGTCGCGGTAAGGCACCGGCGAACTGCTGCCGAAGCGGATCTCCTTTGGCGCTGCCATGTTCACGGGCAGTGCGCCGTAACCGCTCGCTGCCTGTGTGACGAAACCGCTCATTGCCGGCGCAGCGTACCCGTTCATTCCCGGTGCGGCTGCCTGATAACCGCCGTTGCGCCAGCTGTCTATGGTCGACTTGAGGTCGTTGCCCATCTGCACCAGCTCGTGGTAGGCGTCCACTCCGCGCTGCTGCGAATAATTCATGCTGTTGCTGCTGAAATGCCACGCACTGTTGTTGTTTGTCATGCGTGTTTCGCCGGTGTGCACCGAGCTGCCGTTGAGGTCAAACGCCATATCGTCAAAATAAGGGTGGTTGACGCGCACCGTCACCTTGAAATCGTAGGAATACTCGTAGCGCGGCGGATTGTAGCTCACGGACTTGCCGTCCACGGTGCGCTTCATCTCGCGGCGGTTCTCGCGGATGTCCAAATCACAGCCGGCCGCCTGCGAAAAATCGAGGATATCGGGGTTGCCGGACGCAAAGTCACTGCCCCTGTGCACCGCGAATTTGCGCGCGCCGTCGTCGATATAGAGCTTGGTGCTGCCCTTGCCGAAGGTGCGCGAGCAGTTGAACGCCGCCGCCTTTGTTTGATTTTCTTCACGGTAGGCAAGCTGCTTTTTTATCTGCTCCACCGTGGAATGACGGCGTTCGTCGAACCACGGCGAAAGCTTTTTGGCGCAGTTCTTGCAGAGATTGCCGTCCTCGAGCTTGCGGTTGCCGAGCAAGCCGATTTTGTCGCCGCAAACGTCGCAATATTTTTTATCAAAAAATCCCATGAGGTACCTCCAAATGCATTTTATTTGAGCAGTGCCCAGATGAATTCATAGGGCTTCAGCTCAATGGATTTGCGCGTGTGGCGCTTGCCCGTAAACAGGTTCACAAACGGACGCGTGGACGGGAACGCGACCATGCGCGCTTCGGTGCCGAAATTGAACAGCGCGACCAGCTCCTGACCGCCGTAGGAGCGGTAGATGCCGAGCACGTTTTTGGAGCCGGTGAGGATCGAGCGAAACTCCGCGTTCGCCTTAAAGACAGGGTTGGCGGCTCGTGCGGTTTCGAGCACGCGCAGGGCGCTGAAGATCCGTCCCTGATAGGTGGATGCGTCGCGGCGGGCGGCTGCCAACTCCCAGTCAAACTTGCCGCGGTGGAGATAACGGCTGTCGAATTTCTTCTTTATATCGGCATGATACATGTAGTCGTTGAGCTGTCCGACCTCGTCACCGCTGTAGATGACCGGAATGCCGCTCTGCGTGAACATATAGGCGTGCAGCATAATGTCAAGATTCAGCGCCAGACTGAGCGCGTCGTCGTCCTTGTCCCAGAGCGCCGCTTCGATGCCGCAAAGGCTCGCGGTGGTGCCGCAAAGACGCGCATCCTGCAGCACAGGGTCATCGTTGTACAGCTCGCCACGCGACACACTGCCCGGGAATTTGCCGATGAAATAATCGTTGAGATACTTTTTGTGCGGCGCCTCCAGCATACCCTCTCCGCGCAGCCATTCGTAGTCCAGACCCCAGCCGATGTCGTCGTGACAGCGCAGGTAGTTGAGGAACACATAGTTCTTCGGCAGCGCCGCCAGCTGCTGCATCTGCCTGTTCAGCAGGCGCACGTCATGCGTGGCGACGGAATTCCATGTGCTCGCCATCGTGGTGACGTTGTAGAGCATGTTGCATTCGGGGTTTTCCACGGTGCCGAAATACGGCACCACCTTGCTCGGCTCCATAACAACCTCGCCGAGCAGCAGCACGGACGGGCAGACGATCTCGCAGATAATGCGCATCATGCGGACGATCTTGTGCACCTGCGGCAGGTTGCGGCAGGATGTGCCGAGCTCTTTCCAAATATACGGGACCGCGTCAAGACGGATCACGTCGAGTCCCGCGTTGGCGAGGTAGAGCATGTTCTCCGTCATATCGTTGAACACCATCGGATTGGCGTAATTCAGATCCCACTGGTAGGGATAAAAGGTCGTCATGACATAGGTGCCGTTGTCCAGCTTGGTGAAGTTGCCCGGCGCGGTGGTGGGAAACACCTGCGGCACCGTGCGCTCATATTCATCGGGAATGTAGCGGTCATTGTAGAAGAAATAGCGGCTCTGCGCCTGCAAGTCGCCCTCACGCGCCGCCTTTGCCCACGCGTGCTCGTCGCTGGTGTGGTTCATCACAAAGTCCAGACAGCAGCTGATACCGCGCTCGTGACAGAGCTCGGTCAGCGCGCGCAAATCATCCATCGTGCCCAGCTCGGGCTGTACGGTGCGAAAATCCGCCACTGCATAGCCGCCGTCGCTGTGCTCCTTGGGACTGAGCAGCAGCGGCATCAGATGCAGATAATTCACGCCGCATTCGGTAAAGTAATCTATTTTTTTTGCCACACCGCGCAGGTCGCCTGCAAAATTATCGACATAGAGCATCATGCCCACGATGTCGTTGCTGCGGTACCAATCGGCGTTCTTCTCACGCTTGCGGTCAAGCGCCTTGAGCAACGCGCTGCGTTCGTTGTAGCATTTCTCGATGACCGAGAGCAGGTAGTGAAAGCCCTCTGTGTTCTCGTGATACAGCTCGTGATACAGACCCTTGAGTTCGTCAAAGCGCGCCATCAGACGCGACTCAAATTCGGTTTTTGTTTTGGATGCCATCTCTCACACCTCCTTGGATTTTTCCGTCAGCTCTGCCAAATCGGGCATTGCCGGAATAGCGCCGTGGCGCGAAGTGGTAAGCGAAGCGGCAAGGTTGGCGATGCGCACGGTCTGTGCCAACTGCTCCGCGCTGAGGTCGGCAGGCTTTTGGCAGCCGAGCGCCGCCATACGGCTGAGAAAGGCGCCGAAAAAGGTGTCGCCTGCGCCGTTGGTGTCGGCGACCTTGACCGCAAAGCCCTTCTCCCTGCCGGTCTCGTCGCCGCGGCGATAAAATGCGCCGTCCGCACCGAGCGTCAGAAGGATCAGCGGGATACCGTAGGTATCAAGCAGCAGCTTGGTGCCGGCTTCCGCGTCGCTTGTACCGGTCAAAAGCGGCAGCTCCTCGTCCGAAATCTTCAAAATATCGACCATCCCGAGGACAGACTTCATCTGCTCCACCGCTTCTGCCTCGCTGTTCCAGAGGGCTTCGCGGTAGTTGGGGTCGTAGGTGACGGTGGCGCCCAGCTCCTTTGCCTTTTGTGCGGCAAAGAGCGTGGCGGAGCGCGACGGCTCGTCCGTCAGGCTGACGGAACCGAAGTGCAAAAATTTGGTATCGCCGAGCAGGTCAAGGCTCACCTCGCTGCTGTCGAGCAGGGTGTCGGCGCAGTTTTTGCGGTAGAACGAAAAGCTTCTCTCCCCCGAATCGGAGAGCGAAACGACCGCCAGCGTGGTTCCGGCGCCGGTATCGGTCAGCATACCCGCAACATCCACGCCGTTGTCCTGCATGGTCTTGCGCAAAAAGTCGCCGTAATAGTCGGCGCCCACCTTGCCGATAAACGCCGTGTCCGCGCCGAGTCTGGCGGCAGCCACCGCCACATTGGCAGGTGCGCCGCCGGGATTTGCCTTGTAGACGGGAATACCATTTTCGCGTCCGCTGTAGGTCAGGTCTATCAGGATCTCACCGATAGTAACAATATCTTTCATATAAACACCTCTTTTGCCGGATTAGATAAGATAAATATAACATAACGGTGTGAGATTTGCAATCTTTTTTCAACAGTTTGACCGAATATTTTGCAACGGTCAGTATTCCGTTTTGATCGAATCGACGTGATACTCCGCCTTGAACGCGTCCAGATCCTTTTGCGAGCGGATCAGCATGACCTCGGCAAAGTGACCGTCCCTGTTGTGCCGGAAGCCGGCGACCTTTTCGCCGGTGCAGATGGAGCTGCGAATGACCGGCGTGTATTCCTCCGGCGGAAACAGCTGCGTCTCCTCCGGCTTTTCACGAAAAATTTTGAATAGCTTCATAGGATTCCTCCGAAATACAGAAAAATTGGGTATAGTTTGATTTATGCGCAAAGCTTTAAGTAAGCGAAAGCCTTCTCCCGAGGAAAATAAACTATCTTCTGTTTGTTTCCGTTCTATAACGCCCTCACATTGCAATCGTGGCTAAGGTGTGTTATACTAAATAAAAAAGGAGGTTTTGATTATGTTGGAAATCGGCACAACAGCGCCGGATTTTACACTTCCCGACCAAAACGGCGCGCTGCATTCGCTGGCGGACTATCGGGGACAAAAGGTCATTCTGTATTTTTATCCGCGCGACAACACCGCAGGCTGCACCAAGCAGGCTTGCGCGTTCGGCGAGCTGTATCCGCAGTTTCGCGAAAAGGGAGCGGTCGTGCTCGGTGTGAGCAAGGACTCGGTCGCCTCCCACAAACGGTTTGAGGAAAAATACGGCTTGCCGTTCACCCTGCTCTCGGACACCGAAAAGGAAGTGATCCAAGCGTATGACGTTTGGAAGGAAAAGAAAAACTACGGCAAGGTGAGCATGGGCGTGGTGCGCTCCACCTACCTGATCGACGAAAACGGCGTGATCGTCAAGGCGTTCGGCAGGGTCAAGGCAGCCGAAAATCCGGCGCAGATGCTCGGTGCGCTCGAATGAGGATCGTCATTCAACTGCAAAACAGATGAAAGAGGACGCCGACAAGCTATGAATTCACCCAAAATCAAGGAACAGGCTCTGCGCAATGCACGGAGCCTGTTTTTCTGATGTAAATCATGCCAGCGCATAGCGCGCGATCATGCGGCTGATCGCCACGGTGTCGCTGCCGCCGGTGAACTCAAAGCGCACGCGTCCCAAGCCGCTGAACCACAATTCCATGCGGCTGTCCACATCCAGCACACCTGCCGTCTCCACCGAAAAGGCGGAGACCGTGGAATAGGGCAGCGAGGTGAAGTTCTTTTTCTTGCCGGTCATGCTCTCCACGTTGACCGAGACAATGCGCCTGTCGGTAAAAATGACCCAGTCGCGCACGTCACGATAGGCGGACAGCACCTGTTCTTCGGGAATCAGCAGCTCCTCCACCACCTTTTTGCCTTTTTCGGCGTCGGCTGTCTTGAGCTTAAAAAATGTGTTTTGGTTAAAATCGATCATGTAGGCACCCTCCTAAATCTTTGCGCCGCAGCGGTGACAAAACTTTCCTTCCTGCCGCAGCGATGCACCGCAGTTGGTGCAAAACGCCGGACGCTCCGGCTGCTGCAGAGGCGTGCCGCAGGAGGAACAAAACAGCTCGCCTGCCGCGCAGCCTGTGCCGCACCTCGGGCATGTAACGCCTGCCGTCTGCTGCAAAGCAGGCGAAGCTTGCGCCGGTGCAACGGAGGGCACGCCTGCCTCATAATCCAAAAAGCGGTCAACATCCAACTGGATCGGCTGTCCTGCCACGCGCAGGATGCCGTTGACAAACAGCGTCAGGTCGTGCGCATGCGCCTTGTAGCGCGCACCGAACGCCTGCACGATCGAATAGCGCAGGTTGACCGCCGTACCGTTTTGGTAGGGCATGAAATGCGCTGTTACCGAACCGCCGTTCATATTGTATTTCATCGAAAAATTCAGACCAAAGGTGAGCCGCACACACGGCTCTGTCTTGCAGTCCTTACCAAACCGCTGGTTTGCCGCCTGCTCAAACGCCGCAAACACCTCGTTTATCGGACGCTCATAAAAATATGCCAAATCTCTGCGCACAAAAGCACCTCCTGCTTGCCCTTTGTTTCTTTGTGTTTTATCAACAACAAAACGCCTCCGGTGCGCGCCGGAAGCGTTTGTATGGCTTTAATATGCGTAACCGCCGTTGACACCTGCATCATAGCCGCTGTAAGCGCCTGCGTCATAGCCGCTGTAGGCGCCTGCGTCGTAGCCGCCGTTGGCACCGGCGTCATAGCCGCTGTAGGCGCCTGCATCGTAACCGCCGTTGGCACCGGCGTCATAACCGCCGTAGGCTTCGGTCGCCGTTTGCGCGTAACCGCCGCCGCCATAGGTGGAATAGAAATTCTCAGGCTCCACACAATAGCTGCCGTCTGCGGAAACAAACAAGGGATATGCGTTGCCTGCGTAATATACATTGACCTGATAGAAAACCGTACCGGCAGGCGTGGTCTCCTGACCGAGCACCTCTACGGTCGCACCGACGTCTGCGCTGACGCTGAAATATGCCATTGCCGACGCTGCTGCCGCTGACGGAAGGTCACCGGAGGGCGCCGCAGTCTCCTCCGTCGCCTCGGTCGCCGTGGTGGATTCTGCACGGGTCGCCGTGGTGGTGTCGGTATTGCCGGTGCTTCTCGATGACACGGGTGTTGTGGTGGGTACAGGAGCCGTGGTGGCATTGGTCGCCTTGGGGATCGTGGGCGCCGTCTTGCTCACCTCAGAGGAAGAGGAGCCGCAGCCGGTAGCAATCATCGCCATCATGGTTGCCATAACAGCCGAAACAATCATTAGCACGGTCTTTTTCATATTAAAAATTCTCCTTTGTTTGCATTTTTCTTTAGCATAACATAAAAAAGCGGAAATTTCAATGATTTTCCGCTTTTTTCCTTATATTATCTGATTTTTCTTTTAGAGATACGTGTGCTCGCTTCTGGCGATAACATCAAGCTGCTGCTCGCGCGTGAGGTCGATGAACTTTACCGCATAGCCGGACACACGGATCGTAAAGTTGGCGTACTCGGGCTTTTCGGGGTGTTCCATGCAATCTCTGAGCTTGTCCACGCCAAATACATTAACGTTGAGGTGGTGCGCCCCTTGGTCAAAGTAGCCGTCGAGAATGTGCCAGAGGTTGTTCACACGCTCCGCTTCGCTGTGACCCAGCGCGCCGGGGCTGATGGTCTGGGTGTTGGAAATGCCGTCGAGCGCAAACTCATAGGGCAGCTTGGCAACGGAGTTGAGCGAGGCGAGCAGACCGTTTTTCTCGGCGCCGTAGGCAGGGTTCGCGCCGGGCGCAAAGGGTGCGCCTGCCTTTCTGCCGTCGGGCGTCGCGCCGGTCGCCTTGCCGTAGACCACGTTGGAGGTGATGGTGAGAATCGAGGTGGTCGGCTCGGAGTTGCGGTAGGTGTGGTGCTCGCGCACCTTCTTCATAAACGCCTTGAGCAGCCAGATGGCGATTTCGTCGGCGCGCTCGTCGTCGTTGCCGTAGCGCGGGAAGTCGCCCTCGATCTCATAATCGACGATCAAGCCCGCATCGTCGCGGATCGTCTTGACCTTGGCGTACTTGATCGCGGAGATGGAATCGACCACGTGCGAAAAGCCGGCAATACCTGTGGCAAAGGTGCGGCGCGTATAGGTGTCGATCAGCGCCATCTCGGCAGCCTCGTAATAATACTTGTCGTGCATATAATGGATCAGGTTGAGGGTGTTGACATACAGCTCCACCAACCAGCTCATCATGGCGTTGAACTTGTGCATCACCTCGTCGTAGTCAAGATATTCGGAGGTGATGGGCGCGATCTCGGGGCCGACCTGCTCGTGTGTGTTGAGGTCTACGCCGCCGTTGAGGGCGTAGAGCAGGCACTTGGCAAGATTGGCGCGTGCGCCGAAGAACTGGATCTCCTTGCCGGTCTGGGTGGCGGACACGCAGCAGCAAATGCTGTAGTCGTCGCCCCAGACGGGACGCATCACGCAGTCGTTCTCATACTGGATGGAGGAGGTGTTGACGGAGATCTTTGCCGCGTATTTTTTGAAGCTCTCGGGCAGACGCGACGACCAGAGCACTGTGAGGTTCGGCTCGGGCGCCGGACCCATGTTTTCAAGGGTGTGCAAAAAGCGGAAGTCGTTCTTTGTGACCATATGTCTGCCGTCCATGCCGATGCCCGCCATCTCGAGCGTGACCCAGACAGGGTCGCCGGAGAACAGCTCGTTGTAGGACGGGATACGCGCAAACTTGACCATGCGGAATTTGAGCACCAGATGGTCGATCAGCTCCTGCGCCTCGCTCTCGGTGATCGTGCCCTCCTGCAGGTCGCGCTGAATATAGATGTCGAGGAAAGTGGAGATCCTGCCCACCGACATGGCGGCGCCGTTTTGGGTCTTGATCGCCGCCAGATAGCCGAAGTAGAGCCACTGCACGGCTTCCTTGGCGTTCGTGGCAGGGTGCGAAATGTCGTAGCCGTAAATCTTCGCCATTTCCTTCATCGCCTTGAGGGCGCGGATCTGCTCGGCGATCTCCTCTCTGAGACGGATATGCTCCTCGCTCATGTTTCTGCCGCCGCAGTAGAACAGATCCTTTTCTTTCATCTGCGTCAGGTAGTCCAGACCGTAGAGCGCCACACGGCGGTAGTCGCCGACGATCCTGCCGCGTCCGTAGGTGTCTGGCAAGCCGGTGATGATGTGGCTGTGACGCGCACGCTTCATCTCGGGCGTGTAGGCGTCAAAGACCGCCTGGTTGTGGGTTTTGTGATAATCGGTAAAGATCCTGTGCAGATCGGGATTGATCTGATAGCCGTAGGTGGACGCCGCCTGCTCCGCCATCTTGATGCCGCCGTAGGGCATGAACGCACGCTTGAGCGGCTTGTCGGTTTGCAGACCCACCACCTGCTCCAGATCCTTCATGCTCTCGTCGATATAGCCGGGGCCGTAGGACGTCAGGGACGAAACGATCTCGGTTTCACATTCCAGCACGCCGCCCTTGGCGCGCTCCTCCTTTTGCAGCTCCTGCAGGCGTCCCCACAGCTTGTCGGTCGCCTCGGTGGGCGGCGCCAAAAAGCTCTCGTCACCGTCATACATGGTGTAGTTGCTCTGAATGAACTCGCGGACGTTGATGTCTTCCTTCCATTTTCTGCCGGAGAAGCCTCTCCATGCAACCTTCATTACCTCTTCCGGTACACATACTTTCATACCCGTACTCCCTTTCTTCCGTTTTATCGTATGCCCAGGATCCGCTCGGCGTTCTTCACGCGCTCTGCGGCGGGCGGCGGTGTGTTATCCAATGTGTAGGCAAGCCCCAGCTCTTTCCATTTGTAGGCGCCCATGGCATGATAGGGCAGCACCTCGATTTTTTGCACATTTTGCAGTGTGTCGATAAATGCGCGCAGACGGTGCAGCATGCGGTCATCGTCCGTCACGCCCGGCACCAGCACGTGCCGGATCCAGACGGGCTTTTGTTCGTCCGACAAAAACCGCAGCATGTCGAGGATATTGTCGTTTTTGTGCCCGGTGAGCTTTTGATGCGCCGCACAGTCGATGTGCTTTATATCGACCAGCAGCAGGTCGGTATAGCGCAGCAGCTCCCGAAACCGCGAAAAAAACGGCTCCTCGCGCGAAAACGGCTGACCGGCGGTGTCCACGCAGGTGTGGATGCCCCTGCGCTTTGCCTCACGAAACAGCTCGGTCAAAAACTCGATTTGCAGCAGCGGTTCGCCGCCGCTCACGGTAATGCCGCCCTCCGTGCCCCAATAGGAGCGGTAGCGCTCGGCGCGGTCGAGCAGCTCGCCGGCGGTCATCTCGGTGCCGACGCCCACGCGCCAGGTGTCGGCGTTGTGACAGTAGCGGCACCGCATGGCACAGCCCTGCAAAAATATCAAAAACCGGACGCCCGGACCGTCCACCGAGCCGAAGCTCTCTGTGGAATGAACATAGCCCTTCAGCATGAAACCTCGCCTGCTTTTCTAAGTATAGCTTTTCTAATATATAAAAAAATATCTGTCCAAAGCTATTATACACAAAAAAATCCGGTGGGTAAAGCCCGCCGGAAAGGAATTTTAAAATTCGGAGAAACTGATATTTTCCGCCCCGAAAACCACTATTTTTTGGTATAGTTGATTCGGTGCGCGTCGTCGTAGATTTTGCAGGGCGTGTGCAGGTCGAGATAGGCGATATCGTGGTGCGGCACCTGCTGTTCCTTGGGCGGCGGCGTCATATAATCGCCGAACACAAGGGTCAGATATTCCCTGTAGCCCTTGGCGACCGGCAAACGGATCCCTTCAAAGGTCACGTAGTCGGTGCCGTCGTAGATATGCTTGGGATATTTAATCTTCATCCAGTGCGGTCCGGAGCACAGCTCGGTCATGTACTGATTGTCCTCCCGGCGGTACTTCTTCATGTGCTTTTCA
>ONGI01000009.1 GCA_900317315.1 uncultured Eubacteriales bacterium
GGCATACGGGAGTTTGTCGCTTTCGAGTACCTATGATATCTCAATTATTGTGAAGGAGGGAAGCAAAGTGCCAAGAAGAGGTTCTATTGCGAAGCGTGATGTATTACCCGATCCGCTTTATAATTCAAAACTGGTAACCCGTCTTATCAACAACATCATGTACGACGGCAAAAAGGGCGTTGCCCAGAAGATCGTTTACGGCGCATTTGATATTATTGCTGAAAAGACAGGAAACAACCCGCTTGAGGTTTTTGAGCAGGCAATGGAAAACGTTATGCCTGTTCTCGAGGTTAAGGCGCGCCGTGTCGGCGGTGCCACCTATCAGGTTCCTATGGAAGTCCGCGCTGAGAGACGCCAGACCCTGGGTCTGCGCTGGATCACCGGCTATTCCAGAAACAGAAGCGAAAAGACCATGAAGGAAAGACTTGCAGGCGAGATCCTCGACGCCACCAACGGCGCCGGCGGCGCGTTCAAGAAGCGCGAGGATACCCACAAGATGGCAGAGGCCAACAAGGCGTTCGCTCACTACAGATGGTAATCGCTTTTTTAGCTATTTACTGATCGTTATTTTAGTTCCGCTGCCGAGGGACGATGTGCAACAGCATCTTCCGGGCGGGATTTCGTGCAACCCACAGGTTGCTTCCGTAAATTTTAGGAGGAATTATGCCAAGACAGGTATCACTTGAACAAACAAGAAATATCGGTATCATGGCGCACATCGATGCCGGTAAGACGACTACCACTGAGCGTATCCTGTATTATACCGGCGTAAACCACAAGATCGGTGAGACCCACGACGGCGCTTCCACCATGGACTGGATGGCGCAGGAAAAAGAGCGCGGTATCACCATTACCTCTGCTGCGACAACTGCTTTCTGGGAAGGCAGCAAGCATCAGTATAAAAAGCACAGAATCAACATCATCGACACCCCCGGACACGTTGACTTCACCGTTGAGGTCGAGCGTTCGCTGCGCGTGCTCGACGGTTCTGTCACGGTTCTCTGTGCAAAGGGCGGCGTTGAGCCTCAGTCTGAGACTGTTTGGCGTCAGGCCGACAACTACAACGTTCCGAGAATGGTTTACGTTAACAAGATGGACATCATGGGCGCAGATTTTTACCATGTTGTTCAAATGATGAAGGATCGACTCAAATGTAACGCTGTGCCGATTCAGCTGCCCATCGGCGCCGAGAGTGATTTCACCGGTATTATCGACCTGGTGACCATGAAGGCGGAGATCTATCACAACGAAGACGGCACAGATTATTCTGAGGAAGAGATTCCCGAGCATATGCAGGCAATCGCCGAGGAGTACCATGAAAAGCTCATCGAGTCCGTTGCGGAGCTCGACGAGGAGCTGATGGAGAAATACTTCGGCGGCGAGGACATCACGATCGACGAGATCAAGGCGGTCATCCGCAAGGCGACCATCGAAAACACCATGGTTCCCGTGACCTGCGGTTCTTCTTACCGCAACAAGGGTGTACAGATGATGCTCGACGCGGTCATCGACTACATGCCTGCTCCTACCGACATCCCTGCCATCAAGGGTACCAACCCCGACACCGACGAAGAAGAGGAAAGACCCGCTTCTGACGACGAGCCGTTCTCCGCGCTCGCGTTCAAGATCGCGACCGACCCCTATGTGGGCAAGCTCTGCTTCTTCCGCGTCTATTCCGGTAAGGTTGACGCCGGTACCACCGTATTTAACTCTGTCAAGGGCAACAGAGAGCGTATGGGACGTATTCTCCAGATGCACGCCAACGACAGAAAGGATATTGAGTGCTGCTACTCCGGCGATATTGCCGCTGCGGTCGGTTTGAAGAACACCACCACCGGCGACACGCTCTGCGACGAAAAGCACCCGATCATTCTTGAATCCATGGAATTCCCGGAGCCTGTTATCCGCGTTGCCATCGAGCCCAAGACCAAAGCCGGTCAGGAGAAGATGGGCATTGCGCTGGCAAAGCTCGCTGAGGAAGACCCCACCTTTAAGGCATACACCGACGAGGAAACCGGTCAGACCATCATCGCCGGTATGGGCGAGCTGCACCTTGAGATCATCGTTGACCGTCTGCTCCGCGAATTCAAGGTAGAGGCGAACATCGGTGCTCCGCAGGTCGCTTACAAAGAGACCATCCGCAAGGAAGCGAGCGTTGACGAAAAATACGCCCGTCAGTCCGGCGGTAAGGGTCAGTACGGTCACGTTAAGATCAACGTGTTCCCGAACAAAGACCACGGCTACGAGTTCGTCAACTCTGTTGTCGGCGGTGCGATCCCCAAGGAATACATCCCCGCTGTCGATCAGGGTATCCAGGGCGCCATGCTCAGCGGCGTTGTCGCCGGCTATAATGTCGTGGACGTCAAGGTCGAGCTGTACGATGGTTCTTATCACGAAGTCGACTCCTCCGAAATGGCGTTCAAGATCGCCGGTTCCATGGCATTCAAGAGCGCTATGAGAAAGGCAGACCCCGTTCTGCTTGAGCCGATCATGAAGGTTTCCGTTATCACGCCTGAGGAGTACCTCGGCGACGTTATCGGCGACCTCAACAGCCGCCGCGGTATGATCCAGAGCATGGAGGCTGACAACGGTGTACAGCGCGTTATCGCGCAGGTGCCGCTTTCCGAGATGTTCGGTTACGCTACCGACATGCGTTCCAAGACACAGGGCCGCGGTCAGTACGTAATGGAGCCCGACACCTATGCCGAGGTTCCGAAGAATATCGCCGAAAAGATCATGAATGACCGCAACAAGAGAGACTGATTCCAAATAAACTCTTGATTTTTTGCGGATAATTTGATACAATAATACAAATAATGTAAATGATACATTTACAAGTCTAAGGAGGAAATTTCCAATGGCAAGAGAAAAATTTGAAAGAAATAAGCCGCACGTTAACATTGGTACGATCGGCCACGTTGACCACGGCAAGACCACTCTGACCGCTGCTATCACAAAGGTTCTCGCTCTTGAGGGTGACGCTGCATTCGTTGATTATGCAAACATCGATAAGGCTCCCGAAGAGAGAGAGCGTGGTATCACCATTAACACCGCTCACGTTGAGTATGAGACCGCTAACCGTCACTATGCTCACGTTGACTGCCCCGGCCATGCTGACTACGTTAAGAACATGATCACCGGTGCTGCTCAGATGGACGGCGCTATCCTCGTTGTTTCCGCTGCTGACGGCCCGATGCCCCAGACCAGAGAGCACATCCTGCTTTCCCGTCAGGTAGGCGTTCCCTACATCGTTGTATTTATGAACAAGACTGACCAGGTTGACGACGAAGAGCTGCTCGAGCTGGTTGAGATGGAGATCCGTGACCTGCTCAACGAGTATGAGTTCCCGGGCGACGACACACCCATCATCAAGGGTTCTGCTTATCTTGCTCTCCAGAGCACTTCCAAGGATCCCCATGCTCCCGAGTATGAGTGCATCCACGAGCTGATGGCTGCTGTTGACGAGTTCATCCCGACTCCCGACCGTAAAGCTGACCAGCCCTTCCTTATGCCTGTTGAGGACGTATTCACCATCACCGGTCGTGGTACCGTTGCTACCGGTAGAGTTGAGAGAGGCCAGATCCGCACCTCCGAGTCTGTTGAGATCGTTGGTCTGACCGAAGAGAAGAGAACCGTTGTTGTTACCGGTCTTGAGATGTTCAGAAAGACTCTGGACTACGCTGAAGCCGGCGATAACGTAGGCGTTCTGCTCCGTGGCGTTCAGAGAACCGAGATCCAGAGAGGTCAGGTTCTTGCGAAGCCCAACACCATTCATCCCCACACCAAGTTCCGCGGCCAGGTTTATGTTCTGACCAAGGACGAGGGTGGCCGTCACACTCCTTTCTTCAACAACTATCGTCCCCAGTTCTATTTCAGAACCACTGACGTAACCGGCACCATCTCCCTGCCCGAGGGCGTTGAGATGTGCATGCCCGGCGATAACGTTGAGATGGACGTTGAGCTGATCACTCCTATCGCTATCGAAGTTGGTCTGCGTTTCGCTATCCGCGAAGGCGGCAGAACTGTTGGTTCCGGTGCTGTTATCGCTATCAACGAGTAATTTCCAATCGCACTTCAAGGCTGTCTTGCTCCGGCAAGGCAGCCTTTTTTATGGCAATCTTATCTGTATGCTGTTGATGAAAGCGTGGGCAGGTTATATTCTTTCAAGGGTGAGGAAGCGTGTTTACCGAAAAAATGATTCGGCAGTTTAACTGTGAACGATGGAAAAGTATGCAGGTGATGGCGATAGCGTGTGCATGATAAAGAAAAGCCTTCTCCCGAGGAGAAGGTGGCACGGCACCTGAGCAGAGGGTTATCTGCATTGCCATGATTAGAATGAGAGAAAGCTTTTGATTAAACGGATTTTTTGCGGTGACGTGACGGAAGAGGGCAAGCGAACCTATCCTTTTGCTGACCGTTCCATTTTGGAAACGTTTCGCTTGCCCTCTTCCGTCACGCTGCCACCGGGATTTGATTGAATCCAAAGTGTAATAGCTTGCTAACCTTTGCTATAAAGATCAACTGCATAAAAGGCAGCGCGCCACCTTCTCCTCGGGAGAAGGCTTTCGGATGTTCTGCTTACATCAAATCATTCTTTCCTTTGGAATACGCATATCTAAAAAGGAATTTTCTAAAGTACCGCAGGCACATACGCTGCCGTGTTGCCGAATAGGAAAGGTAAGACACCGCCGTTGATGGAGCTTTCCTCTCAAAAAAACTTTATAAAAGGCGGATTTGGGTGCAACGACACGCTGCCACGCTGCCGCGTTGTCGAATAGGAAAAGTAAGACCCCGCCGTTGATGAAGTTTTCCTCTCAAAAAAACTTTATAAAAGGCGGAACTGGGTGCAGCGACACGCTGCCACGCTGCCACGCTGCCGCTTGACCTTTTCATATGTATTGTGTTATAATGAGCATATACTAACCGATTCGGAGGCAGCCATGACACTATACAAAATTGCCGGCGTACATATCGCGGCGGAGCCGCAATACCCGGAAACGATCGACCGCATGGAGCCGTACCGCTGCGACGGCGGCGAGGCGGATTTTTCCGTAGAGATCAGTCCGGAGGAATTGGCGGACTTTACCGCAAGCTCAAATTTTCCGGATCGTCCCGACATGAACGAGGGACCTCTGCTTTATACAAAAATTTGCAAAAGGATGCTCAGCGAATACGACGGCTTTTTCTTCCATTCGTCCGCGCTGGAGCTGGACGGCGAGGGCTACCTTTTTACCGCGCTGAGCGGCACCGGCAAGTCCACGCATACGCGCAACTGGCGCAGGCTGTTCGGCGACCGCGTGACCATGATCAATGATGACAAGCCGATCATTCGCAAGATCGACGGCAGGTTCTACGTCTGCGGCACGCCGTGGATGGGCAAGAGCAATATCGGCTGCAACCGCATGGCGCCGGTCAGGGCGGTCTATGTGCTCCAAAGGGGAGAGCAGAACAGCGCGCAAACGATCAGCCCCGGCGTTGTTCTCAAGCAGCTGTTGGAGGCGACGCTCCTGCCGAAAACCAAGGAGACCATGAGCAATCTGCTCAGTCTGTACAACGATCTGTTCAGCTCAGCCAAGCTGATCTTGCTCACCTGCAACAAGGATGTGGAAGCCGCGCAGGTGGCATATGACGCGGCACAGGACGAAAGGATAACACAATGACTTTGCCAAATGTTGTAACGGTTCAAAATATGCGCGACAGCGACGCACAGACTATCGCCTCCGGCGTGACCTCTGCGGAGCTGATGTACCGCGCGGCGCTGGGACTCTTTCAGGCGGTGCGGTTTGTCGGAAAAATTGCGATCGTCTGCGGCTCCGGCAACAACGGCGGCGACGGCTACGCGCTCGCTTGTGTGCTGCTCGAAAACGGCATCACGCCGACCATCTTTCGCGTGAACGAAAAATTCTCCAAGGACGGTTTGTTTTACTATCAAACCGCCATGTCCAAGGGCGCAGAGGAGGGCGATCTCCGCGTTCCTGCGCCGTTCACCGGCTATGATATTGTGGTGGACTGCCTGCTCGGCACCGGCTTTTCGGGCGAGGTGCGCGGCGAAATGCGCACGGCGATCGAGCTGATCAACGCCTGCTCCGCCTACATCATCAGCGCCGACATCAACAGCGGCGTCAACGGGGACACCGGCGAGGCGGCGATCGCTGTCAATTCCGATTTGACCGTGTCCATCGGCTCCTTCAAGGTTGGCATGTTCCTCGGCGACGCGCCCTATTACATCGGCAGCATGCGCAACGCCGACATCGGGATTCAGCTCGTGCGGCAGGAATATCACCTGATCGACTGGGAGCAGCTGCACGTGTTTGAGGGTTACAACTCCGTTGTGATGACGGAGGAGGAATTCCGCGACCGCTTTGACCGCGGCGACGGCGATTTTGACAGTGCCGACAGAGCCGCCAAGCTGAGTGCGGAGCTGGGCAAGATCATCGTTGTCAAAACCGGACATTCGGCGATGGTCGCGGACATGCAGTTTTTATATTTTTGCGCCGATTATATTATTTGATTCACAGGAGGCAGCTATGGGATTCTTGGAAAAATTTCGTCAGTTTATGATAGGCAGATACGGTTTTGATACGCTCAGCGGCTTTTTGCTGGTGCTCTCGGTACTGCTTTGGCTGGTGAACGTATTTGTGTGGAACCACATTGCCAGTTTGGTTTTGCTGGCGATAGAAATGGGCTTGGTGGCGCTGGTGGTTTTTCGCGCGCTTTCGCGGAATATCAACATGCGTGCGCTCGAAAACCGCCGTTTCAAAAAGGTGTATGACCCTGCGTCAAAATGGGTCAGGCTGCAAATCAAAAAGTTCAGGGAGCGCAAGGATTACAAATATCTCAAATGTCCGTCCTGCAAGGCGCAGCTGCGCGTCCGCAACCAAAAGGGCGACCACGGCGTACGCTGTCCCAAGTGCGGCAACAATTTTAGGGTAAAGATATAGCGGTCGTCTGTATGCTGGCAGAAATTTGCCGTGCGGAAAACTATTGACATTTTGCTTGTTTATGATATACTGTATGATATATTGAAAGAAGCGCAAAAGCATGCTCTTTCGGAAAGGAGATTGTTATGGCTGACGAAGAACTCATGGAAGAAATGGACAACGAAGGTGCTCTGATCACGCTGGAGGATGAAGAGGGCAACGAGGTTGAATTCGAGTTTCTCGACGTTGTAGAGTATGAGGGTGAGGAGTACATCGTTCTGATCGAAAACGACGAGGATGCCGACGAGGTGGTTATTCTCAAGATTAACGTAATTGACGACGAAACCGAAGAATATGCCAGCATCGACGACGAGGCGCTGCTTGATAAGCTGTTCGATATTTTCAAAAGCAAATACGAGGGCGACATCGACTTCGTCTAAACCGCTGACCGCTGCCGCGGTGGGCGATCCGCGACCGCTGCCGCGGTGGGCGATCCGCGACCGCTGCCGCGGTGGGCGATCCGCGCTGCTGACGTTTGAAGGTGCGGAGAGATGTGTTCCCGCGTTTTGACGCGGCGTGTTGGATCGTTACCGGTTTTCCATTAAAAATGCACACAGAAAAAAGCGGGAAGTGAGTTTCCCGCTTTTTGATTTGTTATTGGATTGTCGGTCGGTTATTTGGAAATGGACAAAAAGCTTTCGTCAAGGATCTCATAGGACTGCTTGAACTGCTCGATCTCCTTGGTCATCAGCTTCAGCTCAAGATTGCGGTTGGCGCCGTTGCTGTTGATGATGCAGGGATGGCCGATAAAGACCTCCTTGCGCAGACCGTATTCGCCGCGCAGGCGGACAGAAACGGTGAACACGCTGTTTTCGTTGTGGAAAATCGCGCGCACGATGCGGCAGATCGCCATGCCGATGCCGTAGTAGGTGCTGCCCTTTGCCTTGATGATCTGATAGGCGGCGGTGCGCACCTCCTCCTCGATCTTGTCAAGGTCCTCAAATTTGTAGCGGTTCTGGTTGTCGGCGATCACGTCATAGACGGGCGACACCGCCATGATCGCCTGGCTCCACGGAACAAACTCGCTGTCGCCGTGCTCGCCGATCACATAGGCGTGCATGTGGCGCGGATCTACCTCAAAATAGCTGCCCAGCAAATAGCGCAGACGCGCAGTGTCGAGGGTGGTGCCGCTGCCGATGACCTTGGCGGAGTTGAAGCCGCTCAGCTCATAGGTGATACGCGTCATGATGTCAACCGGGTTGGTGGCGACAAGGAAAATGCCCTTGAAGCCGGACGAAACCACGCGCGGCACGATGGATTCAAACACCTTGTAGTTGCGGGCAAGCAGCTGCAAACGGGTCTCGCCTTCCTTTTGGGCAACGCCGGCGCAAATCACAACGATGTCCGCATCGGAGCAGTCGGCGTAGCTGCCAAAGTAGATCTGCATGCTGGAGTTGGAGAACGCCAAGCCGTGGTTGAGGTCCATTGCCTCGCCTCTTGCACGCACTTCGTTGAGGTCAACCAGCACCAGCTCATCGCAGACGCTCTGGTTCAGCGCCGCATAAGCAAAGCTCATACCGACCATACCTGTGCCCACCAGCACGACTTTTCTTTTTAAATTTGCCATATTGTCACTATCCTTTCAAGGTAGATTTTTCATACGCAGTCGGATGCAGAGAATCAAAGGATTCCTATACACATTGTACCAAATTAATCTGCAATAGTAAAGACTTTTTTGCAAAATAACCCATAGAAAAAAACAGTTGAAAACGGTCTGTATATATGATAAAATATGGACAGAAAAATGGATCGAAGCTGCTGTCCGAGGAGGATGTTTATGTATAAAATCGTGGAAAAAAGGCCGTTGAGCCGCAATATCACCCTGATGCAGATCGAAGCGCCGCTGGTTGCCAAAAAAGCGGAGCCGGGACAGTTCGTTATTTTGCGCGCCACAAGCGACGGCGAGCGCATTCCGCTGACGATCTCCGGCACCGACACGCAGCGCGGCACGGTTTGCATTATCTTTCAGATCGTCGGGGCGACGACGCGTCAGCTCAACACACTCGAGGCGGGCGATTCTCTCGCCGATTTTGCCGGCCCTCTCGGCAAGCCGACCGAGCTAAACGGACTCAAAAAGGTCTGTGTCGTCGGCGGCGGCGTAGGCTGCGCCATCGCCATGCCCATCGCGCAAAAGCTGCACCAAATGGGCTGCGAGGTACACAGCATCGTGGGCTTCCGCAACCGTGACTTTGTGATTTTGGAGGAGGAGTTCACTGCCTGCTCCGACAAATATATCATTATGACCGACGACGGCTCCTACGGCGAAAAGGGTGTTGTGACCGCTCCGCTCAAGGCGCTGATCGAGAGCGGCGAGCAATATGACATGGTGATCGCCATCGGACCCCTGCTGATGATGAAATTTGTGGTCGAGACCACGCGTCCGTTCGGCATCCCGACAACGGTTTCGATGAACCCGATCATGATCGACGGCACCGGCATGTGCGGCGGCTGCCGCCTGACGGTGGGCGGCGAGACAAAATTCGCCTGCGTGGACGGACCCGACTTTGACGGCTTTAAGGTCGATTTTGACGAGGCGATGAAGCGCACGGCGATGTACCGCAAATTTGAGCGCCACGCCTACGAAGCCACATGCAATCTGCTCAACAAGGAGGTGCAGTGACATGCCGAATATGAATCCGCACAAAACGCCCATGCCCTCACAGGACCCCAAGGTGCGTGCGCACAACTTTTTGGAGGTGTCACAGGGCTACACCGAGGAGATGGCACAGGAGGAGGCGGCGCGCTGCCTCAACTGCAAGCACCGTCCCTGCGTGAGCGGCTGTCCGGTACACATTCAGATCCCCGATTTTATTCAGCAGATCGTCAAGGGCGACTACGACGCTGCTTATGACATCATTGCCGATGCAAGCAATCTGCCGGCTGTCTGCGGCAGGGTATGTCCGCAGGAGAACCAGTGCGAAAAGGTCTGCGTGCGCGGCATCAAGGGCGACCCGGTCGGCATTGGCAGACTGGAGCGCTTTGTCGCCGACCGGCACAACAACCAGCCCCGGCAGCAGGTCAGCCTGCCTGCTCCCAACGGTCACAAGGTGGCGGTCATCGGTTCGGGTCCCTCCGGACTGACCTGTGCCGGCGACCTCGCCAAAAAGGGCTACGCGGTCACGGTGTTTGAGGCGCTGCATCTCGCCGGCGGCGTGCTGGTCTACGGTATTCCCGAGTTCCGTCTGCCCAAGGACATCGTGCAGAAGGAAGTGGACAACCTCAAGGCGATGGGCGTCAAGATCGAGACCAACATGGTCATCGGCAAGGTGCTCTCCATCGACGAGCTGATGGGTGAATACGGCTTTGAGGCGGTATTCATCGGTTCCGGCGCCGGCTTGCCGCGCTTTATGGGCATTCCGGGCGAGAACCTTTGCGGCGTCTATTCCGCCAACGAGTTTTTGACGCGCACCAATTTGATGAAGGCATACAAGCACAACGCGCTGACCCCGATCATGCACGCCAAAAAGGTGGCGGTCGTCGGCGGCGGCAACGTGGCGATGGACGCGGCGCGTTCGGCGCTGCGTATCGGCGCGGAAAAGGTGTTCATCATGTACCGCCGCAGCGAGGAGGAGCTGCCTGCACGCCGTGAGGAGGTACATCACGCCAAGGAAGAGGGCGTGGAATTTATGATGCTCACCAATCCCGTGGAGATCCTCGGCAATGAGGAGGACTTTGTCAAGGCGGTCCGCTGCGAGCGCATGGAGCTGGGCGAGCCCGACGCGAGCGGCAGACGCCGTCCCGTCAGGGTGCCCGACAGCATGTTCACCTTGGAGGTGGACTGCGTGATCATGGCGATCGGCACCTCGCCGAATCCGCTGATCAAATCCACCACCGAGGGTCTGGAGACCCAAAAATGGGGCGGCATCATCGTAGACGAGACCACCGCGACCACGCGCGAGGGCGTTTTTGCCGGCGGCGACGCTGTCACCGGCGCGGCGACCGTTATCCTTGCGATGGGCGAGGGAAAAGCGGCGGCAAGGTCGATCGACAAATATATCACCGAGAAAAACGCAAAAAACGCATAGATAAAAGTATAAGGAATACCGCTTTTGGTATTCCTTATTTTGAATAGGGGGAGCTATGAAGATTTTAAAAATGACAGGCAGGATCCTCGGCGCCGTCGCGGCTGCCGTCGGGCTGGTGGCGTTTATCGCGCCGGTGTTCAAATACGGCTTGCTCAACATCGGCAACCTCACCGGCATGGCGCTTTGCGGCTGGATGCTGGTGCTCTGCGTCACGCCGCTGCCGCGTTTGTTCAAGCGGTATGCCGTGACGCGGTGGCTGTTTCGGGTGATCAACGTATGCTACGCGATTTTTCTGCTCTACGGCGCGGTCGTCACCGGCGCCATTCTGCTGGCGTGCAGCGATACACCGGCGCCGAACGCCACGGCGGTGGTGCTGGGCGCGCAGGTCAAGGGAACCAATCCCTCGGTGATCCTGTACGGGCGTATTCAAGCGGCGGAGCGCTATTTGCAGGAAAACCCCGAAGCCAAGGCGGTGCTGACCGGCGGCAAGGGCAGTGACGAGCAGATCAGCGAGGCGGACTGCATGTACAACGTGATGGTCGCCGAGGGCATTGATCCGCAGCGGCTCATCAAGGAGGACAAGGCGACCGACACCAAGGAGAATTTCGCGTTCTCCATGCAGCTGATCGGGCAGAACGGACTGAACCCCGACATAGCGGTGGTGACGGACGGCTTCCATCAATTCCGCGCCAAGCTGATCGCGCAAAAGCAGGGCGTCACCGGCAAGCTCGGTGCGGTCTGCGCCGATACCGACTGGGTGTTCGTCCCGACCTACACCGTCCGCGAATGGCTGGCGCTGCCGACCTTGCTGTGGAAGTAAATATGATATAAAACCGGCTCCTCACGGGAACCGGTTTTTACTTTAAATGAAATCTTGCTTCAACAAATCAGTGCTTCCACGAGCGTCTCTTTCGCTTTCGAATATCCAAAACGATCACGCCGGCGGTGGCGGCGGTCAGCAGCCCGAGGGTGATCCATGCGCCGGCAGTATTTTCGGTCTGACGCGGCGGCTTGGGGTTCCGTCTGCCTGCGGAGCGCGGTGTGATGGTGAGCGGCTGGGTGGTGGGAAGCGCGTTTTCGGAGGTCGTGATCTTGACCGCGACATAGAGCGTGTTGTCCTCCCGAACCGGCCGGATGGCGCCGATCGCGTTGCCCTGCTGTGCGGCGGCGTAGTCATTGGTGCTGCACCACAGCTCGTCGGAATGGCCGTCGCCCCAATAAATGCCGACGCGGTGGCGGCTGCTCTGCTCCGATTCCGCGTTGTTGTCAAACATAAAAATCAAATCGCCCTTGGTGAGATAGCCCGAGCCGAGCATTTCGTCCTTGGACGCAAAATATTTGCGGCTGATGGTGTTCGCCATATAAAAGGTGTACCAGCGCGTGCCGCCGTCGTAGGGGATCTCCGACACCTTGCCGCCGCTCGCCTTGGTCGCCTGCGCGAGCACATGCCAGACAAAGCCGAGGTCGTTCATGGCGGCAACGCCGACCGAATCGGCAGAGCCGTGCGCGTCCTGACAGTCGCCGTTGGGGTTGCGGTGGTCGCCGCTAATGTAGGGTGTGCCGATATAATAGGAATCGCGCGCGTGTGATTCGAGCCACGAGAGGTACTTTTCGTCCTGCAAGCCGAGCACCTTTGCCACGGTCACGCCGCGGATCTCAGCCGGAACAGCGCCTGCCTTGAGCATGTGCAGCGGCACAACGGTCAGCAGCAGGCCGAGCGTCACCGCGAGCGCGGAAAGCCGAATGGCTGTTCTTGATTGTGTCACGGCGCGTCCCTCCCTTGGTATTTCCATTATAAGCCAATATCAATTTTTAGTCAACTGATTTTTTGCGCATTTGTGTGAAAATATGGACAGGCTGCGGACGCGCAAATCCGTACACGGTGCCAAGTGTTCCTTTTGCCTTCAAAAAGAAGCTCCAAGGACAAAAAATTCCTTTGGAGCACTAACTATTAAAAAAGTGTTAAAATTTTTGAAAAAACCCTTGACAAAAGCCCTACGGGAGCGTAGAATAGTATAATGTACCATAATGGGGGTATGCGCCGAAAGCGCCGAAACTTTCCGCAAAAAACTATCTTTAACAAAGGGATATTATCACAAAATCTCTTTTCTGTCAAGATACAAATTGTTGAAAATTATCGTTCCGTTTTTGTGCAACGTGTACCCAATCTTGCTTTCGGAGCACGAGCGCTTTGCGAAGTGTTCCTCACCGGCAGGTCAAAGAATGGTTAATACAGCACTACCGCACAAGCAATACCCATACTGTAAAAACAAGGAGTGATACGCCTATGGTTAATGTCAAACCCGTAAAGCTTGGCAACACCGAACGCATGAGCTTTGGCAAGATCGAAGAAGTCATTGATATGCCCAATCTCATTGAGGTGCAAAAGGAATCCTACCGCTGGTTCCTCGAAGAAGGTCTCAAGGAGGTCTTTAAGGATGTGTCGGGCATCACCGACTATCAGGACAACCTCGTGCTCGACTTTATCGACTACACCCTCGATGTTGACCACCCCAACTACAGCGTCATCGAATGTAAGGTGCGCGACGCCACCTATTCCGCGGCGCTTCGCGTGACCGCGCGTCTGCTCAACAAGGCGACGGGCGAAATCAAAGAGAGCAACGTCTTTATGGGTGATTTTCCGCTGATGACTCCCAGCGGCACCTTCGTTATCAACGGTGCGGAGCGTGTCATCGTTTCGCAGTTGGTGCGTTCTCCGGGCGTTTACTATAAAATGGATCACGACAAGACCGGCAAGGAGCTGTATTCCACCACCGTTATCCCGAACCGCGGTGCATGGCTCGAATATGAGACCGACGTCAACGACGTGTTCTATGTCCGTATCGACAAAAACCGCAAGCTGCCTGTCACTTCCTTTATCCGTGCGCTCGGCATGGGCACCGACGCCGAGATCCTTGATTTCTTCGGCGACGATCCGCGCATGAAGGCGACCATCGAAAAGGATCAGGCGCACAATATCGAGGAGGGCTTGATCGAGGTCTACAAAAAGCTCCGCCCGTCGGAGCCGCCGACGGTGGACAGCGCGCAGACCCACATCCACAACCTGTTTTTTGATCCCAACCGCTACGACATGTCGCGCGTGGGCAGATACAAATACAACAAAAAGCTCGGCATCGCCAACCGCCTTGAGGGCAAGAGGCTGACCGAGGCGGTCGCCAATCCGCGCACCGGTGAGGTGATGGCGCTTGCCGGCGACAAGATCTCCAAGGAAAAGGCGCTCGAGATCGAGAACGCCGGCGTCAAGGTCGTCTATGTCAAGGGCAACGACGACGCCCCTGTCAAGGTCATCTCCAACAACATGGTAGACATCTCCAAGTATGTGGACTTTGACGCGGAGGCGGAATGCGGCATCCGCGAGAACGTTTCGTTTGACGTGCTCTGCGAGGTGCTCGACGCGGCGCAGAGCGAAGAAGAGCTCAAGGAGCTCCTGCGCGAAAGAGCCGACGAGCTGGTGCCCAACTACATCACCGTTGACGATATTTTTGCCACCATCAACTACCTCAACTGCGTGGCGCGCGGCGTCGGCAACACCGACGACATTGACAACCTGGGCAACAGACGTATCCGCTGCGTGGGCGAGCTGCTCCAAAACCAGTTCCGCATCGGCTTCTCCCGTCTGGAGCGTGTCGTCCGCGAGAGAATGACCACCCAGTCGCAGGATATGGACAGCCTGTCCCCCAATTCCCTCATCAACATCCGTCCTGTCACAGCGGCGATCAAGGAGTTCTTCGGCTCCTCGCCTCTGTCACAGTTTATGGATCAGACCAACCCGCTCGCGGAGCTGACGCACAAGCGCCGTTTGTCCGCGCTGGGTCCCGGCGGTTTGTCCCGTGACCGCGCCGGATTTGAGGTGCGTGACGTTCACTACACCCACTACGGCAGAATGTGTCCTATCGAGACGCCGGAAGGTCCGAACATCGGTCTGATCTCCTATCTCGCATCCTTTGCGAAAATCAATAAATACGGCTTTGTGGAGGCTCCCTTCCGCAGGATCGACAAAGAAACCGGCGTTGTCACCGACGACGTCGTCTACATGACCGCCGACGTGGAGGACAACTACTATGTGGCGCAGGCGAACGAGCCGCTCGACGAGAACGGCAGATTCGTTCATTCCAGAGTCGTAGGCCGCTACCGCGACGAGTTTGTGGAGCTGCCTGCCGAGCGCTTTGACTACATGGACGTTTCGCCTAAGATGGTCGTGTCCGTGGCGACCGCGATGATCCCGTTCCTCGAGAACGACGACGCCAACCGCGCGCTGATGGGCGCGAACATGCAGCGTCAGGCTGTGCCGCTTTTGCAGTCGCAGGCGCCTATCGTCGGCACCGGAATGGAATACAAGGCAGGCACCGACTCCGGCGTTTGCATCCTCGCCGAGGACGACGGTATCGTGATGAGCGTGGACGCGCGTACCATTCGCGTGCAGTACGACAACGGCACCGTCAAGGACTACGAGGTCATCAAGTTCCTGCGCTCCAACCAGGGCACCTGCTTTAACCAAAAGCCGATCGTCTCGCGCGGTCAGCGCGTCAAAAAGGGCGAGGTGCTCGCCGACGGTCCCGCTACCGAAAACGGCGAGATCGCGCTCGGCAAGAACGCGCTCATCGGCTTTATGACCTGGGAAGGCTACAACTACGAGGACGCCGTTTTGCTCAACGAAAAGATCGTGCGCGACGACGTATATACCTCTATCCATATCGAAGAATACGACACCGAGGCGCGAGACACCAAGCTCGGCCCCGAAGAGATCACACGTGACATCCCCAACGTCGGTGAGGATATGCTCAAATACCTCGACGAGGACGGCATTATCCAGATCGGCTCCGAGGTCAAGGCAGGCGACATCCTCGTCGGCAAGGTGACGCCCAAGGGCGAGACCGAGCTGACCGCCGAGGAAAGACTGCTGCGCGCCATCTTCGGCGAAAAGGCGAGAGAGGTCAGAGACACCTCCCTGCGCGTGCCGCACGGCGAGCAGGGCACGGTCGTGGACGTCAAGGTCTTTACCCGTGCCGAGAGCCGCAACGAGCTGCAGCCCGGCGTCAACAAGGTCGTGCGCGTCTACCTTGCGCTCAAGCGCAAGATCAGCGTCGGCGACAAGATGGCAGGCCGACACGGCAACAAGGGTGTTGTGTCGCGTATTCTCCCGGTGGAGGATATGCCCTTCCTGCCCGACGGCACGCCGCTCGACATCGTGCTCAACCCCTTGGGCGTACCTTCCCGTATGAACATCGGTCAGGTGCTCGAGGTTCACCTCGGCTACGCCGCCAAGGCGCTTGGCTGGAAGATCATGACGCCTGTTTTTGACGGCGCGCACGAGGACGACATCTTTGCCGCTCTCAAGGACGCCGGCTACAACGAAAACGGCAAGACGACGCTGATCGACGGACGTACCGGCGAGCCGTTTGACAACCCGGTCACCGTCGGCTACATGTACTACTTAAAGCTCCATCACTTGGTTGATGAAAAGATACACGCCAGAAGCACCGGTCCCTACTCCCTTGTTACCCAGCAGCCGCTCGGCGGCAAGGCGCAGTTCGGCGGACAGCGCTTTGGTGAAATGGAGGTTTGGGCGCTGGAGGCTTACGGCGCCGCCTATACCCTGCAGGAGATCCTGACCGTCAAGTCCGACGACGTGGTAGGCCGTGTCAAGACCTACGAGAGCATCGTCAAGGGTCAGAACATCCCGACGCCGGGCATTCCCGAGTCCTTCCGCGTACTGATCAAGGAGCTGCAGTCGCTCTCCCTCGATGTGCGCGTGCTCGACCAGCAGGGCGAAGAGATCGACATCAAGCAGAAGTTTGACGAGGACGAGGAGATCGCCGATGCAGCGGCTTCCGAGTTCGATGAAGAGGATGTAATGACCTCTATGGACGGCTACACCCTCGACGAAGGCGGCGAGGACGACAACATGTTTGATGATTCGCTGTCCGACGAAGAATATGACGACGGCTTTGACAGCCTCTTTGACGACTTTGGCACCGACGAATTATAAGGAGGAAGTAAAGTAAATATGATCGACAACAATGTTTTTGATTCCATAAAAATCGGACTTGCTTCTCCCGACCAGATTCGCGCGTGGTCCTACGGTGAGGTCAAAAAGCCCGAAACCATCAACTACCGCACACTCAAGCCCGAGCGCGAGGGTCTGTTCTGCGAGCGCATCTTCGGACCCACCAAGGACTGGGAGTGTCACTGCGGCAAATATAAAAGGATCCGTTTCAAGGGCAAGATCTGCGACCGCTGCGGCGTCGAGGTCACCCGTTCCAAGGTCAGACGCGAGCGCATGGGTCACATCGAGCTTGCCGCTCCCGTCTCCCACATCTGGTACTTCAAGGGCATTCCGTCGCGTATCGCGCTCATGCTCGACATCTCGCCCAAGGTGCTCGAGAATGTGCTCTACTTCTCGCAGTACATCGTCACCGACCCCGGCGACTGCCGCGATCTGGCAAAGTACCAGTGCCTTTCCGAAACCGAATACAACGATATGCGCGAAAAATATGAGGACGACTTCAAGGCAGGCATGGGCGCCGAGTCCATCAAGCTGCTGCTCGAAGAGATCGACCTCGACGCGCTTTCCGCGCAGCTGCACGAGGAGCTGGAGGCTGCCTCGGGTCAGAAGCGCATCCGTCTGCTCAAGCGCCTGGACGTGGTGGAGAGCTTCCGTTTGTCGGGCAACCGTCCCGAGTGGATGATCCTCGACGTGGTGCCGGTCATTCCGCCGGACATCCGTCCGATGGTACAGCTCGACGGCGGCCGTTTTGCGACAAGCGACCTCAACGACCTCTACCGCCGTGTGATCAACCGCAACAACCGTCTCAAAAAGCTGCTCGAGCTGAACGCGCCCGAAATCATTATCCGCAACGAAAAGCGCATGCTGCAGGAATCCGTTGACGCGCTGATCGACAACGGCAGACGCGGCAGACCCGTCACCGGCCCCAACAACCGCGCGCTCAAATCCCTTTCCGATATGCTGAAGGGCAAGCAGGGACGCTTCCGTCAAAACCTGCTCGGCAAGCGTGTTGACTACTCCGGCCGTTCGGTCATCGTCGTCGGCCCTGAGCTGAAGATGTACCAGTGCGGTCTGCCCAAGGAGATGGCGCTGGAGCTGTTCAAGCCGTTTGTGATGAAGCGCCTGGTCGAGACCAAGGCGGAGCAGAACATCAAGTCCGCACGAAAAGCCGTGGAACGCGCCAAGGAGAACGTTTGGGACGCACTCGAGGTCGTCATCAAGGGTCATCCCGTCATGCTCAACCGTGCGCCAACCCTGCACAGACTCGGCATCCAGGCATTTGAGCCGGTGCTCGTAGAGGGCCGCGCCATCAAGCTGCATCCGCTGGTTTGTACCGCGTTCAACGCCGACTTTGACGGCGACCAGATGGCGGTGCACGTGCCGCTCTCCGCAGAGGCGCAGGCAGAGGCACGCTTCCTCATGCTGGCGGCAGGCAACCTGCTCAAGCCCTCCGACGGTCAGCCGGTCGCGGTGCCGACGCAGGATATGATCCTCGGCTCCTACTACCTCACCCTCGACAAGCCCGGTGAGCGCGGCGAGGGCAAGGTGTTCCGCAACGTGGACGAGGTTATGATGGCATATCAGACCGGTGTTATCGAGCTGCACTCCAAAATCAAGGTACGCCGCGAAATGGAGATCGACGGCGTGATGCAGTCTGCGCTGGTGGAAACCACCATCGGCAAGATCATCTTCAACAATCCGATCCCGCAGGATCTGGGCTTTGTTGACAGATCTATTCCCGAAAATAAGTTCAAGTTTGAGGTGGACTTCCTCGTCGGCAAGTCCGGACTCAAAAAGATCATAGACGCTTCCATCAAGAAGCACGGCACAGCGCGCACCAGTGTGCTGCTGGACGACATCAAGGCACAGGGCTACAAGTATTCCACCATCGGTGCGCTGACCGTCGCGGTCTGCGACGCGGTGATCCCTCCCAAGAAGAAGGAGATCATTGCACAGGCGGAAAAAGAGGTCGATTCGATCCGCGAGGAATACATGATGGGTCTGCGCAGCGACGAGGAACGCTACGAGGAGATCCTCCGCATTTGGAACAAGGCGACCGACGACGTTACCAGTGAGCTGCAAAAGAACCTCGACCAATACAACCCGATCTATATGATGGCGGACTCCGGTGCGCGTGGTAGTATGAGCCAGATCCGTCAGCTCGCCGGCATGCGCGGACTGATCGCCAACACCTCCGGTAAGACGATCGAGATCCCGATCCGTGCAAACTACCGTGAAGGTCTGAACATTTTGGAATACTTCATCTCCTCGCGCGGCGCGCGTAAGGGTCTTGCCGATACCGCGCTCCGTACCGCTGACTCGGGTTATCTGACCCGTCGTCTGGTCGATGTTTCGCAGGAGGTCATCATCCGCGACGAGGATTGCGGCACCACAGAGGGTCTTGAGATCTTCGACATCAAGGCAGGCGAGAACAACGTCATTGAGCCGCTCCACGAGAGACTGATCGGCCGCTTTTTGCTCGACGATTTCTGCGACGAGAACGGCAATGTGCTCGTTTCCAAGAACACCATGATGGGCGACAAAGAGGCAGATATCATTTGCAGCTCCGGCGCAGAGAGCGTCAAGATCCGTTCGGTGCTCGAATGCCGCGCCAAGCACGGCGCCTGCCGCAAGTGCTACGGCGCCAACCTTGCTAACCGCCAGCCCGTGACCGTCGGTGAAGCCGTCGGTATCATCGCGGCACAGTCCATCGGTGAACCCGGTACACAGCTTACCATGCGTACCTTCCACACCGGCGGTGTTGCAGGCGGTGAGGATATCACACAGGGTCTTCCGCGTGTTGAGGAGCTGTTTGAGGCGAGAAAGCCCAAGAGCCTTGCCATTATGACCGAGATCGACGGTGTGGTGCGCTTTGAGGAGATCAAGGGCGCACGCCATGCGGTCGTGTTCAATACCGAGACTGCCGAAGAAAAAACCTATCTGATCCCGTTCGGCTTCCGCGTGAGGGTCATTGAGGGTCAGGAGATCAAAAAGGGTGACAAAATCACCGACGGTGCGCTCAATCCGCACGACATTCTCGACATTCTCGGCGCCGAGGCGGTCATGAACTACCTCATCTCCGAGGTGCAGTCCACCTACCGCTTGCAGGGTGTTGAAATCAACGACAAGCACATTGAGGTCATTGTCCGTCAGATGATGCGCCGCGTCAAGATGGAGGATCCGGGCAGCACAGGCTTTATGTCCGGTCAGATGTACGACAAGAACGACGTGCTCTATGAGAACGAGCAGATCAAAAAGCGCATTGCCGCAGGCGAAGAAGGGCTGCGCGTGGCGACCTTTACCCAAATGCTGCTCGGTATCACCAAGGCAGCGCTCGCGACCGACAGCTTCCTGTCAGCAGCCTCCTTCCAGGAGACCACGAGAGTGCTCACCGACGCCGCCATCAAGGGCAAGATCGATCCGTTGGTCGGCTTGAAGGAGAACGTGCTCATCGGTAAGGTCATCCCTGCCGGTACCGGTATGCCGCGCTATGCAGGCGTACAGCTTGAGGGTTATCCCGATGAACCGACAGAAGCTCCTGCCGGAGAGGAATGATCCGTCATCAGCGGTGGAAACAAAACGCAAAATTCCTATACAATAAGAAAGAGGTTGGCTCGTGCGAGTCAACCTCTGTTTTTGAGTATGCGTTTTTGTAAGGGCTAATCGTCACCGCTGCCTGCAACACCTTGCTTGATTCCGCCGTTGCCAATTGCTGTCTATCATATCTTTACAACATACCGTAAAAAAGTTATCCTTAACGCCATTTATAACACCGCCGTTGCAGAACCTTATCTACACCGCCATCTGTCAATAGGCGGAATTGGGTGCAGCGACACGCTGCCGGCGTCACCGTTGCAATTGACACACAAAGCTTGTTTTGAGGAGTGCGCCGTAGTTTTCGGCGCCGGCTATCCAGTAATAACGATAGACTGCGTTGAGCACGCCGTTCTCGTCAAAGAAAAACTGCGCCTGATCCAAATTCTCCTGCGCCAGCGAACGCGCTCTTGAACGTTCCATTTGGTCAAGCATACCGCCCGACACATCCAAATTGTCACAGCGCGTGTTGATGTCGTCGATGATCTCGCCCAGCACGTCCTGCGTCGTTGTGCCGGCGATCGCTGCCACCTCGTCGCGCGTCAGGCGGTTGCCTGTCTCCACATTAAAATTATAGACCATAAAAAAGCTGTTGGGCGTGTCCACCGAGCGCGTTTCAACGGCAAGGCTCAAAATCTGGTTGCCGTTGAGCGCCGCGGTGTAGTCCGCTCTGGCGTTCACATAGCCGTTGTTGTCATAGCCGTTGAACAGGCTGTCCAGACGCTCGTGTATCTCGGCGTTCACGGCGGCGGCGTCCGGGTTGTCCAGCCGCAGCTCCGGCAAACGCGCGGTGGCGGTTTCGCTTGTGCGCGGTTCCTCGCCGGTCAGCTGAAACGCGCCGTTATAGGCGATTTGGCGCTCTTTTGCGGTGATCACATAGTCCTCCACACGGCGCGCAGGTGCTTCGGTCGTCGGCGCGACCGTGGTGACAGCCGCCGTGGCGGCGCCGGTCTCCGTTGTGTCGGAGGCTGTGGTCCCCAGCATGTCCGCCTTGGAGACAGGTGTCGGTGCCCCACAGGCGGCAGCGCCGAGCACCAGTGCGGCGGCACAGGCTGCGGTCATGATCGGTTTTATTTTCATCATAACATCTCCTTTTGTTTGCTGCTACTATCATAGCAAATAAATCCGAATTTAGCAAGCCTTTTGCGGCGTGACAAGGCACCCGTTCAAGGAAAGTTTCGCCGGCAGCGAAAAACGGCGTATTCCACCCTATAGCAACAAACGAAACAACGTGTACCGGGAGAAGGTACACGCTGTTCCGTTTGTCTGTAAAAAATGAGGGGTACAAATATGAGCCTCTGAGGCGGCTCATATTGAGGAGGGTAGAACAATATACTCGACGGTTGCGGTTCCGTCTCTTGAGTACAGTTATATTAAACAATATCTTTATGAAAACTGTGTGAATTTCAATTGAAGTTCGGTTGAATTTTAAAAAAATATTCAGAAAAAAGCAAAATTATCTGAACAAACGTTTGATTTTTCGGAACGGTTGTGCTATAATAGGAATAGTATAAAAGGGTAGGTGTCATTATGAAGCCGTTAAGCAAAAGTCAGCTCCGCATTTTGGATTATCTCAAGCGCTGTTCCGCCGACGGACGCGTTCCCTCGGTGCGCGAGATCTGCGACGAGGTTGGTCTCAGCTCCACCTCCACCGTCCACCATCACCTCAAGGCACTGGAAGAAAAGGGCTTTATCGTCCGCGAGCACGGCGTGAACCGCTGTATTCAAATCACCGGTGAGGAAAAGAGCCTCAGCGTTCCCGTTCTGGGCAGGGTCGCGGCAGGTAACCCGATCGTCGCCATTGAGGACGTGGAGTGCTATGTGCCGGTGCCCGAGCAGCTCGGCAGAGGCAGAGAGCTGTTTGCGCTGCGGATACAGGGCGAAAGTATGGTGAAGGCAGGCATTTTGGACAACGATATCGTCATCGTCAACCGCACGCCTGTCGCCGAAAACGGCGAGATCGTCGTGGCGCTGGTGGAGGATTCCGCCACCGTCAAGCGCTTTTACAAAGAGAACGGGCATTTCCGTTTGCAGCCCGAGAATGACAGCTACGAGCCGATCATTGTAGACGAGGTCGTCCTGCTCGGCAAGGTGATCTCGCTTGTCAGAAACTATGAATAAGAGGTCTTATGAATGAAGTTTATTTGCGTATTCGGCTCCTCCAGCGAGCAAATTGACCGCCGTTATATCGAAACGGCAGAGGAGCTGGGCAGATATTTGGCAGAAAAGCAGTGCGGCGTGGTCTACGGCGCAGGCAGATACGGCATTATGGGCGCCGTGGCGCGCGGTGTGCGCGAAAAGGGCGGTGCGCTGATCGGCGTCAGTCCGGACTTTTTTGTGGAAAAAAAGGTGCTGACCGACGATTACGGCGAGCTGATCCTCACGCCGACCATGCGCGAGCGCAAGGCGGTGATGGAGGACAAGGCGGACGCGTTTGTCATTTGTCCCGGCGGCATCGGCACGCTCGAGGAGTTTTTTGAGGTGATCACGCTCAAGCAGCTCGGGCGGCACCAAAAGCCCATCGTCATCCTCAACACCCTGCAATTTTACGACCCGATGTTCGATATGATGGAGCAGTCGGTGGCGAATGATTTTATGGCGGACGCCGTGCACAAGCTCTACACCGTGGCATACAGCTTGGATGAGGTGTGGGAGCAGCTCGAGAATTATCAGCCGTTCACCTACGACAAATATGATATATAGGAGTGCCGGAATGGATCATTGCGAACAATGCGCCCATTACGTGACCGACGAGGAATTCGGCGACTATTGCGACGTCAACCTCGACGAGGACGAGATGGAAAAGTTTATCACCCAAACCATGAAGAGCTGTCATTATTTTCAATTCTACGACGAATACAAAATCGTCCGCAAACAGAATTGACCGCTGCCACGGTGGGCAGCTCGCGACCGCTGCCGCGGTGGGCAGTCCGCGACCGCTGCCGCGGTGGGCAGTCCGCGCTTCTTACTTTTGATGGGGTGGTTACTGTCATAGCCGCGTTCTAAGTGGCGGCGGCGACATAGCGGTTTTCACGAAAAGGTAAAATGACAAAGGCAGAAAGGAGCTTGTCCTCTCTGCCTTTCGTTTTGTCTGAAATCATTCGTTGTCGATTGGCTTGATCACGCGGCACGGGTTGCCGGCGGCAAAGGAATTTGCCGGAATGTCGCGCGTCACAACGCTGCCGGCGCCGATGACGCAGCCCTCGCCGATGGTGACGCCGCCGCAGATGACCACGTTGGAGGCGATCCAGCAATTGCTGCCGATGGTGATCGGCTTGGCATATTCCCGGCACACAAAGCTGCCGTCCTCGGCATAAACGCCGTTGCGCTCCTTGTAGCGCATGGGGTGCATCGGTGTGGCGATGGTGCAGTTGGGCAGCAGTCGAGCACGACAAAATTGAAATTCGCGTAGCAGTCCTTGCCGAAGGTCGTAACCAGACCGTAATCAAACTGCACGGGTCCCTGCAAAAACAGGTTCGGCGGCAGGGTGCCGAGCAGCTCGCGCAAGACCGCGTCGCGCCGCTTGGTGTCGCGGTCATACAATTCGTTGTAGTCCTTGCTCAGACCGTGCGCACGCAGGCGCAGCTCAATGAGCTCGGCGTCGCCGGAGTTGTAGAGCATGCCGGCAAGCATTTTTTCTTTTTCTGTCATGGTGTTTCCTCCCCGGGACGGACGACGGTGATGGTCACGTCCTTTTTGGTGCTGCGGTGCAGCGCGTCTGTCGCCTGATAGGTCAGCTTGTAGGTGCCGGCGCGGTCGGGGTTGACATGTCCGATGATTTCGAGCCTGTAGGTGATGTCGTTGCCGCAGGAGTCCGCCACCCTGACCTTTGCCGCCGCGTCAAAGCCGCTGCCTGCCGTGATGGTTTTGTCCTCCGCGCCGGTGATGACGGGGTAGGACTTGTTGTAGGGATTCCCCTTGTCTTGATCGGTGGGGTCCCAAAGGCATTTTTTGTCGGTGATGCGGATCGCCTCGGGTCTGCCGAGCGGTCCGGGAATGTCGTTTTCATAGATAAAGACGACCGTGCCCTCGGCGCAGTTGTCGTTGATCCACTTTGCGTCGCCGACCGCCAGACGGATACAGCCGCGTGAAGCCGCTTCGCCGAGCTTGTTGAATTCATCGACCTTGAGCGAATTCTTGGCAAAATCGGTGTAAGGGACGCTGTGGAACATGATGTCATCCACGATGGAGCTGGCGTATTGCCCGATGACGTCGTTGACGAGCGGATGCCATATCGTGTGAAAGCCGATGTCGTAGATGCCGGTGACGGTGGTGTTTTCCAAGCCGCAGGAGCAGAGCATCGTGCGCACAGGGACGGTATATTTGCCGTCTGCACCGTAGGTGTAGGCGGTTACACAGTTCATCTTGCGGTTGACGTGCAGCCGGTAGGGGAGCTTTTTGCTTTTCTTTTGGTTCTTGGCGTTCTGCTCCGCGATGGTTTCATTGGCGATGATGGCGGTGGTGAATTTGTCCGCCTTTTGTTCCGGCTCGGCTTCTTTGACCGTGACATGGCAGGTGTAGGTGTGTCCGTCCGAAAAATACGCCGTCACGTCGGCGGCGCCCTCCTTTGCAGCATCCAGCCTGCCGCCGCTGTCCACGGTGACGATCGCTTCGTCGCTGCTTTTCCATGCGGTCAGCATATCATCTTCCGACGCGTCCGCCAGCGCAAGCACCAGCGTTCCGCCTGCCGGCAGGCTTGTGTATGCCGAACGGCTTTGCTGCGCCGAATCGGCGGTCGCCGCAGGAACCGGAGAAGCCGTGTCATACGAGAGCATGACGCAAATGAGCGCGGCAAGCACAACGACCCATCCCACAACAGCAATGGTGTAGCGTTTCAGATGATAGCCTCCCTTCCGAATGGTCTGTAACAAAAAAGATATAAGTATTACAAAATAGTTATTTCTTATTATTATAGCTTATTTTTGGGAATAGTGCAAGCGTTTTAAAGAATTTTGGCAAAAGAAATTGTAATTCCGTCCGCTTTATGTTATACTGAATGATGGTGATAAAAATGGCACATCCGATAAAGCATTTTCGAACAATAACCAGGCATCGTCACTTTGTCATAGCCCACTGCGCCAAGGCAGGCATTTTGTGGCAGGGCTTGCGGCATGACCTGTCCAAATACAGTCCCACGGAGTTTATTCCGGGCGCGAGATTTTATCAGGGCGACCGCAGTCCCAACGAAAAGGAGCGCGAGCTGTACGGCGCGTCGCTGGCGTGGCTGCACCACAAGGGCAGAAACCGCCATCACTATGAGTATTGGACGGACTACAACCCCAAGACCAAGCGCCCCGAGCCGGTGGAGATGCCGCTGCGCTATGTGATCGAGATGTTCTGCGACAGGGTCGCCGCGAGCAAGATATACAAGGCGGACAACTACACCGACGAGGAGCCGTATATTTATTTTCTGCGCGTCAAGGGCAAGCACCGCATGCATGAAAACACCGAGGCACAGCTCAACGAGCTGCTTGAAATGCTGCGTGATGAGGGAGAGGAAAAGACCTTTGCCCACATCCGCCGTCTGCTAAAGGAGCGCCGCCGTGGCTGAGCAGCTGATACATCCGTTTCCGCCGCTGTTTGACAGCGAGAGCCGCGTGCTGATCTTGGGGAGCTTTCCGTCGGTCAAATCGCGCGAGGCGAGGTTTTTTTACGGCCATCCGCAAAACCGTTTTTGGAAGCTGATCCCGCGGCTGTTTGACGCGCCGGTGCCGCAGACGATCGAGGAAAAGAAGGCGCTGATCTTGTCCTGCCATCTTGCGCTGTGGGACACCATTCAGTCCTGCACCATCACCGGCTCCTCCGACAGCTCCATCAGAGACGCGGCGCCCAACGATTTGCGCGTGATCTTGGACAACAGCCGCGTGGAGCGCATCTTCTGCAACGGCGCGGTCTCGTATAACCTCTATCAAAAATACTCCTATCCCATCACCAAGATGAAGGCGCAAAAGCTGCCGTCCACCAGTCCGGCAAATGCCGCGTGGTCGCTCGACCGTTTGGCAGCGGCATGGCGCGTTATTCTATAGCAGCTTGACGCTGCACCCGATCCCGCCTCTTGAAACGCTTTGACGTCAGAAGAAATGCTGCAACGGCGGGGCAAAAATGATGATTTCCTATATAACAGCATTCTTTGAAACTGCATACTACTATAAAAAATCACCGCGATGATTCACGGTGATTTTTTCTTATGTATTCTTTAAAAGCTTTTCCCATTCCTTGATGATGCTGCGGTCGGCAAAATAGTCGATGCGCATCGCCTTTTGCACCTTGGCGAGCGTGGCGCCGGTTGTCTCTCTCGCCTTGGCGGTGCCTGCTGCCAAAATGTCGTAGACGGAGGCGATGTCCTTTTCCCATCTGGCGCGCTCGGCGCGAATCGGGCTGAGGGTCTCCTCCAAAACCTGAATGAGGAATTTTTTGCATTTGCCGTCGCCCAGACCGCCGCGGCGGTAGTGCGCCTTCATCTCTTCAAGGTTCTGATATTCGGGCAGATATTCGGCAAAGTGCGCGTCGGTGCAGAGTGCGTCGAGGTAGGTGAACACCACATTGCCCTCGGTGTGACCCGGGTCCTCAATGCGGAGGTGCGTGGGGTCGGTGAACATTTTGCCGTTGACCTGCTGCTTGATGGTCTTGGCGGTGTCGGAAAGATAGATGCAGTTGCCGAGGGATTTGCTCATCTTTGCCTTGCCGTCCACGCCGGGCAAACGGCGCTGGGTCTCGTTTTCGGGGATCATCGCCTTGGGCAGCACGAGCGTTTCACCGTACAGGCGGTTGAACTTCTCGACGATCTCGCGCGTCTGCTCGATCATGGGGAGCTGATCCTCGCCGACGGGCACAACGGTGGCGTTGAAGGCGGTGATGTCCGCAGCCTGCGAGACGGGGTAGTTGAAGAAGCCGACGGGCAAGCCCTCGTCAGCAAAGCCGCGCATCTGGATCTCCGCCTTTACGGTCGGATTGCGCGCGAGACGGGCGGTCGTGACAAGGTTCATGTAATAGAAGGTGAGCGCGTGCAGCGCCGGCAGCGCGGACTGGACGCAGATGGTCGTCTTTTCGGGGTCAAGACCGACAGAGAGGTAGTCGAGCACCACGTTGATGATGTTGTCGCGGATCTTGTCGGGATTGTCGGCGTTGTCGGTCAGCGCCTGGTCGTCGGCGATCAGGATGTTGATCTCGTCAAATTTGCCGGAGTTTTGCAGCTCCACGCGCCTTTTGAGCGAGCCTACGTAGTGGCCGAGGTGCAGGCGTCCGGTGGGGCGGTCGCCCGTCAAAATGATTTGCTTTTGCGATTCCATGTTGTTGTCCTCCGTTATCGGGAATTGGCGAGCTCGCCGAGGATCTTGATACCCTTTTCGAGCTGTTCGTCGGTGGGTGTGGAGAAGTTGATGCGGAAGCTGTGGCACTCGTCGGTCTCGTTGACCAGGAACGCGTTGCCCGGCACGACGCAGACCTTGTTGAGCACCGCGTTTTTGCAGAAGGCAGGCATGTCCACATCACGGGGCAGGTCGCACCAGATGAACAGACCGCCGTCGATCTTGTGATAGGTGATGGCAGGCGCACAGTATTTGTCGAGCAGATCCATGCAGAACTGCGCCTTTTTGGTGTAGATGTCGCGCAGCATTTGGAGGTGCGCGTTAAAGTCATATTTGGTGATGAATTCGTCGCAGACGACCTGAGACCAGATGTTGGTGTGCACGTCGTTGCCCTGCTTGCAGACCACCAGCTTTTGAAAAATCGGCTTGGGCGCGATGGTGTAGGCAACGCGCATGCCCGGTGAGATGACCTTGGAGAACGAGCCGGCGTAGATGACGATGCCGTCTGTGTCAAAGCTTTTGATGTTGGGCAGGCTCTCGCCGCTGTAGCGCAGGTCGCCGTAGGGGTTGTCCTCGAGGATCAGTACGCCGTATTCCTTGGCGAGTGCATACATCTTTTTGCGCTTTTCAAGGCTCATGGTGACGCCGGAGGGATTTTGGAAGTTCGGAATGGTGTAGATGAATTTGGCGTTGGGATTTGCCTTGAGCTTTTCTTCCAGCTCGGTCATGCTCATGCCGTCCGGCTCGACGGTCACGCCGACCAGCTTGGCGTTGTAGCTGCGGAAGGTGTTGAGCGAGCCGATAAAGGACGGCGCCTCCACAAGCACTACCTCGCCCTCGTTGACGAGCGCCTTGGTGCAGAGATCCATGATCTGCTGCGCGCCGGTGGTGATCAAAATGTCGTCCGCGTCGCTGCCGGTGTTGTGCTCACGCTTCATGTAGTCGAGCATGTGATGACGCAGCGGCGTGTAGCCCTCCGTGACGCTGTACTGCAAAACGGAGATGGGATTCTCGCGCAGCACGCGTGCCGAGATCTCCTCGATCGCCTTGGCAGGAAACGCGTCGGGCGAAGGGTTGCCTGCGGAGAGCGAAACGACCGACGGGTCAGCCGCATACTTAAAGATCTCTCTGATGGCGCTGGGCTTCAGATTCGATACTCTGTCGGAAAATGTGTATTCCATAGTCATACCTCTTTTACATCATTATATACCCTATTATTGTAGCACGTTTGCACGCGATACGCAAGTAAAAAATCAAGTCCGCACGGTTTTGGACTTGACTTTTGCTGTGAATCTGATATAATAAAAATAGATAAGGCAAGCCGATAAGCGGCGTGCCCTCAACGACATATTATTATTAGAAATAAACCGTACTTTGGGCGAGGCGGTTTATTTCTTATTTATTGCAAGTACAGTGAAAAAGATAACAATTACAACGATAATAACCGTTATGTATTCCATTTGCAACGCCCCCTTTCGAGGGCAAGAGTAGCCGCCTACCGTAGTGTGGTTTGCCTTATCTGCCAGTCATTATACTATATTAATCTACATCTGTCAATAATTCCATTCACGAAATAAAACCAAAAGGACACGGCAAACGCACCGTGTCCCTATTTTATGCGATGTATTATAAAGTAAATAAATCGACCATTCATCCAACTTCTGACGCGCCGTTTAGTAAACGCAAGAATCAGAGCAAGCTGTCCAAGCCCTGACCGCCGGGGCACCCTGAGCCGAATATCTCACAGCCAAGCTTCTGACGCGCCGTTTATCGAGGTCGTCAATTGCCGCAAGCTGTCCAAAGGCGCGCCGGATAAAACGTCACGTTTTAGTCGAAGAATTTTCTGTGGATGGCGCGAACTGCTTTGTCGGCGTCGTTGATGTCAATCAAAACGGAAACCTTGATCTCGCTGGTGGAGATCATCTGAATGTTGATCTGCGCGTCATAGAGCGCCTCAAACATCTTGGTGGCAACGCCTGCGTGGCTCTCCATGCCTGCGCCGACGATGGAGATCTTGGCGACCTCGTCGTCATAGAGCACTTCCTTGGCGCCGTGGCTCACCATGTAATCCTCGAGAGCGGCGACGGCTTCTTTGCCTCTTGACTTGGCAACCGTGAAGCTGATGTCCTTTTTGCCGTCGTGACCGATGGACTGGAGGATGATGTCAACGTTGATGTCCTTGGCGGACAGCTTGGAGAACATCTTGAACGCGATCCCCGGAATATTGGGAACGCCCATCACCGAAATTCTCGCTACGTCTGTATCCTTCGCAACACCGCTGATTAACATTTTTTCCATTTTTGTTTTCTCCTTTACAATTGTACCCGGGGCTTTGGCAAGACTGGAAAGCACCTCAAGCTCGATGTTATATTTTTTCGCCATTTCCACGGAACGGTTGTTGAGCACCTGTGCGCCCAGCGTAGCCAGCTCCAGCATTTCGTCATAAGAAATCTCGGAAAGCTTGCGTGCGTTCTCGACCTTGCGCGGATCTGCGGTATAAACACCCTCTACGTCTGTGTAAATCTGACAGAGATCCGCATGCATTGCCGCCGCGATCGCCACTGCGCTGGTGTCGGAGCCGCCTCTGCCGAGCGTGGTGATGTCGCCGCGGCGGGAGATCCCCTGAAAGCCTGCCACAACCACGATGTTGTGCTTGTCGAGTGCCTCGCGGATCCTCTCGGTGTTCACTCTTTTGATCCTGGCGCTGGTGTGTGCGGACGAGGTCTCAAAGCCTGCCTGCCAGCCGAGGAGAGAGGTGGCGTGATAGCCGAGCTTTTCGATCGCCATTGCCAGCAACGCAATGGAAATCTGCTCGCCTGCTGCCAGCAGCATGTCTTTTTCTCTTCTGGATGCCTTGGGATTGATTTCCTCCGCCTTCGCAAGCAGGTCGTCGGTGGTGTCGCCCTGCGCGGAAACGACCACTACAACGTCGTTGCCCTTGGCGAAGGTGTCGGTGACGATTTTTGCCACGTTCATCACGCGCTCAGCGTCGCGCACCGAGGTTCCTCCGAATTTCTGTACGATTAAACTCATGTGCTTTTACTCCTTTGTCTATAGATACAATGTGTCAGGATGGACGCGCCTGCACCCTATACTATTAATATATACTATGCAGAGCACACCCGGGGGCGAATCTGTGCTTTCTTAAATATCGCCGATACGGATGCCTGTCAACACCTGAACGCCGTCGGCTTCAAGCGCCTGACACTTGCTTTCAAACTCACGGTAGGACATTTCGCCGGTCAAAACGCCCAGCTCGCTGCCGCCGGAAACGGTGGTGATCTCACCGAATACCTTTTCTGCCTTGGCAACGGCGTCGTCGCCGGTCAGACGGACAAACATTGCCGAAACGGAATCGCGCCAGTCAATGATGTTGCTGCCGTCGCCGTCCGCCCAGAACAGGAAGCGTCTTGCCTTGAGGTGCTTGCAGCAGTCCACAATGTCCGCCACGACGGCGCTTGCGGTGGGCAGCTTGCCTGCGCCCTTGCCGTAGAACACCACGTCGCCGGTGCAGTCGCCGCGCACCATAATGCCGTTGAATTCGTTGTCGATATTGGAAAGCTGGCTCTTGAAGGGCACCAGCATGGGAGCGGTGATGATGTCGATCTTGCCGTCATCGAGCTTCTTGACTCTGCCGATCAGCTTGATGACATAGCCAAACGCCTCCGCCATGTTCACATCCTCGAGCGTGATGGCGGTGATGCCCTCGGTATGTACGCTCTCGGGATAGACGTGTCTGCCATAGGCGAGAGATGCGAGAATGCAGATCTTGCGGCAGGCGTCGTGACCCTCGATGTCGGCAGCCGGATTGCGCTCGGCAAAGCCCAGGTCCTGCGCCAGCTTGAGCGCATCGGCAAAGGTCATGCCGTCCTGGATCATCTTGGTGAGAATAAAGTTGGTAGTGCCGTTGAGAATACCGGCGACCTCGCCGACCTTGTTGGCGACAAGACACTGGTTCATCGGACGGATGATCGGAATGCCGCCGCCGACGCTCGCCTCAAACATAAAGTTGACGTTTTCTTCCTTGGCAATTGCAAGCAGCTCTGCGCCGTGAGCGGCGACCAGCTCCTTGTTGGAGGTGACAACGCTCTTGCCTGCCTTGAGACAGCGCTTGACAAAATCATATGCCGGACGCAGACCGCCCATCACCTCGGCGACCACGCGGATCTCGCGGTCGTTGATGATCTCTTCAAAATCCTTGGTGAACCTGTCGGCGATCGGGCTGTCGGGGAATTCTCTCAGATCGAGGATCTTTTTGATATAGATCTCCTCGCCGAGACCCGCAAACAGCTTTTGCTTGTGCGTCAGAAGGATTTCGGCAACGCCGGAGCCAACGACTCCGTGTCCCATGATTGCTACTGATACCATATTTACCTTACCTTTCCAAACAGCGTTTGGCGGCAGGGAAGAACTTCCCACGCCGTCAAATCACTGATGTTATCATCTTTTTGCTAACATATAACGAACATATAACAAGTAATAAAATGATCTCTGCTATACGAGAGGAGCGGCCTCGCCGCCACCGCCGCCTGCGTCGCCTGCACCGCCGCCGGCATCGTAGCCGCCTGCGCCGCCGCCTGCGTCGTAACCGCCTGCGCCGCCGCCGGCGTCATATCCGCCTGCGCCGCCGCCTGCGTCATAGCCGCTGTTCTGCTGATAGGAATCATTGTTGTTGCCGCGGCTGGTGTAATCGTCGTCATCGTCGTAGTTGCCTCTGCCGTAGTAGTCGTAATCGTCGTCATAATACGATTCGCCGTAGGCAGGCAGGTTGTCCTTGACGTAGTAGCCGATATATTTGCCGGTCGGGTTATCGGTGGAAACGATCAGACCGGAATACGGGTTGTAGGACGCCGCGATCACGTTGGGCGAGAGGCTGTAGTCCTTTTGCTTTTTGCCCTCGAGATACTTGGTCATCACGTTTTTGAAGAATTTTGCGGAGCGTGTGGTGTCGTTGATGGTCTCGGGAACGTCAAAGCCCGTCCACGTCGCCATGACCGCGTAGGGCGACATGCCGCAGAACCAGCAGTCCTTGTCGTCGTTGGTGGTACCGGTCTTGCCGACGATGTCCCAGTCGTCGATCTGCGCGTACATCGCGCGTGTGTGCTGGGAGTTGGTGACGTTGTAGTGCAGCAGACGGTTCATGATCGTCGCTGTTTCGGGAGAATAAGCCTGCTTGGGCACCTTGTCGCGGTTGTCGATGATCACGTTGCCCTCGCTGTCGGTGACATAGTAGTAGGTGTACGGCTCATAGTAAAGACCGCCGTTGCCCATGTAGGAGAAGCCGGCTGCCATCTCGCGTACGCTGACGCCGCCGACCATACCGCCGATGGACAGGGAACCGATCTGGTAGGAGTCCTCCTCGCTGAGCTTTTTGAAGCCCATCTTGGTGGTCGCCTGCTCATAGGCGACGTTCGGACCGCCGATCATCTTCATGACCTGCACCGCCGTGGCGTTGGAGGAATACTCGATCGCGTCGGGAAGGAGCATTTCGCCGAAGTAGGAGCCGTAGGCGTTGCGCGGACCGGAGATCTTCTGGCCGTCGGCGTCGGTCTCGTAGTCGTCGAGCGGCTCGTCAAGCACCTCGGAGGAGAAGTAGAGCTGCTGCTTTTCGATGGCGATCGGATAAACAAGCACCGGCTTGATGGAGGAACCGGGCTGCAGCGCCGAGTGGGTCGCTCTGTCCCAGTCGAGAGGACCGGTCTTGCGCTGCGAGCTGCCGACGGTGGCGATGACTCTGCCGTCAAAGTCCATCAGCACGGAGCCGATCTGGATATCGGGATCCTCGCCGCGGTCCATGTTGAGCGCCGCTTCTTCGATATAGTCCTGCATTTTTTCGTCCATCGCGCTGTAAATGCTCAGACCCTCGGTGTAGATCTTTTCGCTCGCCGCGCCCTCGCTGATGTTGTAGAGCTTGGCAAGGTCGGCGCGCAGATCATAGATCATCTGGTTGTAGTACCAGTTTTGTACCTTGTCCTCGGTCTCCTCGTCGTCCTCGTCGTAGTTGGTCGAGAAGCCCTTGAATTCCAGCTTTTTGGATTCGGCGAGCGCCGCGTTCAGCTCGTCCTGAGAGATCTTGCCCTGGTCATACATCTCATAGAGGATGTTTTCGCGGCGGCGGTTGTTGTTTTCGGGATAGAGCAGCGGATTCCAGTAGGACGGGTTCTGCGTGATGCCGGCGATCGCCGCGCACTCCGCCAGCGAGCAGTCGCGGATGCTCTTGCCGAAATACAGCTGTGCCGCCGCTTCCACGCCCTGGCAGTTGTTGCCGTAGTTGACGACGTTGAGATACGCCTCCAAGATCTGCTCCTTGGTGTATTCCTGCTCCAGCTTGAGCGCCTTGCAGATCTCGCGCAGCTTTCGGGTGATGGACACCTCGTTGTCGTCGGTGATGTTCTTGATCAGCTGCTGGGTGATGGTGGAGCCGCCGTAGGAGTCCCTGCCGCCGACAAGCGCGCCGACAGCGGAGAGGGTCCTTGTCCAGTCAACGCCGTTGTGATCAAAAAAGCGCTTGTCCTCGATCGTGACCTGCGCATCCTTCATGTGCTGCGGGATATCGGCGTAGTCCACCCAGATGCGGTTTTCCACATCATAGAGCTTTTGACGCTCGGTAAACTTGCCGGAGTCCGCATCCATCACAAAAATACGGCTCGTTTGGTTCAGGGATTTTGCCTTGAGGTCGATACCGGTCGGCTCGGAGGCGAGATGGAAGATGTAGACGCCGAGAGAAACCAGCGTGATCACGCCTGCGATACAGCAGACGACGAACGCCGTCAGCATCACCTTGCCGAAAATCTTGAAGAACCGCTTTACACCGCTTTGGGTCCTTTCCTCGGCTGCCGGGGTTTCGGGGATCTTATCAGTGTAGTTACTGATGTCTGTTTCACGTTTTTTGCGCATATTAACTCCTTTTTGGTTAAACAAATAATTAATAAACACATTTAAAGTTATTATATCACTTTACTGAAAAAAAATAAATAACTTATTCAAATTTTTTGATAGAAAAAATTTATTTCCGTTCGTCTAATTTTATGAAAAAGGGTGAATCTTGGCTTGTCCGCGCGTTGCATTTGTCTGCAAATTGCAAAAAATTTGTCTGCCGCGGCGTATTTTCCGAAAAAAACAGCCGATACTAAGCAAAAACCAACCGGAAGGACGACAGAGATGAAAAAATTGATCGCGATCACCGGCGTCATCCTGATCTCCTGCGTGTGCGCAGGCAGTCTTTGGGCGCCGTCAGCCGCCTCTGCGCAGCCGCAGACGGACGGCGTGCAGGAGAAAACCGAGCCGGGCAGCTACAAAATCGCCGACAGCGGCGGACATGTGGCGGTATTTTATGCGGACGCGCCGCTGCTCACCACCGACACGCTCACCGATTCACTGCCGCGCGCCGACGCCAAGCGCGTGCGCGAGGGCATTCCGGCAAGGTCCAGGCAGGAGATCGAAAAGCTGCTCGAGGATTTTTGCAGCTGAAAAGCAAGCGCGTGCGCCCGGACGGCAGACGGACAGGGCGCACGGCGTTTTTGCCGTTTTTGCCGGGAGGGCGTGATCTGCTGATTTTATAAGTTGACATTTCTCTCAAAGTGCGGTATGATAATTACAATAATATCTTAGTGTGCGAATTTGACGCTACTATAGGTTATTATTTGCGAAATATGATAAATTTGTGCGTTATCAAACCAAAGGAGAATGTACATATGATCTCAACTGTGATCGACCGAGCGCTTGGCTTGGAGTTCCCGATTTTTCAGGGCGGCATGGCTTGGGTAGCCGATGCTGCGCTGGCGGCAGGCGTGTCCAACGCAGGCGGTCTGGGCATTATTGCCGCGATGAATTCCAACGGCGAGCAGCTCAGGGCGGAAATCAAAAAATGCAAGGAGCTGACAGACAAGCCGTTCGGCGTGAATGTCATGCTGATGAGTCCCTTTGCCGACGAGGTAGCGAACGTTGTGGCGGAGGAGAAGATCCCCGTCGTGACCACCGGCGCAGGCAACCCGGGCAAATATATGGAAAAATGGCTGGCGGCTGACATCAAGGTCATTCCGGTCGTGCCCTCCGTTGCGCTGGCGCGCAGAATGGAAAAGCTCGGCGCGTTCGCGCTGATCGCCGAGGGCGGCGAGAGCGGCGGCCACGTCGGCGAGCTGACGACCATGGTGCTGGTGCCGCAGGTGGTGGACGCGGTCAAGATCCCCGTCATCGCGGCAGGCGGCATTGCGGACGGCAGACAGCTGGCGGCGGCGTTTATGCTCGGCGCGGTCGGCGTGCAGGTCGGCACGCGCTTTTTGGTCGCCAAGGAATGCACCATCGCGCAGGCGTACAAGGACAAGGTGCTCAAGGCAAAGGACATCGACTCGGTTGTCACCGGCAAGCGTCTGGGACATCCGGTGCGCTCCATCCGCAACCAGTTCACCAGAGAATACGCCAAGGCGGAATATGACGCCTCCTCGGTTTCGGACGAGGAGCTTGAGAAGATGGCGTCGGGCGTGCTGCGCATGGCGGCGCGTGAGGGCGACGTCAAAAACGGCTGCGTGCTTGCCGGACAGGTCGCGTCCATGGTCACGCGCGAGCAGACGGCAAGAGAGATCATCACCGAGATGTTCGGCGAAGCCGAGGCGGTACTGAACGGAGCGACAAAATGGGTAAAATAGCATTTGTGTTTTCGGGACAGGGCGCCCAGTACAGCGGCATGGGCAAGGCGCTGTATGCGTCCTCACCTGCCGCAAAGGCGGTATTTGACATGGCGGACAGCCTTCGCCCGGGCACCGCAAGGCAGTGCTTCGAAGGCAGCATGGAGGAGCTGACGCAGACCGTCAACACCCAGCCCTGCGTGTTTGCGGTCGATCTGGCGGCGGCGCGCGCACTGGCGGAGCGCGGCATACAGCCCGACTGTGTTGCCGGCTTTTCGCTCGGCGAGATTGCGGCGCTCGCGTTTGCCGGCGTGCTTTCCGACGAGGAGGCGTTCCGGCTCGTCTGCAAAAGAGGCGAGCTGATGGACAAGGCGGCGCGGGAGAATCCCGGCGCCATGGTCGCGGTGCTCAAGCTCACGTCCGCGCAGACGGAGGAGCTTTGTCAGCGCTTCGAAAAAACCTATCCGGTCAACTATAATTCACCGGCGCAGACCGTCGTTGCCACCACCACCGAAAACGCGGACGCGTTTTGTCAGGCGGTCAAGGCAGCCGGCGGCAAAGCCAAGGTGCTGCCCGTCAGCGGCGCGTTCCACTCACCGTTTATGGCGGACGCGGCGGCAGGTCTGGCAGAATATATGCAAAGCGTCACCTTTAACGAACCAAAAATCACCATCTATTCCGACTACACCGCGCAGCCCTATGCAGGCGACTGCAGGGAGCTTGTGCGCGCACAGGTTGAAAATCCGGTCAGATGGCAGACGCTGATGGAAAATATGCAGGCAGCAGGCGTCGATACGGTCATAGAGACCGGCGTAGGCAAGACGCTCCAAAACCTCTGCAAGCGCACCTTCAGCGACATCAAGTCCTATAAGGCGGAGACGCCGGAGGACATTGGTTTAATTCTTAATTCTTAATTCATAATGCGTAGTGCGTGATTGGCTTGGAGGAAGGGTCGTTTATCCGAGGAAAACAACGGCTTCCTATCTGCGGGCGACCGATGGTCGCCCCTACGCCTGCCTTAAAAGCGCACGGAAAAAAGCGTTGCCAACGTTTCCTTTCAGTGTAGGGGCGAACCCATGTGTTCGCCCGGCTGTGTGCGCCTGTCAAGCGGCAGCATCCGAGGAAAACAACGGTTTTCTATCTCGGGCGCACACACGGGTGCGCCCCTACATCATAAAGGCTGCCATTGCAATGTGCTTTTCTGCATTTGCACGCAGCATGACTCTCAACTCTCCAAGAAATTCCGCTTTACTGCTTTACTTAAAAATAAAATAAACGAGGTAAATAGAATGGATTTAAAAAATAAAACGGCGGTCATCACCGGCGGCTCGCGCGGCATCGGGCTGGCTATCGCCAAAAAGCTTGCCGAAAACGGCGCTGATATTGCGATCTTGTATGTCGGCGACGAGGCCGAGGGCAACAACGCGGTCGCGGAGCTGGCTCCCTACGGCGTCAAAACGGCTGCGTATTTTTGCGACGTCTCCGACTTTGAAGCCTCCAAAAAGGCGGTCGAGACGGTCATCGCGGACTTCGGCGGCATCGACATACTGATCAACAACGCCGGTATCACCCGCGACAAGCTGGTGCTCAACATGGACGAAAAGGATTTTGACGCGGTCATCGGCGTCAACCTCAAGGGCACCTTTAATATGATCAAGCACACCTACAAGCATTTTATGAAAAAGCGTGCCGGCAGGATCGTCAGCACCTCCTCCATCGTCGGCATGATCGGCAACGCCGGACAGGCAAACTACGCCGCGTCCAAGGCAGGCATCATCGGACT
>ONGI01000112.1 GCA_900317315.1 uncultured Eubacteriales bacterium
TAGATGTCCGAGAAGCTCTTGACGTCCTCGCCGTCGAGTCCGATGATGATATCATTCTCCTTGATACCCGTGCCGTCGCAGGGACCTCCCTCGATCACCTGCTTCACGAGAATACCCTGCGGTACGCCGTAGCCCGTCGCCTCGGACGCGCTCAGAGCGTTGCCCGTGATGCCGACCTTGACGCGGTTCTCCACATAGCCGTTTTTCACAAGGCTGTCGGCGATGGTCTTGACCGTGCGCGTGGGGATCGCGAAGCACATGCCCTCAAAGTCGACGTCGGCGATCTTCGAGCACGCGATGCCGATGACCTGTCCGTACATGTTGACCGCGGGTCCGCCCGAATTGCCGGGATTGATCGCGGCGTCGGTCTGGATGTATTTGACAAGACTCTTGTTGGACGCGTCGCGGTCGAGCGCCGAGACAATGCCCTTCGTCATGGAATTCTGGAAGTTGATGCCGCCGGGGTTGCCGACTACGATCATGTCCTCGCCGACGGTGACTTCGTCGGAGTCGCCGAATACCGCGGGCGTCAGATTTTCCGCTCCGTCCATCTTGAGCACGGCGATGTCGGTTCTGCTGTCAAAGCCGACGACGCCCGCCTTGTATTCCTTGCCGTCTGCGGTGACGATCTGAATGGAATACAGCGTCTTGCTGTTGCCGATGACGTGGGAGTTGGTGATGACGTAGCCGTCCTTGGTGAAAATCGTGCCGCTGCCCTGAGAAGCAAGGCTTTCGTGGTCGGAGTCGAGGTAGCACATCACGCCGACGACCGAATTGCTCACCTTGTCGAACGCGTAGTCCGACTTGTAGCCCTTGTTCTCGTCCGCGTCGGCAGGCTTCTTCTCGAGCGTGAGTCCGCTGTAATCGGATACGGTCTTGTCGCTGTAGTCGCTCTCGTCGTGCACCTCCGTCGCCGGCTCCGTCGCCTTGGGGAAGATGTCGTTGAAGATGTCGGGGTAGGTGCTGTCGGGCACGTTGAAGCCGTTGCTGACGCTCTCCGTCGGCTTCTGCGCCTGACTGCCGTTGATCAGCAGCATCGTCAGAATTCCCGCAAGACTGCCCGCGAGCAGGACGCTGAGCACGATCACGACGATGATCAGTCCCTTGTTGCCCTTCTTCTTCGGCGGCTTGGGTCCCTGAGGAACTGCCGCCTGCGGACGGTACTCATAGGGATTGCCCTCATATACCGGCTGCGGCTGCGGCGGCATCGGTGGCTGCTGCGGCGGATACGCGGGCGCATTATACGCCTGCGGATAGCGCTGCGGATAATCCGAGGGCTGAACCGGCTGGTTGAAGAACGCGCCGTTCTGATAAGACGCCGTCCGCTCGACCGGATTGTAGCCCTCGCTCTGCTGAGGAGCCTGCTGCGGCTTCATCAGCGGCTTTTCCGGATTGAAGTCGTAGGCGTTGGGCGCCTGCTGCGGACGGTATACGGGCGGCTCCTGAGCGGATGGCTCCTGATAGGACTTCGCCTGATACGGCTGCGTCTGATAGGGCTGCTCCTGACGCGGCTGCTCCTGATACGGCTGCGCGGATTCGCTCCTCTCGGTGAAGGGCTTCTGCGGTACGCCGCCGAATTCGTTTTCATACTGATTATTTTCCATTTTGTTCACCTTATTTCATTTCGGAATATTTCGTTTGAACAGTAGTATTATACATCTTTTCCGACATAAACGCAAGATTGTGAATGTGAAACCTATCTGAAAATTTGATGTAACCGAATTTATAAAAATTCTCCAACTTTTTTCTCCAAATCCCTTTATCTTTGCAGAGTTTTGTTGTATAATAATATAAATCGGCAGGAGGAGACGTTCTTCTGTTGAAATTTTTACGGTAAAGGAAGATGAAATATGCCATTAGTAAACGCAAAAGAAATGCTGACAAAGGCAAAGGCCGGTCACTACGCGGTTGGACAGTTCAACATCAACAACCTCGAGTGGACAAAGGCGATTCTCCTGACGGCTCAGGAGCTCAATTCTCCCGTTATCCTCGGCGTATCCGAGGGCGCAGGCAAATATATGTGCGGCTACAAGACCGTAGTCGGCATGGTCAACGGTATGCTCGAGGAGCTCAAGATCACGGTTCCCGTTGCGCTCCACCTCGACCACGGCTCCTATGAGGGCGCTAAGGCCTGCATCGCGGCGGGCTTCAGCTCCATCATGTTTGACGGCTCCCACTATCCGATCGAGGAGAACGTCGAAAAGACCAAGGAGCTGGTTGCAACCTGCAACGAGCTGGGTCTTTCCATCGAGGCGGAAGTCGGCTCCATCGGCGGTGAAGAGGACGGCGTTATCGGCGCAGGCGAGTGCGCTGACCCCGCTGAGTGCAAAATGATCGCTGACCTCGGCGTCACCATGCTGGCGGCAGGCATCGGCAACATCCACGGCAAGTATCCCGAGAACTGGGCAGGTCTGAGCTTCGACACGCTCGACGCGATCCAGCAGCTCACCGGCGAGATGCCCCTCGTTCTTCACGGCGGCACCGGCATCCCCGCTGACATGATCAAGAAGGCGATCTCTCTGGGCGTTTCCAAAATCAACGTCAACACCGAGTGTCAGCTCGCGTTCGCGGCTGCCACCAGAGAGTACATCGAGGCAGGCAAGGACCTGCAGGGCAAGGGCTTCGACCCCAGAAAGCTTCTCGCACCCGGTTTCCAGGCGATCAAGGACACCGTCAAGGAGAAGATGGAGCTCTTCGGTTCTGTTGACAAGGCATAAGCCTGTTATCGCATAGGTATTCCGCGCCAATCCCGTTTTGCGGGATTGGCGTTTTTCTTTAAGTTTCCCCAAAACCTGCGAGCAAAAGCTGAGGTGAAGGCGTGGGAATAGCGAGCAGGCGCTTCAGCCCCGACTTGACGTACTTCAAGGTTTCATAGATACCGTCTGCGATGGCGTAATAGACGAAATCAGGCGCTCCGAACAGACGCTTTGAAACCTCGATGATCTCAAAGCGCATACGGGTAAAGAACGGCTTGTCGGACAGCATGGAAATATAACCGATGGCAAGCGTCAGAAGCAAATCGAGAGTACGGATAGATTGCAGAGAACGCACCCTCAGATTCTCGTAATCGAATTTTTGCTTTTTGAATTTGAAGTATTCCTCGATTCTCCAGCGCATCAAATACGCCTTGCAAACCGAAATCCCGATTCGTTTATCGTCCGATGACAGATTGGTGATCAACAGCATTGGTTCCTCGCCGAAACCGTATACAACCACTAATTGTAATTCAACATTTTTGTATTTAGGCAGTTGAATCGAAATAATACTGATTTTGACGTCTACTTGTTTGCCGCTTTTGTTTTTGAATCTCAGGCTGTATTTACCCTTGAAGCGATTGGCGACAGACATGATGTTTTCGGTTTTTCCATTATAGATAACATTACGGTTCTTTTTGGCTCTGATAATGAACTTTTCGTTGTTTCTGATAAAGTAACGGTAGTATTTGTTGTTGTCAAAGCCTCTGTCCATCGTCCTGACATTGTCTTTGGAAAAGTGTCTGCTGATATATTCAAAGCAATCAAGATATTCCTCGATTTCGCTGACAAAGTCTTCATCCTTGGTTGAGTAGATACGGCTGTATATACCGAAGGGCAGCTTGTTTTCGCTTGAGAGAACCGCTGCGCCGATAGTATGGTAACCGATCCCGATCTCACCTGTGCTGCCGTCGCGTACCTCGCAGAGCTTTTCAAGGTGTTTGCTGGCGGGCTTGGTGATGTCGGAACCATCGACAATTATCAAGCTGTCATCATTATACCGGCGTTTGATTGCTTTGAGATAGTTTTCACGCACGGTTTCGGCGTCTGCTGCTTCAAAGTCCGCAAGATTTCTCGACAATCTGTTGACTGTTTTGATCAGCTTGATGTTTTCATGCAGGCTGCGGCTGATTTCAGACAGCATACAGCTTCCCGAGGCAAGCGTTCCGTACAACATATCTGTTACGAATTTCTTATCAGGACGGTTCAAGCCTTTTGAAATTTTTTGAGAATAATTCAAAATACCCCTTTTCAAATTACCGTTGAGTGTGTTATAATTCAACATAGTGCAATACGCTCCTTTGGTATGGTTTTGTTCCAATTTAATTATACCATTTTTCGAGCGCTATTGCACTTCTTTTTTTACCCGATTTTCATTTTTTTATTGCCGAGTTTTCCCTTAACCACGCCATTTTTTCAACATTCACG
>ONGI01000071.1 GCA_900317315.1 uncultured Eubacteriales bacterium
TCACGCTTCGCAATAGAACCTCTTCTTGGCACTTTGCTTCCCTCCTTCACAATAATTGAGATATCATAGGTACTCGAAAGCGACAAACTCCCGTATGCCAACAAGAACCTCTTATATATGAATGTTCCTGCCGCATAGCAGAACTTAATGATTAAGTTATGAGAGCTTTGTCAATTCCTTACTTTTTCTTCGGACGCTTTGCACCGTACTTGGAACGGCTCTGCATACGACCGTTTACGCCCTGCGCGTCAAGTGTGCCGCGGACAATGTGGTAACGAACACCAGGCAAGTCCTTTACACGGCCGCCGCGGATCAGAACAACGCTGTGCTCCTGCAGGTTATGGCCGACGCCGGGGATGTAGGAACTGACTTCAATACCGTTCGAAAGTCTTACTCTGGCGATTTTTCTCAGCGCGGAGTTAGGCTTTTTGGGGGTAGCGGTCTTTACAGCAGTGCAGACACCTCTTTTTTGCGGGGAGTTGTGATTGATAGCCACTCTCTTCTTAGAGTTCCAGCCCTTCAACAGTGCCGGAGCCTTGGCTTTCTTCTCAGAAACCTCTCTGCCCTTGCGTACCAACTGGTTAAAAGTAGGCATGTTTTTCCTCCTTTCAAGATAAATTAGAATTGATAAGCTTGGCGAACGGCAGCCTCGCCTCTACCTATTAAAAGGCGCACTTCTGCCATGTTCACACCAGATTATTATAAACCATTGTTTTGCAATTGTCAAGTCTTTTTTGCGATAGCAGCGCGGTTTTTGTTAGCGTTGAGGGTTGAATGCCGAGGGTTGTGTTTTGCCCGTGACGGAAAGTGCAGTCGTACCGAAATGTTGCGAGATGAATGAATTAGAATCGTACGAAAGAAAAAGCAGCCGACTCTGTTGAGCCGACCGCTTTAGGAAATTCCGATGATTATTGCTTTTTCTTCTCGATCATGGTCTTGGTGGTGACGATGGCAACGATCACAACAGCCAAGAGCACGATGGCGATGCACCAGAGCATCCAGTAGTTTCCGAGATACTGGAAGATATAATCCTGTCCGTCGTGCGTGTATTGCTGCACAAAACCGGTCGCCTTGTCGATCGGCTGATCCTGTGAGGCAATACTCTTGTCAACGGAGGTCCAGAACTCTACGCCGGTGAAGAGCTTTGCAGGGACAGCCTTGTTGATACCGGTCTGACGCGCTCTGAATACCGAGAAGATGACCTGCCAAAAGATAAGCGCTGCGGGAATAGCGGCGAGCTTGGGTCTGTTCATCCACAGGAAAGCGATACCGCAGATAACGGAGAGGATGCACTGGGTCAGCATGATGCCCATTGCAAGACCCGAGCCGTAGTCGTTAGCCAGCATGGTGAAGATGGTGTAGGTGGTGGAATCATAGGTTCCGTTTGCAACACCCTGCATGTTAAATACATTGATATACTGATCCTGAGGAATCAGCGCGAATACGGGAATCGCTACCATCATAATGAAAGCGACAATAAAGACAATGGAGCCAATCGCCTTGATCGCAACCGGCGTACTATATCTTTTCGTTAAAATACTAATGTCCATAACACACCTCATAAATATACATTTGAATTGCCGCAAAAGCGTAATCCCTCTATTGATGATGATACCATAAATCACCTCTTGTGTCAAGATTTTTTAGGTACCTTTTATCAATATTTTGCAAATCCGGCGACAAATTTGTTGTTTTACGCCATGATTTGCCGGTGCGCTTTTGTGTGTGTTTTGCCGTGGTTTACTGCTTTGAACCGATAACGACCGACGAAAGCGCCGGCATGGTGAGCTTGCCGTCCTTTATTGCCAAGTGACCGGCGTCGGAGGAGCCGAGGAAGTCGGCAATCACCTGCGCGTTCTTGACCATGTCATCGGTGATCGTCAGCGTCTTTTCAGCCGATGCGTTGAAGTTGTGGATAACGAGCAGCTTCTCGCTGTCCTTTTCGATGGTGTACGCGCCGACCTCCGCGTCGTCAAAGCTGACCTGTCCGGTGATCCTGCCTCTTGCGATCGCAGGAACGGAGAGCTTCACCTTGATCAAACGGCGGTAATGGTTGAGGAGCGAATTTTCGTCGGCAAGCTGCTGCTTGACGCCGCCGAATTTGGGCGCCTCGGTTCCGGACGCGCCGTCCACGGTGATCTTCGGCAGATTGTCGCTGTCAAAGACCATCGGCAGACGATACCATTTGTCCGCATCGGTCGCCGGAGCCGTCATACCGATCTCCTCACCGTAGTAGGTAAAGGAGTTGCCCGGCACCAGCATGTAAACATTGGCGGCAAATTTTTCCGCTTCAACGCCCTTTCCCTCCAGTGCGTTCGCAATGCGCACCTGGTCGTGGTTGGAAAGGAACACCGCGTTGATGTATTCGGGGTTTGCCTCACTCATTTTTTTATCATACGAAACGAATTTTTTGATCAGTGCAGCGCCCTTGTTCATCGACATGGACTGTACGATCTCGCCGGAGCTTTGCGCAAAGCGGAAGGCAAACAGGCTGTCGATACCGCTCGCGTACTTATCGACGATCTCGGCGTCATCCGACCACTCCTCGCCGACAAGATAGACGTCGGGCTTGATGCCGCGGCAGGTGTCCACAAACCATTTGAGGAACGCCACGCCGTCGGTATGCTTGTTATTGAAATATTTTATCGCGTCCAGACGGAAGCCGTCCACGCCTCTGTCGAGCCAGAACTTGGCTACCTTGGCAAACTCCTCCTTGGTCTCCTCGGCGCCGAGGTTCCACTCGGGCATGGTGTCGGAGAAATTCGCCTCGCAAACATAGTCGCCGACCTTGATGGTCTTGACGTCGTCGCCGTAGTAGCCGGGTTCGTGGAATTCAAAATATTTCGCCTTGTCGTCGAGCTTGCCCTGCTTGACCTCCTCACACGCATCGAGGAAGAGCGGATTCTTGTAGGAAATATGGTTGAGCACCAAGTCCAAAATCACGCTGATGCCGCGCTTGTGGCATTCTTCCACCAGCTTGTCAAAGTCCTCCAGCGTGCCGAAATCCTTGTCTACATTGTAGTAGTCCTCCACGTTGTATTTGTGGTAGGAATCGGAGGGCATGATCGGGGTCATCCACAGCGCGTCCGCACCGAGGTCGTCGCCCTTTGCGGGGTCGCCGTCGTTGATGTAGTCAAGCTGCGAGATGATGCCCTGAAAGTCGCCGATGTTGTCGTCGTTGGAATCACAGAACGACTGTGTAAAAATCTGATAAACATTGCGGTATTTGTCGGTGGAGGCTGCCGGTGTGAGTCCCTCGGCAGGATCGGCGGTCGTTTTGCCGTCCTGCGTTTGAGAGGCAGCAGACGCGGTGCTTTCCTGCGGCTTGGATTCGCCGGAGGAGCCGCAGCCAGCCAGCACACAGCTGCCTGCCAATGCCGCACATAACAGAATAGAAAGAAATTTTTTCATAGCGTTCCTTTTCGGAATGTGCCGTCGGGCACAAAAAATCCACAAGGGGCGGCAGCCTCACACTGCCGCCCCTGATTGAGCTTATGAATTTGTATGGAAAGGAAATTAACCCTTTACACCACCGGCGGTAACGCCTTCTACATAATACTTCTGCATCTTGAGGAAGAGCAGGGTGATCGGAACGGCTACTACGACCGAACCTGCCATAAACTCCTGGAACCAGGTCGTCTTATGGTCGTTATCGATCATCATTTGCAGACCGATGGCAACGGTGTAGTTGGCATGGGTGTCGCCCATGATGATCTTGGCGAGAATAAAGTCTGTCCAGGGACCGATGAACGCGGTGAGAACCGTGTAAACAACGATAGGCTTAGACATCGGAAGAATGATCTTCCAGAAGATCTGGTTTTTGGTTGCGCCGTCGATGGTCGCCGCCTCGTCAAGTGCTCTCGGAATGGTATCGAAGAAGCCCTTGGAGATCTGGAAGCCGAGACCTGCGCCGCAGCTGTAGCAGAGCACCAGTGCGATCAGGTTGCCGTCGAGGTGCATGATCTTGAGCAGATAGTAGATAGCGATCATGGTCATAAAGCCGGGGAACATGCCGAGGATCATGGCAATGTTCATCAGGGTTTTACGAATGCCGAAACGCAGACGGCTGAATGCATAGGCAACAGCCAGAACCGAGATGGTGGAGATAACGCAGCTGAAGCAGGCAACTACGAAGGTGTTCATGAACCACTTCGGGAAGTTCAGCGAAGAGGATTCGGAACCTGCAAACAGGTCAATATAGTGCTGGAAGGTGAACCACTTGGGCAGCAGCGCGTCGTTGGTCAAAACACCACCGTCGGCACGCAGCGAGTGCAGCAGAAGGTAAACGAACGGTGCGACCCAAATAAGGCACATAACTCCAAGAATCAAATAGATGATGGCGTTGGAGAGGTTTCTTCTTAATTTATAGCTTTTTATCATGAGAACGCCTCCTCATCCTTCATAGACTTAGAATTGTTGTAGATAATCAGCGACAGGGTTGCGCAGATGATGAATACCAAAATACCGATCGCCGAAGTATTCAACGTTTGCGGGCTTACCGCCTGTCAACAGGAAGATTACGTTGAAGTTGTTGATGTTACCAACGAACTGAGTGATCAGCTGCGGTGTGGTAACGAAGATCATGTAGGGCAGCGTGATGGCGGTAAAGGTCTTGACCGGGGTCGCGCCGTCGATACGGGCGGATTCGTACAAGTCCTCCGGAATGTTCATCAAGATACCGGACATGGAGAGGATGGTATAGGGGATACCGACCCAGCAGTTAACGATAATAACCGTAATTCGTGCGGTGAGTGCGCTGCCTCCCAAGAAGTCGATACGCGGGTTTTGACCCGTGAACAGACCGAGGAAGATGTTGAACGCGCCTTCCTGGGTGAGCATCTGGCTCATCAGGAGCAGGGATACGAACTGGGGAACCGCGATGGTGATAACGAACATGGTTCTGAACACAGCCTTGAGCTTGATGCCCTTTTTGTTGATCATCAGGGCAACGATCATACCGAGAATGTAGTTGGAGAACGTAGCCGCAACAGCCCAAATCAGTGTCCAGCCGGCAACGCCGAAGAAGGTCTTTGCCTTGGCGGCACTGTTTACAACGTCGAACAGGTTGCCGAAGTTGGTGAGTCCGCACCAGTCGAACAATACAAAGTTTTCACCGCCGTTGTAGTTGGTGAACGCGATAAGAATCATGAAGATCAGCGGCAGAATGTTGAAGATGCCGATCATCAGGATCGGGAAAGACAAAAGGGTGATGTGATATTTGCCGTCGAGGTAGTCGCGCGCATCCTGCTTGAGGGTGGTGGGCTTTTCTCCTCTTTCTCTCATCAGCTGATGCTTGTAGGCGTCCTTGATGTTGGAGATGTAGATGGCAAATACGACCACGGTCACAACGAGGGTGAGTGTGCCGAAGAGAAGCAGCAGCATGGAGCGCTGACCTTCCTGCACGATAACTTCAAAACCAAAGTCATCGTATTCGACAACACGCTCCTGGGTGCCGAGCGTCGGCAGCCAGTACAGCTTGTCGGCGCCGAACACGATCATGAACACAATGTAGAGCGCCTCAACGAGCATATACAAAATGCCCTTGTAGGTCTTGCCCTTGTGGAGGTCGCCGAAGCCGAAAATAACATAAGACAGTTTTGTAGCCCAGTCACCTTTGACAAAGGTCGTGCCGTAGTTTTTGAAGCCCTTGATAATGCCCATAACGAAGTGGGCGATTCCCAATCCGATCGTCTTGAAAAAGCTTCCGATCGCCTTGGGGATGCTTGTAAAGAACTTCTTTAACTTATACGTAAATTTTTGCATCGGACTGAGCTGTTTATAATCAACGTATGTCATATAGCTCTCCTTTAAAAAGTCTGAAAATCTCTCTTATTATATAACACCAAACTAATAATGCCTTTTACGTTTCCCCATATAATAAAAAACATTATTCGTTTGGTGTATAGAAAACGTAAATCAGGGTACACAGGGCACCCCAAAAAGGGGCACCCTGTTATTGATTTGTGAGTTGATCTCAGAAATTATTCGTCCTTGATCTGAGCGATAACCTTGTTGAGCAGATCCTTGGTCTTCGCCTCGTTGCTGGGATCCCAGTCGTCCTTGTACATGGTGGAGCCGAGGGTACCCATTGCAGTCCAGAAGGTGGGCGCAATGTTGACCTGCGGAACCGCGTTGGCGGACTGAGCAGATGCAGCCTGGAGGAGCGGATCGGAGGAAGCAGCTTCCTGAGCAGCGGTGTTGGTGGGACCCCAACCGAGCTCGGTGGCTCTTTCCTTCTGGCAGTCAAGACCGGTCAGGTAGTAAGCCAGGATCTGAGCAGAGCGCTGGAACTTGGTGTGGGAGTTAACGCCGATGTACTTGTAACCGAACAGGGAAACAAGATCCTTGTCTGTGCCGTTAACATTGATGGTGGGCAGCTTGGCGGCAGCGAGCTTGTCGCCGAGAGCGTCCTTGTCAGCCTTGGAGTTCCATGAGCCGTCTACACCTGCAGCGACCTTGCCGTTCTTGAAGCCGGTGGAGATGTTGGCGGGCTGCTGGGAGGAGAAGGTGCCCTTGTAGTCCTTCATCAGCTTTGCGAACGCCATCAGGGTGTCCACAGCATCTTTCTCGTTGTACTCGGCAAACTGCTGGGTGCCCTCTGCGTTCAGACCGTTGATCTTAACGCCTGCGGTGAAAGCGAAAGTGCAGGCATAGAAGCCGTCGCCGCAGTCCATGATAAACTGCTTGCCGGCCTTCTTGCAAGCCTCAAGGGTGCCCTCGAGGGTCTTGGCGTCGTCAGCGGTAAGAGCGGTGTTGTCATAAACGAGATAGTAACCGTTGTTAGCCTCGGGATAAGCGAGGAGGTCGCCGCTCTCTGCCTTGATCGCGTTGATGCTCTCTGCGCCGTTGTTGGACTCGACCGTAGCGGCAAAGCCCTTGGTAACGGGAGAAAGAACCTTAGCTGCGATCAGCTTGTCGAGCTGGTCGCTGGGGAAGCCGAACACGTCGGCCGCCTTGTCGGGGTCGTTGATGATCTGGGTAGCCGCGTCGGATTCGCCCTGCGCAACAACTTCGATTTTCTTGAACTTAACGTCAGCATAGTGGGACTTGAATGCCTCAACCTGCTTTGTTACCAGCGGAACAGCTGCGTCAGGAGCCCAAACCTTCAAAACGATGTCGGTCTCGTCGCCAAACAGCTTCGCATCAGGCCAGGAGGGGTCGATCGTTGCAGCAGCGGAAGCATCTGCTTTGCTGCCATCAGCCGCTTTGCTTTCGCCGCCTGCACCGGAGGACTTGGTGTCTCCGCCGCCGCAGCCTGCAAACGCGGTTGCTGTCATCATGCCTGCCAATAAAATGGCGAGAACTTTTTTCATTGGAATATCCTTCTTTCTAAAAATTTTTGTGTAATGGAGCAAATTGCACAAATAATGCTCAGTTCCACTAATTAAATAATATCAAAAAACCGCGGAAATTTCAACTACTTTTGTACTTTTTATCTAACTTGTTAATTTTGCATTGAAATTTTGTGCAAATTGACCCATTATTTTCTTTATTTTGGCAGTTTTGCATAATCTTATGCGATAGTTTTTGTATAATATCACATCAACTCCTTTGTGACTTTTGCCAAAGCCGAACCGTATTAATTGAGTGAATTGCCCCATTTGAGGGGGTCGGAGCCCTTGATTTTTGAGGGGCGAAAAAATTTACTTAAAATTTTTGGTGAATTTTCACCAATTCCCAAAAAAATGAACACAAAGATGTTTTTTGCGCCGAATTTCATCAGATCAAAGCTCCTCAGACGGTTGTAATCCCCGAAAAAAGTTGCTATAATAATACTGATATATTATAGAAACCAAAGGAGCTGCCGTCATGTATCTTTCTCAGCTGTTAACTCATCTTTCCTATACCGCCTCGGGAGCCGCCGACGCGGAGATCACCGACATCGTCTACGATTCGCGCAAGGCGCGTCCGGGCACCGTCTTTGTCTGCCTGAAGGGATACACCTCCGACGGACACCGCTTTGCCAATGCCGCCGTGGAGCAGGGCGTGTCGGCGCTTGTCATCAGCGACGACCTCGACTTTGCGCCTCCTGCCGAGGTGGCTGTCATCAAGACCGCCGACACCCGCCGTGCGCTGGCGCTGATGAGTGCCGAACTGTTCGGCAACCCTGCCGATGAGCTGAAAACCGTCGCCATCACCGGCACCAAGGGCAAAACCACCACCACCGCCATGATCGCCGAGATCTTTGAGCACGCCGGCATCAAAACCGGCACCATCGGCACGCTCGGCATCGTCTACGACGGCAAAACCTTCAAAACCGACAACACCACGCCCGAGAGCTACGAGATCCAAAAGGCGATGCGCGACATGCTGAACGCCGGCTGCGGCGCGATGGTGATCGAGGCGTCGTCCATCGGCTTGAAGCACCACCGTCTGGACGGCATGACCTTTGACGTGGGTATTTTTACGAACTTCTCGCACGACCATATCGGCGGCGTGGAGCACAAGGATATGGAAGAATACCTCGCCTGCAAGAGCCTGCTGTTCCGTCAGGTCAGGCATGCCGCCGCCAACTGCGACGACGTGCAGTACCGCGCCGTCACCAAGGATTTTGACGGCGAGCTGCACACCTTCGGCTTCTCCGAACAGGCGCAGCTCCGCGCCAAAAACGAGCGCCTGCTCTCCGAGGGCGGCTTTATCGGCGTTCACTTTGAGACCGAGGGCGCCAAGACCCTCTCGCTCGACGTGGGCGTGCCGGGCGTCTTTAACGTTTACAACGCGCTTGCCGCCATCAGTGCAGTCAGCTTTTTTGACATTCCCGATCAGGCGATCATCGACGGTCTGCGCGTCGCACATGTCAAGGGCAGGGTGGAGCCGGTCAAGGTGCCGGGCAACTACAGCCTGCTGATCGACTACGCCCACAACGCGCTGTCGATGGAAAACGTGCTGACGACCCTGCGCCGCTACCGGCCGCACCGTCTGATCACCCTGTTCGGCGCCGGCGGCAACCGTCCCAAGGTGCGCCGCTACGAGATGGGCGAAACCTCCGGCAGACTGAGCGACCTCTCGGTCATCACCGAGGACAACTCGCGGTTTGAGGACGTGATGGATATTATCGAGGACATCAAAACCGGTCTGCACAAGACCGACGGCAAATATGTCGTGGTGCCCAACCGCAAGGAAGCGATCCGCTACTGCATGCTCAACGCCGAGGACGGCGACATCATCGTTCTCGCCGGCAAGGGTCACGAGGATTATCAGGAGATCAAGGGCGTGAAATACCACATGGACGAGCGCGAGCTGATCGCCGACATCATCAAAGAAGAGCATTTGGCAGACTGAACCCACTGAAAACACCGCCGCGGTATGAAACTGCGGCGGTCGCTTTTTACATGCCGAACAATTCCGTGATATGCTTGATCACCAGATCCATTTTCAGCGGATCGACAAAGCGGTGATCGGCGTTCTCGACCGACACAAAGCGGATGTTGTTTTTCTCCGCAAACGCCCTAACGGCTTCATACGGCACGATCTCGTCCGCGGTGCCGTGCAGGATCAGGATATTCTCCGCGAACGGACGGAAGTCCCACTGCGTGATGTCCGCAGCCTTGACCTCCTCCAAGAACGAGCGCGTGATCCTGACCTTGCGGTCAAAGCCCACCTCGATCGGCTTGTTGCGTGCCAGCGCCCGCTGCTCCTCGGGCTTCACGATGCGCTCCGCCATGGACTGATACATGTTGACAGCCGGACAGCGCAGCGCGATCTTGTCAAAGGGATCGCCGTGCTCCGCGATATACTTCAAAATTTGGTAGCCGCCGAAGCTGTTGGCATAGACAAAGAGCTGTTCGGGCTTGAAGCGCTCGCGGATGTACGCCGTGACCAGCGTGATGTAGGCGTCACAGTCGGCAAGCGTGAGCTTCTTTTTGACGTCGTCACCGTGACAGGGCGCGTTGTAGATGATGACCGCCACATCCCTGTGCTTTTTCAGCACATAGTCGGCAAAGCGCTCGACCGCCTTGTTGTCCTTGTGACCGGTAAAGCCGTGCACACAGAGGACGACGCGTTTGACTGCTTTTAGGTCGGCAAAGTACAGCTTGCAGCGGATGCTGTTGCCTGCCGTGTTGATATTAAAGTATTTTTCTTGCATTCTTTTCACCTCTTTTGTTATTATACCACATCTTTGCACAGAAAACTATAGGCAATCATTGTTTTTGATGTATAATATGAATATACAGGAACCACCGATCCGTGATGAATATACAGGAACCACCGATCCGTGCTTCCTATCATACACACGAAAGGACGTGTAAGCATGACAATGTGGAGGACATCGTGCACACGTCCTCTCAATGGCAGGTAAAAAACAGCGACGACAGCTGGTCGGACTACACCGTCTCCACCTACGACAAGGGCATTTACCGCTGTGCCTACACCGTTTGGATCGAGCCGTACAAGGACAAGGCACAATTCACGGAGGACGTTTTGAACGTCGAGGTAGACATAGACATGACGCAGGCGACGGTCGTGAGCAGCACTGTTGACGGCGAATGGCGGCAGACGGTGGTGGTCTATTCGCGCGAATACGAGATCGACCCCTCCAAGATCGTCACCTACGACACCGTGACCGCAACGGTTGCGCTGAACCCGACCTACGGCGCACCGATTTACGGCAGCTATCCGGAATGGAGCATTGCCGAGGACAACGTCTGGCTCCAAAGCCTGAGCTGGGAGAAGCAGAATCCCGACGGCAGCTTTTCGTGGGTCGAGGACTTTGAGGAGAGCGCGACCTTTGAGGAGGACGTCTACCGCGCCAACCTGCTGATCACGGCGCTCGCCTTTCCCGACGGCGGCGCCAAGCTAACGGACACCGTCACCTTCACGCTCAACGGCGGCGCACCGCAGACGGTCGAGGTGGCTCACTACGGCAGCGAGCAGGAAGGCGAATACGCCAGCTATATCTACTATACACAGGAATTCACCATAACAAACGGCGGCGATTCCGGCTTCTTGATGGGCGACGCCAACTGCGACGGCGTGGTGAACATCCGCGACGTGACCGCCATCCAGCGTCAGCTCGCCGACTTCCCGGAAGCGGAACCGTTCAACACAGCCGCAGCGGATATTGACGGCGGCGGCTTGTCCATCACCGACGCGACGCTGATCCAATCCTACCTCGCCGAGTTTGCATCGGACTATCCGATCGGCAGCCGTGTCACGATTTCAGCAACAGAGGGACAGGCTCAAAAATCCGACCCAAGTCCTGCACGATGGATCAAACAAGGTCATAAGGGTGACCATTGACCGCCTTTCTATTATTATATAATGATATAAAAAACAGGGGCTTGGCTCTTACTCATCAAATGAGTTTTGAGCCGGCCCCTTTCGCTTTGCTTATTCTCTTGTTATATTATTGCAGTCCGGCGCCCTTGCGGTAGATCTCGGTGATCTTGTCCGCCTTGTCGGAAACGATCATCGCCACATACAGACCGTCCTGCGTCACGGAGCATTTCTCCACGATGGCAGCCTGCTCGGCGTCGTAGTTCCTGCTCTGGTTGAGCTTGGACTCATAGCGCTTGTCGAGCTTTTCCTTGACGGCGGCTGCCTTGGTCTCGTCGGCAGCCTTGATCAGCACGATCTCCTCCTGATTGCCGCCCGTTGCGTTGTTGCAGCCGGCAAACTCCGCCACCATGTCCTCGGTGATACCGTAGCGGCGGTCGAGCTGACGCGCCTCCTTGAGCTCGGTGATATTCTCAAAGGCGACCTGCGCCTTGATGTCGTTAAACACATCCGCCAGCGGCTTTGCCTCCGCTGTCTTGCCGCAGGCACAGAACAAAAGCATCAGTGCCGCGAGCGAAAAAGCGATCACTCTCTTCATAAAACAACCTCCTTAACCGGCAACTGCGGAACGCAGATAATTCACCCAGACGATCGTTGCGTCGTAGGTAAAGTGGATACCGTCATCCTCCGGGTCAACACAATAATCAGCTCTCAGCGCGCCGTTTTCGTCACACATACGGTGATAGACATCCAGATAGTGGTAGCCGTTCTCATTGCAGTACAGCTCCAGCTCCTCGTCAAACTGTCTGATCAGCACATTGTTGAGAATATCAGTCTCCTTGGCGGGGATCATCGGCGTGGTGGACTGGAGATAGATCTCCACATTCGGCGAATGGGAGAGCACCTTGCGGATGAATTCCTTCATCGAAGCCATGGTGTCCTCAACGCCGTAGGTGTCGATGTCGTTGATGCCCATCAGGATAAAGATTTTGGACGAGCCGGTGATCTCGGCAGCGGTTTCCGCCAAAACGGTTTCGCCCTGAATGGTGGGATGGACGGCGTTTTCGTCATTCAAGTCCCACTGCGCATTGTGATAGCTCAGCGAATCCGCGCACACAAAGTCCGCGTCGCCGAGCAGGTTCGGGTCGTCAAAGCAAAAGTCCTCCAGGGTGGTGGTGATGCTGTCGCCCACAAACACCGCGTCGTCGAACCAATGCGGATCGACCATGCCGTCCTGCGGCGCCGCTGCCTGCGTTGCCGCAGCCTGTGTCGGCGTCTCGGCAGCCGTTCCGTCAGGCGTTCCGGCAGACGCTGCAGAAGGCTCCTCCTTTTTGCCGCAGCCGCAAATCAGCGCAGCGCACAAGGAAGCCGCCATGACTAAAGCTATTAATTTTTTCATACTACACTTCTTTTCTTAATGAGATACAGATATATTATCATATCTCGACCCGAAAATCAATATATTATGCTATTTTATATCGAAAAAGCGTGCGCTTTGGCGGCGTATGGTTTTGCTTTACATGTTTTTCTTGATGCTGTTCAGCGCGTTTTTTTCAATGCGGCTCACCTGCGCCTGCGAGATGCCGATGGCGGCGGCGACCTCCATTTGCGTCTTGCCGCGAAAGAAGCGCAGCGTGAGGATCCTTTTTTCGCGTTCGCTGAGGTTTTGGATAGCCTCCTTGAGCGCCAGCTCCTCCAGCCACGTGTTGTCGTCGCTGTTGTCGCCGATCTGATCCATGACATAGACCGTGTCGCCGCCGTCCGAAAACACCGGCTCATACAGCGACACCGGCTCCACCACTGCCTCCAGCGCCAGCACGACATTCTCCTTGGGCGTGTCCATCAGCCGCGCGATCTCCTCCACTGTCGGCTCACGGTTGTTGCGCGCCGTCAGCTGCTCCTTGATCTGCATGGCGCGGTATGCCGTGTCGCGCATCGACCGCGAGACGCGCACCGCGTTGTTGTCACGCAGATAGCGGCGGATCTCACCGATGATCATCGGAACGCCGTAGGTCGAAAACCGCACGTCCAGCTCGGGGTCAAAGTTGTCGATCGCCTTGATCAGACCGATCACGCCGACTTGGAACAGATCGTCGGGGTTCTCTCCTCTGCCGACAAACCGCTGTATCACCGACAGCACCAGCCGCAAATTGCCGTTTATCATTTCGTCGCGCGCCTGCTTGCGCTCCTCGGGCGTGCCGCTGTGTATCCGGTGCAGCAGCTCGCGCTTTTTGTCCTCGCTGAGCAGCTTCAAACGCGAGGTGTTGACGCCGCATATCTCTACTTTTCCGTATTGCATACGATCCCTCCGAACAATCACTATTACCAGTATTGCCCGAATCTCCCCCTCTATTCACAGTTGCCACTGTTGGCAGCGCGACCGCTGCCGCGGTGGGCAATGCGGCTTTGGAGAGTAGGATTTTGAGATGACGTATCAGCAACGCCGCGTCATAAAGAGCTATAGCGACGTAAGTCGCTGCTGTCTTTCTGAACGTGTACGTGATTTTTCCCTATCAACCGTCTGTTGCGCGAATTATAAAACGTCAAAAAGGATATAGCAACGTGGGTCGCTATACCCTTTTTAAATGCGTGTATGAATTTTTTCTCAATGACAAACGTCCGTAGCGCGGATTGGGTCAAGCATCACGCTTGCACGGTGAAGAGTTTTTCTATATCTATGAATTCTACCATGGCGGACTGGTATTCGTTGGGAACACCGGGCACCCATGTGCCGCGCCATACGTAGGTGTCGAACGCGCCGTTGACCTCCCATGCATAGTTGCCCTCGATGGTGTGCACCCTGATGACCTTGCCGGACGCGTCGGTGTCAACGGATTCGACATAACCGATGTGGTCGCGGCCGCCGTCGATCGGGCGTTTGAGCGCGGAGGTGCAGAACAGGTCGCCGGGCTTGGGGGTGTAGTCGTAGTCATAAATATTGTGCAGTGCGCCCAATTTGCGCGCAGGCTCCGCGATGTCGCTGACGTGCTTGGCTGCCTGCAGCGGATTGGGTCTGCCTATCTTGGTCGCAAACTGGTCGAGCGCGCTCCACGCAAACACCGCGCACCACGGGAACGACATGGTCACGTTCAAATTGGAACGCGCGTTGATGTATTGCACATAAGGAGTGTTGTGGTTGCCGACCTGCGCGCGCAGGTGCTCCACCATCACGGTACGGATCTCGGGCATTTCGGCGACCGTGACCGTGGCATAGGCGCGTGTGCCGCCGTTGATCTCGCAGTAGATCCGCGTTTTGCCTTCCTTTTGACCCGTCGCGATACCGCCCGATTTTGTGATCGACACGATCTCGGGATCCTCGCTGTAATAAGCGCGGTGGAACGCCGCCGTGTTTTTGGGGATGGAGCTGTTGAAGTCAAAGCTGCCGCCGGGGGTCAGTGAGACCGCCGTTTGGTTGAGGGTCAGCGAATCCGCCATGGGCAGAACCGTGACCGCGCAAACCGCCTTGACGCCGTTGAGCAGCACACAGGAGATGTTCGCCGTGCCTGCCGCCTGCGCCGTGACAACGCCGCCGCTGAGGGTAACGGGCGCGACCTCCTTGTTATCGGAAAAATAGAAGCGGTGATGTGCTGCCGCACCTGCGTTGATCGTGCTGTTCAGGTCATAGCTCTCGCCCACGCCGAGCGTCAGCGCCGTCTTGTTCAGGGTCAGAGAGGTCGCCTCCGGACAAACCTTGACCATGCACGTCGCCGAAACCGTTCCGTCGGTGCAGGTGATGATGGCGTCGCCCGTCTGTAGCGCCTTGATCAAGCCGCTGTCGGAAACCTCCGCCACCTCGGGGCGGTTGGAATGATAGCGGAAGATCGTGACCGCCGCGTCCGATTCCGCTGTCAGCTGGAAGTGCTCGTTCACACCAAGGGTGAGTTCTTCCGCATTCAGGGTGATAACGGTGGGAACCACCGGCAATGTCGGCGCTTCCGTCGGCTGCTCCGTCGGTGCTTCTGTCGGCTGTTCCGTCGGGACTTCTGTCGGCTGTTCCGTCGGTACCTGCGTCTGCTGCTCGGTTGGCTGCTCCGTCAGGGCTTCTGTCGGTGCCTGCGTCGGCTGTTCCGTCGGCATTTCCGTCGGCGCTTCGGTCAGTGCCTCCGTCGGCTGTTCCGTCGGGGCTTCCGTCGGGAAAGTATCGGGATGCACTTCACCGAGCGGCATGCCGATGACCGGATTATACGGCATTTCCGCGATATAGCGCTGTATCTCGGTCGCGTCCGAGATCGTAAATCTGCCGTCGCCCTGTGTGTCGCTCACAAGCAGCTCATAGCCGGACAGGGACTTGTCCCGCGCCAGATTTTTCTGCATCGCCGTGACGTCCATCACGTCCACCTTGCCGTCCAACGTCACATCGCCGATCAGCGTGGCGGCTGTGATCGCCGGTGCTTCTTCAGGCTGTGGTTGTTCGTCGCCGGACGCCGCCGCTGCCGGAATGATCGACACGACCAGCAAGGCAGCCAGCACCAGCGCGATCCATCTTTTCATACTCACTATTGCCATCTCCTATTCTTGTTTCAAAACAGTTTTCTATAGTATAGCATATTATTCCAACGGTCGCAACGGATTTTTTAAAAAAGCTTTTGATTTGTCAGGGATTTTGTCACGGTTTTGTCATAGTCAGTCTGTTATACTATAGCCACAGTCAAAGAAAAAAGGAGATCATAAAAAATGAGAAAGATTGTTTTAATCATAGCATCCGCCCTTATCGTCACCACTGCCGCCGTCACACTGACAGCCTGCGGAGGCAAAAGCTCGTCGGCGACCGGCACCACCGCTGCCACAACGGTTCCCGTCAGCACCGCGCAGACCGCTGCCGGCGAACAGTTCAACACCGTGGCGCCCTATCAGGAGCAGCAATCGCAGCAGTCTCAGCAGACACAGCAGTCTCAGCAGACCCAACAGTCGCAGCAGACACAGCAGCAGGGCGAATACAACACGGTCGCACCCTATCAGCCGGCGCAGCAGTCCCGGCAGGCACAGCAGGGCGAATACAACACCGTGGCGCCGTATCAGGAGCAGCAGTCCCAGCAACCCCAACAATCGCAGCAGACACAGCAGCAGGACGCAGAGGCAGAGTTCAACACCGTGGCGCCCTATGTAGGCTGATAATATAGATCAACAGAATTTACGAGGTGATAAGCATGTTAATAAAACTGATGATTCTCGCCGCAGCAGCGGCAACCATGACAACGACCGCGGCAGCCGCATCCAAAGCAAAGTCAAAGACAAAGACCGTGACCGGCACCGTTCGCCCGTCGGTGAAGCAGGAAGCACCGGTCACCGGCAGCGCCGACCGCCTTTTTGAACCGACCGCCGAATCCTACGGCATGGATTACATGTATGTATAGCAGCGTGACGCTGTATCCGATCTTACACAGTTTTCTACACAGTTTTCTACAAACTTTTCCACATAAAAATCTCCCGTCCTTTTACAAGCGTGAAGGACGGGAGGTTTTTTTGATTTATTTAGCCAACGGTTTTGAGGTTATCGGGCGCAACTTCGATATAGCAGCTGATGCCGTTGTCATCCACCTTGACGACGCCGGTCAGCTCGACAACTGCGTCATCCGCAGGATAGCCGTCGATCGCGTCCACACCGGTCAGCTTGTAGGTCGCGCCGATTTTCTGCGAGCCGCCGTCGCTCTCCATGATGGACGCCTTGGCGCCGAAGTTGGAGCGCGTGCTGATGCCGGTCACCTTGACGACCTTGCCCTCGTGGGTCTTGCCCTGCATTTCGGAAGCAAAGGTTTTCATCGCGTCATAGTCGCCGTTGTTGATGGTGATGTCGGGATTCGGTGCTCTCCGCCTTGCTCTCGGCAGACGAGGCCGCGCTCGCAGCAGCCGAAGCAGCAGAGGTGCCGCCCTCGGTCTTGCCGCCGCAAGCCGCAAATACCGTTGCAGCAAGCACCAGAGCAGCCGCAACAGCCATGATCTTCAGTGTCTTTTTCATAAAAACCACCTCATTGATAACAAAGGGCGCAAACCCAAAAGACCTGCGCCCTGTTGAATAAAACTAAATAAACTTGGTGAACAAGGTGACCTCACACAAACGCCAAACGCGGGAGCCAAACCCCGAATCAAAATCCATGTCTGATTCGCGGATAAAGCGCCCACCGGCGCACGGCGCGCACTATGCCCAGTTGAGGGTGTCGCTGTAGACGTTGATGTAGTCCTGTGCGGAGCGATCCCAGCTGTTGTCGCTCATCATCGCACGCCACATGAGCTGGTGCCAGCCCTGGTTGTCCTGAATGCCCCAAAGAGCACGGCGGACAGCATGCTGCATGTCTGCGGTGTAGTAATTCTTGAAGGTGAAGCCGTTGCCGTAGTTGTCGGCGGAATCGAATACGGAATCCTTCAAGCCGCCGACCTCGCGGACGACCGGAATGGTGCCGTAACGGAGGGCGATCATCTGCGCCAAGCCGCAGGGCTCCTGCGCAGAAGGCATGAGGAAGATGTCCGCGCCGGAATAGATCTTTCTGGCAAGCTCGGGAACAAAGCCGTGACAGAAGATGAGTCTGCCCGGATACTTTGCCTGCATGTAGTTGAAGTAGTCCTCATACTCCTTGTCGCCGGAGCCGAGGATAACGAACTGCATGTTCTCGGTGTTCATCAGCTCTTCCAGACCCATGCGCACCAAATCCAAGCCCTTGTGAGAAACCAGACGGGTGACCATGGCAACCAGCGGAATGCTCCAGTTGACCTCGAGGGTCAGACGCTCCTGCAAACGGCGCTTGCACTCGCCCTTGCCGCTCATGTCCTCCTTGGTGTAGTTGCAGTAGATCTGGTAGTCGGTCGCCGGGTCATAGCTGGCAACGTCGATACCGTTCTTGATGCCGCAGAGCTTGTAGTGACGGAGGTTCAGCTCGTCGTGCAGACCCCAGCTGTACCACGGATCCTTGATCTCAGCCGCGTAGCTCGGCGATACGGTCGAAACACGGGTAGAGGTCTCGATGGCGCCCTTCATCATGTTGAGCTTGCCGTTCATTTCGAGGATGTTGCACTCGCTCGCCGGAATACCGACGCACTCGGTGTTGACCTCCCAGCCATACTCACCCTGATACTGGATGTTGTGGATGGTGAACAGGCTCTTGATGTTGTAGTACCAAGGTCTGTGAGAATAGAACAGATAGTAATAAACCGGAACAAGCGCTGTCTGCCAGTCGTTGGCGTGGATAATATCGGGATGGAAGTCGATATAGGGCAGCATCTCAAGGATCGCGCGCGAGAAGAACGCAAAGCGCTCTGCGTCGTCATAGTGACCGTAGAGGGTGCCGCGCTTGAAGTAATACTCGTTGTCGATGAAGTAGTAGGTGCAGTCGTTCCAGCGTGCCCAGAACAGACCGCAATACTGATGTCTCCATGCGACCGGAACCGTAAAGTTGGTGATGAAGTTCAGCTGGTTTCTGAGATCCTGCGGAATGGTGCCGTAAAGCGGAACAACGATACGGCAATCCTGACCTTTTCTGCAAAGGGTATGCGGAAGGCTGCCGGCTACGTCTGCCAGACCGCCGCTGCCGCAGAAGGGATTTGCCTCAGAGGCACAGTATAAAATTCTCATAGGGTTCTCCTCCTATTTTTTATTTTTATGAAAGGCTGTCGGGGCGAACAAAAGCATTCGCCCTTCTTTCCTAATAAACTTTTTTATGTTTACCGATGACGCGCCGCCGAACAGCATGACCCGTTAACCCTGTCAATCCAAAGCTTGAGGCGCCGTTACACTAACATATAATCAAGCGCAAGCTGTCCAAAGGCGCACTGCCCGCCGGGGCACCGGTTTATACTACTGACTTTTTGGCGATGTAGATCGGATAGGATTCAAAGCCCATCAGCGAACGCTCATTCTTGATGGTGACGTCCTTGTCGATAATGACATAGTTGAGGTTGGTGTCCTTGCCGATCTTGGTGTCCTGCATGACGATGCAGTTGCTCAGCTTGGCGCCCTCGCCGACATAAACGCCCTTGGAGATAACGCAGTTCTCGACCTCGCCGTCAATGACGCAGCCCTGCGCGATGATGGAGTTCTTGACGCTGCTGCGCAGACCGTACTTGGAGGGAGCGTCGTCGCGCACCTTGGTGTAGATGGGGTGCTGCGGATTGAACAGCTCGTCGCGGACTTCCTTCTTCATCAGATCCATGTTGAAATCAAAGTAGGAGTTGATGGAGCTGATAACGGCGGTGTAGCCCTTGTTCTCATAGCCGTAAACATTGTATTTGTCCGCCATATCCTGCAGCATGCGCTTGAAGTCGAGGCGGTTGAGGCTGAGCGCCTGACGGATCTCTTCCATCAAAAGCGACTTTCTGATCAAAATGGAGCCGAACACATGGTTGACGACCTCGTCGGTGACGCTGGGCTTGATGAAGATCTGCGTGACCTTGCCGTTCTCGTCCACGTCAACAGTGAGCGGACGGTCGTAGCCGCCGGGCACCACGCCGGTCCTGTAGACAAAGGTCACGTCGGCGTTGTTCTTGGAATGGAATTCAAACAGGTCGGTGTAGTCAAAATTGGTGATGATGTTGCCGGGAGAGATCATCACATATTCTTCACGGCAGTTGTCAAGATAGCCGTGCATGTTGTAGATAGTCTCTACCATGCTGCCAAACGACTTGCCGCCGTAGGGAGTCAGCAGGGTGAGGTTGCTTCTTCTCTTGGAGAGATCGTAGGCGCTGCCGGAGCCGACGTGGTCGGTCAGCGACAGGAAATTGCTCTTGGCAATAATGCCCACGTTGTTGATGCCCGAGTTGGACATATTGGAGAGCACAAAGTCGATGACGCGATATTTGCCGCCGACGGGAATGCTCGCTGTTGTACGGGAGGCGGAAAGCTCGGGAACCTTTTCGGCAAGCGAGTCCGCGAAGATGAAGCCTAATACGTCATTACTTCTCATTTACCCGTCACCTCCGTTTCACTGTCAATCATTTCTTTTGCCTTAACAAACGCGCCTTCTGCAATATGGGTGTTCTCGCCGATAACGGCAATGCCCCAGTTTTCGCGGTCCTCGACCTCTTCGGGACGCTGACCGATCTTGGCGTTCTTGCCGATCACGGTGTTTTCGGCAACGATGGCGAACTGCACGGTCGCGCCGTCCTCGATCACTGCGCCGGGCATGATGATGGAGGAGTTGACGGTCGCACCCTTGCCGACGGTAACGCCGGAGAAAAGGATGGAGAATTCGAGATTGCCCTCGACCTCGCAGCCGTCTGCGACCAGGGAGTTCTGGATGTTGGCGTCGGGAGAAACATAGTGCGGCGGCATCATGGGATTGCGCGAATAGATGTCCTTCAGATCAAGGGTCACCTTGGGGTCGAGCAGATCCATGTTGGCTTCCCAAAGGCTGTCGATGGTGCCGACGTCCTTCCAGTAGCCCTCAAAGGGATAGGCAAACATGCGCTCGCCTGCGTTGAGCATGGTGGGCAGCACGTCCTTGCCGAAGTCGTGGCTGGAGCCTTCCTTTGCCTCGTCCTCGGTCAGATACTTGCGCAGCTCCTTCCAGCTGAAAATGTAGATACCCATCGACGCGTTGGTGCTCTTGGGATGCGCGGGCTTTTCGTCGAATTCATAGATAGAACCGTCGGCGTTGGTGTTCAGGATACCAAAGCGCGAAGCCTCCTCCAGCGGAACGTCGATGACCGCGATGGTGCAGGCAGCGTTCTTTGCTTTGTGATATTCGAGCATTTTGTTGTAGTCCATTTTGTAGATGTGGTCGCCCGAAAGAATGACTACATATTCCGGATCATAGCGCTCGATGTAGTTGATATTCTGATATATCGCATTGGCGGTACCCGAATACCAGTCGGCGCCCTTGATCGCCTGATACGGGCTGAGGCAGTTGACGCCTGCGTGCATTCCGTCGAGATCCCAGGGCTGACCGTTTCCGATGTACTCGTTGAGGATCAGCGGCTGGTACTGCGTAAGAATGCCCACGGCCTCAATGCCGGAATTAACACAGTTTGAGAGCGGGAAGTCGATGATGCGGTACTTGCCGCCGAACGGTACGGCAGGCTTGGCAAGCTTTTTGGTAAGCACGCCCAGTCTGGAGCCCTGTCCGCCTGCAAGCAGCATTGCTACTACTTCCTTCTTTGGGAACATTTGCATGCAAAAACCTCCGTTTTCATATTTATATTTTAATTGTTTCCAATAATGTTGGCTTTTTAATTAACACACTTCAGATAAATGACGCTCATCGGCGGCAGGGTCAGAGAGAGTCCCTGATTGCAGCCGTGGATCTTCATGGGAACGGGACGGATCTCGCTGCCGTTGGTGACGCCGGAGCCGCCGAATTCGGCGCAGTCGGAGCTGAACACCTCGGCATAGACGGCGTTTTTGGAGACGCCGATAAAATACTTATGATGCTGTATCGGGCGGAAATTACAAACCGCGATGATCTCGTTGTCGTCCTCGTCGGTGCGCTTGAACGCGATAACAGAGTTGGTGTAGTCGTCGTGGTGGATCCAGTCAAAGCCCTTCCAGCTGGTGTCGCGCTCATAGAACGGGCGGTTTTCCAGATAGAATTTGTTCAGGCTGCGGAAGAAGTGCTGCAGCTTGCGGTGCTTGTCCTCCTCGAGCAGGTTCCAGAACACCGGCACGCGGTAGTCCCATTCGATGACCTGACCGGATTCGGTGCCCATAAAGAGCAGCTTTTTGCCCGGATGGGCATACATATAGGTGATGAACGCCCTCAGATCGGAGAACTTGTCGTTTTGGTTGCCGGGCATGCGCGAGAGCAGCGTGCCCTGACCGGTAGAGACCTCGTCGTGCGAAAGCGGCAGCAGAAAATGCTCGGAGAACGCATAGAAAAAGCTGTAGGTGAGATTGTCGTGGTTAAACGGACGCCACTGGGGATCGAGCGTCATGTAGTTGAGCATATCTTTCATCCAGCCGCGGTTCCATTTGTAGTCAAAGCCCATGCCGCCCTCTTCGATCTTGTGCGTGATCTTTGACCAGGAGGTGTTCTCCTCGGCAAACATCAGCACATTGGGATGGAACAGGTGCACGGCGGTGTTCAGCCGCTTGACAAACTCGATCGCCTCCAGATTCTCCTTGCCGCCGAACCGGTTCGGCTCCCATTCGCCTGCCTTTTTGCCGTAGTCGAGATACAGCATGGACGAGAGCGAGCCGACGCGCATACCGTCGAGATGGAACTTGTCAAACCAGAAATTGGCGCAGGACACCAAAAAGCTCAGCACCTCGGGACGCTCAAAGTTGAACAGGCAGGTGCCCCATGACGAACGCTCGCCGCGCTTGGGGTTTTCGTCCTCAAACAGCGCCGTGCCGTCAAACTTGGCGAGCGCGAACGCGTCCTTTGGAAAGTTGGAGGGGACCCAGTCCACGATCACGCCGATACCGGCTTGGTGCAGGCAATCGACCAGATACATAAAGTCCTTCGGCTCGCCGAACCGCGAGGTGGCGGCGTAGTAGCCGGTGGTCTGGTAGCCCCAGCTGCCGTCAAACGGAAATTCCATGATCGGCATGAGCTGCACATGGGTGTAGTGCATGTCGGTGACATAGGCGGTCAGCTCGTCGGCAAACTGACGGTAGCTGAAAAAGCTGCCGTCCTCGTTGCGCTTCCAGGAGCCGAGATGCACCTCATAAATATTCATAGGCTCTTTGAGTGAATCGGCGGCGGCACGGCGTGCAAGCCACGCGTCGTCGTTCCACCGGTAGCCGTTCAAATCATAGATAACAGACGCGGTGTGCGGCCGCACCTGTGCAAAAAAGGCAAAGGGGTCGGACTTCATGATCCGCTCAAAAACAGGGGTCTCGATGCAGAACTGATAGCTCTGTCCTTCCCTGGCGTTTTCGACAAAGCACTCCCAGGTGCCGCCCTCGCGCTTTTCCATAAAATTCAGGTTCTTTTCGTGATTGTTGAAGTCACCGACTACCGAGACATTCTCCGCGTTGGGCGCCCACACGCGGAACACCACACCGGACTTGCCGTCACGTTCCTCAGGATGTGCGCCGAAGTAGTCATAAGCGCGCACGCTGTCGCCCTCCGCAAAGCGGGTGACCTCGCTGCGTGCGTCATGAAGGCTGTAATTCATGTCTTCAACTCCCTTTTCACGCGGAAAAAACCGCAATTATCCTATCTTATAGCTTACTACTATATATCATACCAAAAAAATCTGTGAATTTCAAGCAAATTGGAAAATTTCCAAACGAATTTTTCGTGTATTTTTTATAAGGCAGCGTGACGCTGCACCCAAATCCGCCTTTGGAAGCGTTTTAGGGTTCGGAAAAAATCATCAACGGCGGCTCGGCAGCGTGTCGGCAGCGTGTCGGCAGCGTGACGCTGCACCCAAATCCGCCTTTGGAAGCGTTTTGGGTGCAAAAAAAAGGAGCCGGCTCAAAACTCATGTTATGAGTAAGAGCCAAGCCCCTGTTTTTATATCATTGTTTGATGATCGGTTTATCAAAAAAGCATGATCGACTGGACTTCGGAGGCGGTGCCTGCCTGACCGGCAAAGAGCGGCGTCACTCTGAAATAATAGGTCACGCCCTTTGTCACCCTTTTCAAAACCGCACTGCGGTCGCCGATCTCCCGGCTGCTGACCTTGGACGGGTCGGAAGAATTCCAGTACTCCACGCGGTAGCTGCCCACGCCTGCCACGTCGGTCCAGCTGAGTGTGATCCAGCCGTTTGACACGCTGAGCGAGAGCACCGGCGCCTTGTCTGTCCTGTAGACGATGCTGACGACCCTCGAATAAGCGCCCGGCGTGGTGCCGAACACCGGCTGCACCTGGAACGAATACTGCGAGCCGCCGACGGGCTGCGTCACCAGGATCTCGTTGTCCTCTGTTTCAAAGGACTGCCACTCCGCTTCGCCGGTGAGCTTGTAATACAGGATATAGGAGCTTGCGCCGCTTACCCTCGTCCACGAAACGTTGATGCCGTCGTCGCTGTTGGCGGCGGTCA
>ONGI01000008.1 GCA_900317315.1 uncultured Eubacteriales bacterium
GGCAGGTCTGCTGGTGGTGCAGCTCTCGCTGAACATCTTCGGCGCGACCGATATTCTGCCGCTGACGGGCGTCACCTTCCCGTTTATCAGCTCCGGCGGTTCCAGCCTGATCTCATGCTGGGGACTCCTGGCGTTCATCAAGGCGGCTGACGAAAGAACGTATTCTCTGAAACGGTAAATTTAGAGTTGAATGTTGAGAGTTGAGATTTAATGCATAATTGACCGGGAGGAAAGGTTTGTTGGTTTAGTACCGGTTTTCCTTGGCACCGTAGGGGCAACCCTTGCGGTTGCCCGAGGACGTTTTCCTCACAACCAACCGTTTCCATATCATGATAGACTCCTGCTGCTGTTGCCGGTTAGAGGCAAGCCCTGTCCCTACGATCGACTTTTAATGTTGCACTAACCGCTAACCGCTAACCACTAACCACTAACCACTAACCACTAACCGCTAACCGCTAACCACTAATTATTCATTATTTTCTATAAAGGTTGTGTGCTGATGAAAAGAACGCTTCGGCGCAGTACGCTGATTTTGATTTTTACAATTGCTTTTATCGTCGGTATCGGCTTTTTTGTCGTCGAGCTGGCGGTAAACGCCAAGGACTGGGTCGACCAGCCCTACAACGCGCATATCTCCGGCAGCGGCGGCTTGGAGCAGGCAGGAAAGATCCTTGACCGCAACGATGCTCCGCTGGCACAGACGATAGACGGCGAGCGTGTTTATCACGAAAATGAGTTCGTGCGCAAGGCGCTGCTGCATACGGTCGGCGACAACAGTCTGAATATCTCGACGGCGGTGCAGAGCAAGTACCGCTCCAACCTCACGGGCTACAGCCTGATCTGGGGACTCAATATGCCGCAGTCTATGCGCAGCTCGCGCGACATCACGCTCACGGTGGACGCCGAGACCTGTGCGTCCGCCTACAACATGCTGCAAACCGGCTTTGAGGAGCCAAAGCGCGGCGCGTGCGTGATCTATAACTACAAAACCGGCGAGGTGATCTGCTCGGTGAGCACGCCGGGCTACGACCCCCAAGATCCGCCCAGGATCACCGAGGAAAACGAGAGCCTCTATGACGGCGTCTATCTCGACAACGTGCTCTCGTCCACCTTTACGCCGGGCTCCATCTTTAAAATCGTCACCGCGGCGGCGGCGATCGAGAATATTCCCGATATTTATGAGCGCACCTGGTACTGCGAGGGCATCGAGAATATCGGCGGCCATGAGGTCCACTGCTACAACGAGACCGCGCACGGCGAGATCAATATCCAGGAAGCGATGCAGCACAGCTGTAACATCGTGTTTGCCAAGCTCGCCGTGGAGCTGGGCAGCGACAAAATGAACGCCATGGCGGAAAAAATGGGTATCAACATGTCCTTTGAGATCGACGACGTCATGACCGCCAAGGGTCACTATAATGCGCCCAAAAACGACGAAAACACCCTTGCCTGGACGGGCGTGGGACAGGGCGTCGGCGAATATGAGGACAAGGTGAATCCCATGCAGATGGCGATCATCTGCGGCGCGGTCGCCAATCAGGGCACTGCGGTCAATCCCTCTTACATCAAGAGCGGCACAGGCGATCTGCTCAAGGAGATCGGCATGAAGCCGAACAAGACCTACAGCCTGCTCAGTGCCGACACCGCTTCTCAGGTCGGCAACATCATGCCCACCTATTCCATCGGCGGACTGACTGTCCGCGCCAAAACCGGCACCGCCGAAGTCGGCAACAACAAACAGCCCAACGCGTGGTTTGTCGGCTACGCCACCGACGCCGACTGTCCGCTCGCCTTTGCGTGCGTGGTGCAGGATTCCGGTATGGGCGGCGAATACGCGATACCGGTCATTGAGGCGACGCTGAGCACGGCGGCTGAACGCCTGCGCGGCAGCATGAACTGATCATGTAATCATCACTTTATATATACAGAAAGGAAATCATACATGGCAAACTTTTTAAAAGCAATGTTTGGCAACTACAGCAAGCGCGAAGTCAAGCGCGTTAAGCCGATCGCCGACAAGGTGCTGGCGCTGGAAGAAAAATATGCCGCAATGTCGGAGAGCGAGCTGAAAAACCAGACCGCCCTGCTCAAGGAGCGTCTGGCAAACGGCGAGACCACCGACGATATTTTGCCCGACGCCTTTGCCGCCTGCCGCGAGGCAAGCTGGCGTGTGCTGGGCATGAAGCACTTTCCGGTGCAGGTCATCGGCGGCATCGTGCTCCATCAGGGCAGGATCGCCGAAATGAAAACCGGTGAAGGCAAGACCCTTGTGGCGACCCTGCCGGCATATCTGAACGCGCTGACCGGCGAGGGCGTGCACATCGTCACCGTCAACGACTATCTGGCGCGCCGCGACTCCGAATGGATGGGCAAGCTCTACAAGTATATGGGTCTGAAGGTCGGTCTGATCGTACACGATCTCGACAACGACGGCAGAAAGACCGCCTACAACGCGGATATTACCTACGGCACCAACAACGAGCTGGGCTTTGACTACCTGCGCGACAACATGGTCGTTTACAAGGAGAACAAGGTGCAGCGCGGCCACGCCTTTGCGATCGTGGACGAGGTGGACTCCATTTTGATCGACGAAGCGCGTACACCTCTCATTATTTCCGGTCAGGGCGACAAGTCCACCGACCTCTATGAGCGCGCCGACCGTCTTGCCAAAACCCTGAAGCTCGAGCGCTTTACCGAGATCGACTCCAAGCAGGACATGGACGAATACTACGCCGAAAACGGCATTGACTATGTGGTGGACGAAAAGCAAAAAACGGCCACCCTGACCCAGCTCGGCGTCAAAAAGGCGGAGGAATTCTTCAACATCGAAAACCTCACCGACCCCGAAAACCTCACCATTCAGCACCACGTCAACCAGGCGATCAAGGCAAACGGCGTGATGAAGCTCGACGTTGACTACGTTGTCAAGGAGGGCGAGGTCATTATCGTAGACGAATTCACCGGCCGTCTGATGTACGGCAGACGCTTCAACGAGGGTCTGCACCAGGCGATCGAGGCAAAGGAAGGCGTGAAGGTGCAGTCCGAGAGCAAGACCCTTGCCACCATCACCTTCCAGAACTACTTCCGTCTGTACCAAAAGCTCTCCGGCATGACGGGTACTGGTCAGACCGAGTCCGAGGAGTTCCAGGAGATCTACAAGCTCGACGTTGTGGAGATCCCGACCAACAAGCCCGTTATCCGCAAGGATCTGCCCGACCTTGTCTACAAGACCGAGAACGGCAAATTCAACGCGGTCATCGACCAGATCGTCGAGGTGCACCAAAACGGTCAGCCGGTGCTGGTGGGTACCATCTCCATCGAAAAATCCGAGCTGCTCTCCAAAATGCTCAAGCGCCGCGGCATCCAGCACAACGTGCTCAACGCCAAGCAGCATGACAAGGAAGCGGAGATCATCGCGCAGGCAGGCAAGTTCGGCGCCGTCACCATCGCCACCAACATGGCAGGCCGCGGTACCGACATCATTCTCGGCGGTAACGCGGAGTATATGGCAAAGTCCTCCATGCGCAAGCAGGGCTATCCCGAAGAGCTGATCGAGGAGGCGACCGGCTACGCCGAGACCGACAACGAGGAGATCCTCGAAGCCAGAAAGACCTTCCAAGAGCTGAACGAAAAATATAAGGAAGAGATCAAGGACGAGGCACAGCAGGTGCGCGACGCAGGCGGTCTGATGATCATCGGCACCGAGCGCCACGAGTCGCGCCGTATCGACAACCAGCTGCGCGGCCGTTCCGGACGTCAGGGCGACCCGGGCGTGAGCCGTTTCTTCCTCTCCACCGAGGACGATTTGATGCGTCTGTTCGGCGGCGACCGCATGCGTGCCATGATGGAGCGCATGAACGTGGACGAGGACACCGCGATCGAAAACAAAATGCTCACCAATATCATCGAGAGCTCGCAGGAGAAGGTGGAGCTGCGCAACTTCGGCATTCGTAAGGACGTGCTCCAGTATGACGACGTGCTCAACCGCCAGCGTGAGATCATCTACGGTCAGCGCGACCAGGTGCTCGACGGCGAGGATCTTCACGAGACCGTGCTCAAGATGCTCAGCGACACCATCGACACCTCCATCGCTCACTATCTGCCCGAGGGTCCCAAGGAGAACTGGAACTATCCGAGCTTGGTAGAGTACTATAAGGATTGGATCATCACCGATACCGAGAAATATAAGCTTGATCTGGACGATTTGGAGGAAATGGAAGCCGACGAGATCGGTCAGATGATCAAGGACGACGCCCTCGCCATCTTTGCGGAGAACGAAAAGATCGTTCCCCCCGAGACCATCCGCGAGATGGAGCGCGTCTATCTGCTCAAGAGCGTGGACACCCACTGGATGGATCACATCGACGCCATGGATCAGCTCAAGGCAGGCATCCGTCTGCGCTCCTACGGTCAGCACGACCCGGTCGTGGAATACCGTCTGGAAGGCTTTGACATGTTTGACGAGATGATCGAGAACATCCGCGAGGACACCGTCAAGCTGATGCTCATCATGCCCAAGCGCGTCTATGAGATCCAGAAGCGTCAGGAGGCGATCGAAGCGGCACGCAAGGCGGCGCAGGCTGCGGCGGCTGCGGCTCAGCAGGCGGCGGCACAGCAGGCGGCAGAAAAAGCGGCGCAGGCTTCCGAGGAAGAAAAGCCCCAGCCCACTGCGCTGCAAATGGCGATCAAGCGTGAGCAGGTGGCAAAGCCCACCATGACCTCCGGCGACGGCACCGACACCGCCAACAAGACCGTTCGCAAGGGCAAAAAGGTCGGCAGAAACGACCCGTGTCCCTGCGGCAGCGGCAAAAAATATAAGAAATGCTGCGGCCGTGACAAATAAATAAACGATCTTGGGAGCCGGCTCTGTTTGGAGCCGGCTCCGCTGCTTGTGCAGAACTACTCACCGGCGCCTGTGTTTTATGTTGTATTTTTATGCAACATTTAGTTATCTTTTTCATTGCTTTTTAAGCTGTCTCCATGTATAATAAAATTATAAAATTATGCGAAAGGGTCAATCCTTTTTGGGTAATTTTTTTGGAGTTTATTTAGAAGCTTTGAAGAAAGGAAGTTTTGAAATGCAAAAGAAAACCATCTCACTGGCGCTCTGTCTGGCGATGATCGTCTCGATGCTTGCGGTCGGCTTTACCACCACCAATGCCGCGACCGTCGATTCTGCCGCCGCCGGCGTGAGCAAAATTGAAAGCGCAGACGACTTTACCTGGGACAATGCCAACGTCTACTTTCTCTTGACCGACCGTTTTTATAACGGCGACACCTCAAACGACCACTCCTACGGCAGAGCTCTTGACGCCAACGGAAACCCGCTCAGCGGCTGGCAATCCGCTCCCGGCACCTTCCACGGCGGCGACTTCAAGGGTCTTACCCAGAAAATCAACGAGGGCTACTTCGACAACATGGGCGTTAACGCCATCTGGATTTCCGCTCCCTACGAGCAGATCCACGGTTACGTTGACTCGGGTAACGACCACTTTGCCCACTATTCCTATCACGGCTACTATGTTCTTGACTACACCGAGACCGACGCGAACTTCGGTACAAAGCAGGAATTCAAAACCATGGTAGACACCGCTCACTCTCATGGCATCCGCGTTGTAATGGATATCGTTATGAACCACGCGGGCTACAACAACATTCTCGACATGGAGGAGTACAACTACGGTACCCTCAAGTCAGGCTATCAGCAGTATAAGTATCAGCTCACCAACGCCGGCGCGTTCCACAGCTATATAGACTATGAGTCCAGCGCGACCGACTGGGGTCGTTGGTGGGGCTCCGGTTGGGTACGCAGCGGACTTCCCGGCTACACCGACGATAACGCCGGCGATGAGAAAAGCTGCCTTGAAGGTCTTCCCGACTTCCGCACCGAGTCCACAGCGACTGTTTCCATTCCTACCTTCCTCCAGACAAAGTGGGGCAAGGAAGGTTCCTTGCAGCAGAAGCTCTATAAATACGGCAGCTCGGGCACAGTTTCCGATTACCTGACCACATGGCTTGCCGAGTGGGTCGAAAACTACGGCGTTGACGGCTTCCGCTGCGACACCGCAAAGCACGTTGAAAAGGCTTCATGGAAGAAGCTCAAGACAAAGTGCGTTCAGGCTCTCAAAACATGGAGACAGAACAACCCGACAGCGGTCGGCGCAGACTGGGACGAAGACTTCTGGATGACCGGCGAATGCTGGGGCTATCAGAGCGGCTACGGTTCCTACTACACCGACGGCGGCTTTGACTCGATGATCAGCTTCAAGGTCACCGGCGCTGTTTCGTCTAACCCCTCCGGTATGCCCGGCGTTGACAGCATCAACGGAATGTATTCCTCCTATGCTGCCGACATCAACTCTAACCCCAACTACAACCTGCTCACCTACATCTCTTCACACGACACAGGTCTCGCAAGACAGAATCCTTACTGGCAGGGCACGGCTCTCCAACTGCTGCCCGGCGGAGTACAGATATTCTACGGCGACGAAACCTCGCGTCCACTCGTTTCGGGACTCACGGTTGACGGCGCGGGCCACGCCGTGAGAAGCGACATGAACTGGTCAACCATCGATCAGGGCGTTTTGACGCACTGGCAGAAGGTCGGCACCTTCCGCAAAAACCATGTGGCGGTCGGCGCCGGTCAGCACCAGCAGATTTCCGCTTATAATTCCTCAACGGGTTACACCTTCTCGCGTACCTACAGCGACGACAATGTTAACGACAGCGTAGTTTGCTGCATAGGCGCTCCCACAAACCAGAATATTGCGGTTGACGTTTCATCGGTATTCACCGACGGCAAAACCGTGACCAACGAATACGACGGCACAACCGCTGTTGTCACCAACGGCAAGGCGACCTTCAACTCGGGTTCCCAGGGCGTTATCCTCATTTCGGGTCCCCAGTCCACGATCAGCATGTCGCTCACCGGCGGCAGATACAGCTTCCTCGACAGACAGACCGTCACCGTCAGCCTGCGCGGCGCGGATTACGCGATGGTCTCCGTTGCCGGCGGCACACCTTTCCGTGTCGTTGACGGACAGTCCTTTGAAATCGGCGAGGGCATTGCCGAGGGTCAGGAATTCACCGTCGAAATGACCGCCTCCAACGGCGAGGAAACAGTCAGCAAATCCTTTAGCTATAAGAAGAAAGACCCCAACGCGGTCACTACCATCTACTTTGACAACTCCGCCTACAACTGGCAGAAGGTCAATATCTATGTCTATGATGATTCCGTTACGCCGGTCGTCGACAATGCCAAATGGCCGGGCGAGCCGATGGAGCTCGACAGCCAAACGGGCTACTATGCCTACGAGGTAGACGAGGATCTGGCAAACAGCGGCGCGGTCGTCTTTAACAACGGCTCCGCACAGTATCCTGCCGAGGGCGTGCGCCTTGATATCAACGGCACCGACATGATCCTGCGCGGCACCACTTGGGAGGTGTTTGGTGGTGGAGATCCCACCCAGCCTACCACACCTACCACACCTACCGAGCCCACCACACCCGTTGGCGACAAGGTGCTGATCGGCGATGCGAACCTTGACGGCAGGGTCAACGTGCAGGATGTTACCGCTATCCAGAGACACCAGGCGGAGTTGTCCTTCCTGACGGGCAACAGCCTTGTCAGCGCCGACGTCAATCAGGACGGCAGCATCACCATCAAGGACGCGACCCTGATCCAGCTCTATCTGATCGACATGACCGTGACCGGCAGCCACGCTGGCGAGTACAAGGAAGTCGGTCAACAGCCTACCAATCCGACCACACCCACGCAGCCCACACAGCCGACGCAGCCGACACAGCCCACCACGCCTCCCTCCGGCGGCGTGACCCTGAATCCCGGTCCCTGCAACGTTGGTGACGAGGTTTGGTACGCTTGGACATGGGGCAGCGGCGAAGGCAGATGGGTCAAGGGCAGCGCAAGCGGCTCCAACTACATTTTCAGCGACGTTGATTCCAACATCATCTTCGTCAGAATGAGCAGCGACAATGCAAATTGGGACAATGTTTGGAACAAGACCAATGACCTCACCACCCAGATCGGAGGAACCTATACCCTCACAGGATGGAGCGGCGCACTCATGAACGGCAACTGGTAATATAATTATTATCTTTTCGGAGCGGACGTTTTGTCCGCTCCTTTTTATATATTTCTATATTACAATTATAACTACCGAAATGCTTGCATTTGTCAGGAATATAGTTTATAATGTAAAATGGAGTTTTATAAGGAGAGGTGTTCCCATGGAAAAGAGAAGGGTAGCCGTGCAAATCGAAGGGCGCAATTATGTGGTCATCACCACCGAGGACAAAAGCTATGTGCTCGGTGTTGCCGGAGAAGTGACCGACAGCATCCGCCACGCAGCGCAAAGCGGCAGAAACCTCGATACGCGTGACTGTGCGGTTCTGGCTGCGCTGGACTTTTGCGACGACCGTCACAAGGCAGAGCGGCGCAACAAGCAGCTGGTGGACAAGGCGGATCAGATCATCCGTCAGTCGGCGGACCTGGCAAAGCAGTGCAAGGAATACAAGACCAAGCTTGCCGACGCGATCAATGAGAACACGCACCTGACCAAGCGCATCATGGCGCTGGAGGAACAGCTGCGCGTCATGCTCAGGGAGAATGAGAGCCTGAAAAAGAACACCGAATCCGCAAAAAATGACAGTGAAAAAAAGTTTGAAAAGGCGGTGCGCGACCGAAAAGCCGAGCAGCTGATGGGCTATGTGCCCATGCGGCAATATTCGCTCTTTGGAGAAGAAGCGCCTGCCGACAAGGCAAAGAAGAAAAAGAATGGCAAAAATTGAGATATTAGCGCCGGCAGGCGGCTATGACAGTGTGGTCGCCGCCGTTCGTTCCGGCGCGGACGCGGTCTATGTGGGCGAAAAACGGTTTTCCGCCCGCGCTTCCGCCAAAAATTTTTCAGATGAAGAGCTGCGGCACGCGGTCGCCTACTGCCATGTTCACGGCGTCAAGGTGTATGTCACCCTCAATACGCTGGTGTTTGACGAGGAATTCGAGGCGCTGGCGGCAGCGATCCGCGCAGCAGCCGAAGCGGACGCCGACGCGCTGATCGTACAGAATATGGGCGTTGCGCGGCTGGCGCGGCAGATCGCACCCGAGCTGCCGCTGCACGCGTCCACACAAATGAGCGTGCACACCGCTTCCGGCGTGCAGGCGCTCTGCAAAATGGGCTTCAAGCGCGTGGTGCTCGCGCGCGAAATGAGCCGCGAGGAGATCAAAAAAGCGGCAAAGCTCCCGATAGAGCTCGAGGTCTTTGTCCACGGCGCGCTCTGCATGAGCGTTTCGGGACAGTGCTATTTCAGCGCTATGCTCGGTTCGCGCAGCGGCAACCGCGGCGCCTGTGCCCAGACCTGCCGTCTGCCCTTTTCTGTCAACAGCCAAAAGGGCGGCTACGCGCTCAGCCTAAAGGACAACAGCCTGATCCCGCATCTTGCCGATATGCAGGCGATCGGCATCGCGTCCGCCAAGATCGAGGGCAGAATGAAGCGTCCCGAATATGTGGCGGCAGCGGTGCGCGCCTGTGTGGAGCAGCGCGACTTCGGCTTTATCACCGACCAAACAGCGGCGCAGCTGCGCGGCGTGTTCTCGCGCACCGGCTTCACCGACGGCTACTACACCGGCAAGCGCGGCGCCGGTATGTTCGGCACGCGCACGCGCGACGACGTGGTTTCAGCCGACGAAAAACTGCTCGCGCAGATCCGTCAGGGCTACAAGGACGAATACAGTCATATTCCGCTCAGCGGCAGCTTTTCCGCCAAGATAGGGGAGAGAGCCGCACTGACCCTGACCGACGGCGCGCATACGGTCGCCGTTTTCTCGGAATGCAAAGCGGAGCCGGCGCAAAAGGTCGCGCTGACCGCTGAAAAGTGCCGTTTTCAGCTCGGCAAAACCGGCGGCACCGCCTATTTGTTGGATGCGGTTTCTATTAATATAGAGGAGGCTCTCTCGCTTCCGCTGGCGGCGCTCAACACGATGCGGCGCGAGGCGCTGGAGCAGATGAACCGCCTGCGCGCCAACAGGCACCACTATCAAATCAACAACATAACCATCCAAGCGCCTGAGCCGTACCGTCCGTCAGCGCGGACAACGCGCGTGCGCATCCCCAAAACCAAAATCGGAAAGGGCTTTCGCGCCTGTGAGATCGTGTTTGTTCCGCTGTTTTCCGACACGCGCGAATGGGAGCGGCTGCAGCAGGAGGGCTATCCGCTCGGTGTGGAGATCCCGCGCGGGATGTTCGGCAGAGAGGAGCAGATCGAGCGGCAGCTTCGCCGCGCCGGGGAAGCCGGCGTCACCCACGCGCTGTGTCAGAATATCGGCGCGGTCTATGTCGCCAAGCAGCTGGGCTTTGTGCTGCACGGCGGCTTTGGGCTGAACCTGTGCAACACCTACGATCTGCTCTGGGCGGAAGAGACCGGGCTTGCCGACGTCGAGCTGAGTCTGGAGCTGACCTTTGAGCGGATCGACCGTCTCGGCGGCAGCATCGGCAGAGGTATTGTCAGCTACGGCTATCTGCCCCTGATGCTGTGCCGCAACTGCCCTGCCAAGAGCATCGGGCTGGATTGCAAAACTTGCAAAAACAACTCAAAAATGACAGACAGAAAAGGCAAGCGCTTTTTGCTGCGCTGCGACGGGAACAGCACGGAGGTGCTCAATTGCGTGCCGCTTTATATTGCGGAAAAGGAAATTTCAAAACTTTCCACATCCTTCCGCGTTTTGCGCTTCACTGTGGAAAACTATGTGGAAAACGTGGAAAACGCATGGGAAATCAATGACTTTTCCATGTTGAAAGACAATTTTACCCGTGGATTGTACAAACGGGGCGTGCTGTAAAGTCTTTATCGTGTTAAAATGTTTAATTTGTCTTTGAAGAAAAATCAAAAATTCTTTACCGGAAAATAGATCGCCTCTATTATTCCAAACTATAATTACTATTTGGAATTATCAAAAAGAACATTCCAAATTCCTGCAAAATCAGAATATTATGAAGGATTGTGTGTAAAATGGAATTAAAAATCAAAAAGCTCCGTGAGGGCGCGCATATCCCCAAGCGCGCCACAGCCGGTTCCGCAGGCATGGATCTTTACGCCTGTATCCCCGAGGCGGTCACGCTCGCGCCGGGGCAGCTGCGGGTGATCCCCACCGGCATTGCCATCGAGCTGCCGGACGCTTCGTGCGCAGCGTTTCTGTATGCGCGCAGCGGCTTGGGCGTCAAGCACGGCATCTGTCTTGCCAACGGCGTCGGCGTGATCGACAGCGACTACCGCGGCGAGATCTGCGTCGGTCTTTGCAATGTGTCCGACAAGCCCTATTTGATCGCGCCGGAGGAGCGCGTGGCGCAGATGGTGATCGCGCCGGTGCTGCTGCCGGAGATCGTTGAATCCGATGCGCTGAGCGGCACCGAACGCGGCGCAGGCGGCTTTGGCTCCACCGGAAAAAGCTGAATCCCTTCGACAAAGGGCGACAGGTATTTGTTGAAAATTCGGATATGATCCGTTATCATAGAACTAAAAAGGAGACGAAACAATGTTTTCATTTTCCAAGGATATAGGAATCGACCTCGGCACCGCCAACACGCTGGTGTGCCTCAAGGGAAAGGGAATCATCCTGCGTGAGCCGTCGGTCGTGGCGGTCGACATCCGCACCGACACCGTGCTGGCGGTCGGCTCGCAGGCAAAGGATATGATCGGCAGAACGCCCGGTTCGATCGTGGCGGTGCGTCCGCTCAAGGACGGCGTGATCGCCGACTTTAAGATAACCGCCAAGATGTTGCAGCATTTTATCAGAAAATCCGTCAAGCCCGGCTTGTTCTCCAAGCCGCGCGTCGTTATCTGCATGCCGACCGGCGTGACCGAGGTGGAGCGCAAGGCGGTGGAGGACGCCGCTTATCAGGCAGGCGCCAAGCCGCCCGTGGTGCTGATCGAGGAGCCGATGGCGGCGGCGATCGGCGCGGGATTGCCGGTGGACGAGCCCACCGGCAGCATGGTGGTGGACATCGGCGGCGGCACCAGCGAGGTGGCGGTGCTCTCGCTCGGCGACATTGTGACCGCGTGCTCGGTGCGCGTGGCAGGCGACCGCTTTGACGAGGCGATCCTCACCTACATCAAAAAGACCTACAACCTCCTTATCGGCGAGCGGACCGCCGAGGATATCAAGATCCGGATCGGCTCCGCCTATCCCTACGAGGATGAGCAGTCGATGGTCATCAAGGGCAGAAACCTGATCGACGGCTTGCCCAAGGACATCACCATCACGGCGGCGGAGATCCGTGATGCGCTTGCCGATCCGCTGAATACGATCGTCGAGGCGATCAAGACGACGCTCGAAAAAACTCCGCCGGAGCTTGCCGCCGACATTATCGACCACGGCATCATGCTCACCGGCGGCGGCGCCCTGCTCAGAGGTATCGACATGCTGGTGATGCAGCAGACCGGCATGCCGGTGCATATCGCAACACGTCCGCTCGACTGCGTGGTGGACGGCGCCGGCAAGCGTTTGGGCAAGGCGATCGCCAGCAAATATAAGCACAACAGAAGCTGAGCCCATGAAACGAAGAACGAACCGCAGCCGCAACGTGCTGATCATCACGCTCTTTATCCTTGCGGTACTGGGTATCATGTCGCAGCCGGAGAATTCTCCGGTGGCAGGCGGCGTCAACCTGGCGACCAAGTGGCTGTTTCAGCTCACGGCGTCGGCGACCGCCTCCATGGACTCCGCGTCTCCGCAGGAGCTTGCCGCCGAGGTGGAGGAGCTGCGCCGCGAAAATGCCGAGCTGCAAAAAAAGCTGGCGGATTATTATGATATAAAAGCAGAAAACGAGAAGCTCTGGAAGTATTATGAGCTGAAAAAGACCAATCCGTCCTATCAAATCGCGCCTGCCAACGTGATTCGGCGCGACGTCAACGATGATTTTTATTCCTTTACGCTCGACGTCGGCACCTCGGTCGGCGTCAAGGTGAACGCGCCTGTGATCACCGACAACGGCTTGGTCGGTTGGGTGTGTCAGGCGGACGCGGCGACCTGCAAGGTCAAGACGATCCTCTCGCCCGACACCAAGGCGACGGTGGAGGACAAGCAGACCGGCGACAGCGGCATCCTCAGCGGCAGCGTGTCGCTGTGCAGCCGCAACCTCACCGGCATGAGCAAGCTTGAGGAGGATCATCAGCTCAAGGCGGGCGACATGGTGGTCACCTCCGGCACCGGCGGCGTCTATCCGGCAGGGCTGCTGGTCGGCGAGGTGGTTTCGATCGCCTTCAATAAATATGACGCGTCGCGCAGCGCGGTCATCAAGCCCTTTGAGGATGTGCGCAGCATCACCTCGGCAGCGGTGATAACCGGCTTTGCGTCGTCGGGCAAGGTGGTGCGAGCAGATGAAAACTAAGCCTCCCGTTTTGCGTTATGTGGTGCTTTCGGTGCTCCTTTTGCTGCTCTGGCTGCTGCAGAGCACGCCCAAGCTGCTGCCGGAGCTGTTCGGCGCCAAGCCGTTTTTGCTGCTGGCGGCGGCACTCGCCTTTTCGGCATGCAGCAAGCCCGTTCCGTCGGTGATCATCGGCGCCGTCTGCGGCGTGCCGGCGGATATTTCGGCAAGCGGCGGCGTCGGCTTTTTTTCCATAACCATTGTGCTGGTCTGCTTTGCGCAGGCAAGCCTGCTGGGGACCTATCTCAACCGCAATCTGCTCACGGCAACGGTGCTGTCCGCCGGTTCCGTCGCGGCGGTTTTGAGCCTGTACTGTCTTTTGTTCAAAATCCTTCCCGGCGCCGACGGCGGCAGCCTGTTTTTGACCGCCTACCTGCCGAGAATGCTCTGCACACTGATCGCTTTCGTGCCGCTTTACGGGCTGATGAACCTGATAACGAAGAAGATAAACAGATAGGGAAAAGTCGGCGGCTTCCGTCCCGACCATAATACCAAATTCCAAATTTCAAATTTTCCACTTTCCACTTTAAAAAAGGGGGTTCCCGCCTTTTGAAAAATAAACTCCGCGGCAAGCTGCCGTTTACGGTTTGCGCGGTCCTTGTGCTGGTGGCGGCGACTGTTTTTGTCGCGCGGCTGACTGACTGGCAGCTGATCCACGGCGCGGAATATAAGCGCATGGCGAACCGCTCCACCGGCTATAACGTCGAAACACCGGCGACGCGCGGCGAGATACTCGACCGCAACGGCGTTGGCTTGGTGACGAACAACACGCATTACAAAATCGTGATCGACAAGGTATATGCCGACGACAGCACGCTCGACAGTTTTTTGCTCAGCCTGATGGAGCTGTTAAAGACCACGGGCGACAAGTGGGACGACACGCTGCCCGTGCTGCTGCAGGACGGCGTTTTTGTCTATCAGGAAAAGAAGGACGAGGAGATCCAGACGCTCCTCGAAACGATCGAGGCGACCGGTGAGGTGACGGCGCAGCGCTGTATAGACCTGATGTGCAGGCGCTATCATATCGACGGCGGTCTCAGCGACAAAGAAAAGCGCGCGCTTTGCTCGGTGCGCTATAATATGGAGATCAGCGGCTATTCCAACGCCGTTCCCTATACCTTTGCCTCCGACGTGAGCCGCAGCGGCGTGAGCGCCGTGAGCGAGAACACGCAGGGCGTCAGCGGCGTGGACGTGCAGACCTATCTGGTGCGCGCCGCCAAAAATCCCACGCTGGCGCCGCATGTGCTCGGTGCGCTGGGCGCTGTGACGGAGGAGGAATTCAAGGAGCTTTCGCACAGCCCCAAGCATTACACCATCAACGACACGGTCGGAAAATCCGGCGTGGAAGCGGCGATGGAGGAGGAGCTGAAGGGCGAGGGCGGCAGCAAGATCATCCAGCGCAATTCCGACGGCACCATCGTCGAGACAGTGGAGACAAAGGAGTCCAAGCCCGGCAACACCGTCTATTTGACGCTCGACGAAAAGGTGCAGCAGGCGACGGCGGAATCGCTGGAACGCAATATCAAGGCGGCGCAGGAGGCAGGCAGGCAGGCGGCGCGCAGCTCCGGCAAAGCCTTGCAGGGCGAGGACTGCCAAGCCGGTGCGGCGGTGATGCTGGACGTCAGCAGCTTTGCGGTGCTGGCAGCGGCGAGCTATCCGACCTACGACCTCAACCGCTATTCGTCCGACGACGCCTACTATGCCAAGCTTGCCAACGACAAGACCTCTCCGATGTACAACCGTGCGCTGTCAGGCACCTTTGCCTGGGGCTCGGTCTTTAAGCCGGTCGTCGCCTTGGCGGCGCTGGAGGAGAAGATCATCAAGCCGACCGACACCGTGAACTGTACGCAAAAGTACGACTACTATCCCTCCAACGTGGTGCAGTGCATGCACCGCCACGATACCGTGGATCTGCGCAATGCGATCACGCAGTCGTGCAACTACTATTTTGCCGAAACCGGCAGAAAGCTCGGCATTGATACCATGTATCTCTACGCCGAGCGGTTCGGGCTGGGCGAATATACCGGCATCGAGATCGAGGAATCGCGCGGCACGCTCGCCGGACGCGACAGCCAGGGCTGGATGCCCGGCAACACCGTGCAGGCAGCGATCGGTCAGGCGGACAACGCCTTTACGCCCCTGCAGCTTGCGACCTACGTCGCCACCATCGCCAACAACGGCGTGCGGCTGAAAACGCATATCATCAGCAAAATCACCGACTATGAGCGGAAAAATGTGCTGGCTTCCTACGATGAGCCGGTCAAGACGGAGGAGAGCGGCGTTTCGGCTGCCAACCTCAAAACCGTGCAGGAGGATATGCTCGGTGTGACGCAGGACGCGGTAGGCACTGCGAATTATATGTTCGGCGACTACAAGATCAAGGTCGCCGCCAAAACCGGCACCGCCGAGAATCCCGGCTCCGACAACACCGCCTTTATCTGCTATGCCCCCTACGACAAGCCAAAGGTCGCCGTTGCCGTTATGGTGGAGCACGGCGTGCGCAACAACTACTCTCTGCAAATCGCCAAGGACATGCTGGACAGCTATTTTTTCCGCTGAACAAGGGCGCTTGGCTTTGAGAGAGACGGTAAAAAACCGGGATAATTTGCTGCATGCTTTGCCGATTATCACTATTGACCAAAATAAGCGTAAAAATTTTGTATGATAAAAGTGTTGACTTTTATTGCATTTTACAAAAAATTATGTTAATATAATTCAGAGGTAGTGTAATATGGACAATGTAATTGTTGTCGCTTCCGGAAAAGGCGGCACCGGCAAGTCGACCGTGTGCATCTGTCTTTCCGTGGCGCTTGTCAAAAAAGGGAAGAAGGTACTGCTGATCGACTGCGACAGCGGTATGCGCGGCTTGGACATTATGCTTGACATCGAGCAGGATATTCTGTTCGATGCGTCCGACGCGGTTTGCGGCAATTGCAGCTTCGGCGAGGCGATTTACAAAAGTCCGCACAACAAAAACCTCTTTTTGATGGCGGCGCCCTTTGACGCCGAAAATGAGCTGAGCCCTTCTGTGTTCAGGCAGCTGGTCGATTCGGTCAAGAACAACTTTGACTATGTGATCATCGACTCGCCTGCCGGCATCAATTCCGGCTTTGTCACGGCGGCGGCTCCTGCCGACAGAGGGCTGATCGTCACCAATGCCGAGCCGACCGGTGTGCGCGGCGCGCTCAAGGTGCGCAAAAAGCTCGAGGCGCTCGGGGTGGAGAACCTGCGGCTGGTGATCAACCGCTTTGACCGCCGCATGTTCAAAAAGCTCGGATTCTATGCAGATCTGGACGCGGTGATCGACGCGGCGCAGACGCAGCTGATCGCGTTGGTGCCGTTTTCCATCGAGATTTCCGTCATTATGCAGCGCGGCGCCGCAGGCTTGGAGCAAAGCTCCGCCCTGCAGGTGTTTGACCGCCTTGCCGACCGGCTGGACGGACAGCGCGTGCCGCTGCTCTACAGATAATCGAATGATCATTATGAAATAATTCCGAATAGTTTGGAGGAAAGAGTATGAATATAGCATTGATTGCACACGACGAGAAAAAAGAACTGATGGTTCAGTTTTGCATCGCTTACTGCGGCGTGCTGAGCCGCAACAACCTTTGCGCCACAGGCACGACCGGCAAGATCGTGAGCGAGGCGACCGGTTTGACCGTTCAAAAATTCCTCTCCGGCGCACAGGGCGGCAGCCAGCAAATTGCCGCGCGCATTGCCTGCAATGAGATTGACATGCTCCTGTTCTTCCGCGATCCGCTCAACCAGAAGCCCAACGAGGCAAATGATATGGACATGCTGCGCCTGTGCGACATGCACAACATTCCCGTTGCCACCAACATAGCCACCGCCGAGGTGCTCATTCACGGCTTGGAGCGCGGCGATCTCGACTGGAGAAATATCATCAAATAATGCGCCGCCGTGTGTGTGTTTCCGCTGCCTGACGGCGGCGATACCGGCAGGATCTTTCAGAGCAAAAGGGTTTGGTGTTCCAAGCCCTTTGATTTTTGTTGTTTAAGATACAGGCAACAGAGTGCCCGCGCCGCCGATTTTTTATCCAAAATGGAGAAAAATCCGGAATCCGGCGCCGAAATTTGCGTTTTTTAAAAAAATATGTTATTATAATAGTTCGGTAAACAAATGATGTATTTTATGAGAGGAAGTGAAGGCATGTCGCTGACAGAATGGGATTATTCAGACATTACACCGGAGGTGAATGTACTGGCGAAAAAGATGGAGAAAAACTCGCAGATCGACGTCAATTTGTACAGCAAATACGACGTCAAAAGAGGTTTGCGCGACCTTGACGGCAAGGGCGTTTTGACCGGACTGACCGATATTTCTACCATCAAGCAAAACAAGCTGGTTGACGGCAAGCTGGTTCCTTGCGACGGCGAGCTGTATTACCGCGGCTACAACGTCAACGATATCGTCAGCGGTATCCACCGCGATAACCGCTTTGGCTTTGAAGAGATCGTGTATTTGCTGCTGTTCGGCGAGCTGCCCGACGTGGCGGAGCTGCAGTCCTTCAAGGAGCTTTTGGTGCGCTACAGGACCCTGCCGCAAAACTTTGTGCGCGACGTGATCCTCAAGGCGCCGAGCGACGATATGATGAACTCTATCGCGCGCAGTGTGCTGACGCTGTTCTGCTACGACAAAAACGCCAACGATACCTCGATCAACAATGTGCTCAGACAGTGCGTACAGTTGATTTCGGTGTTCCCGCTGCTGTCGGTCTACGGCTACCACGCCTATAACCATTACATGCGCGACAAGAGCCTCTATATACACTACGCCGAGCCCACCATGTCCACCGCTGAGGTGATCCTGTCGCTGCTGCGACCCGACCGCAAGTACACGGACCTGGAGGCAAAGGTGCTCGATATGGCGCTGATCCTGCATATGGAGCACGGCGGCGGCAACAACTCTACCTTTACGACTCACGTTGTCACCTCCTCCGGCACCGACACCTATGCCGCGATCTCGGCGGCGCTGGCTTCGCTCAAGGGTCCCAAGCACGGCGGCGCAAACGTCAAGGTGTTTGAGATGTTTGAGGATCTGAAGAAGAACGTGCGCGACTGGACGGACGACGACGCGATCACCTCCTATCTCGAAAAGCTGCTCGACCGCGAGGCGTTCGACCACAAGGGCTTGATCTACGGTATGGGTCACGCCGTTTACACCATCAGCGACCCGCGTCAAAAGATTTTGAAGGGCGCAGTGCATACGCTGGCGCATGTGGAGGGCTTCTCCAAGGACTTCGATCTGTATGAGCGCGTGGAGCGCCTTGCGCCGATCGTCATCGGCAAAAAGAGAAAGATCTACAAGGGCGTCGCCTCGAATGTCGATTTCTACAGCGGTCTGCTCTACAGCATGCTCGACATTCCCTGCGAGCTGTACACGCCGCTGTTTGCCACGGCGCGTATCGCCGGATGGAGCGCACACCGGTTGGAGGAGCTGGTCAACGGCGGCAAGATCATCCGCCCTGCCTACATGAGCATCTCCGAAGAAAAGCCCTATACGCCGCTGCAAAAAAGGTAAGCATGATATAAAATGGACAAGATAATTCGGCGTCAAAGGCTGGTGCATTATGCCGCTTCCGCCATCGGCGGCTTTTGGGGCGGCTACACGATACTCAACCACATGGATATTTTCGGCAACGCGCAGACCGGCAACCTGATCAAGCTGGTGCTCGGCGTGTCGCACGGCGATTTTCGCTTTGCGGGCTTTATGGCGCTCTGCTTTTTGGTCTATTGCGGCGGCAACGTGTTCTATGTGCTGGTGCGGCGCCGGGTCAAAATCAGCATGAAGATCGTCAGCCTGATGTGTTCGGCTGCGGCTGTGGCGCTGATCGGCGCGCTGCCCTTTGTGCGCAACGATTTTGTCGCCTGTTATCCGATCGTGTTTGCGGCGCCGATCCAGTGGAACGCCTTCAAGATCGCCGACGGCAACGCCAGCTCCACGATCTTTTCCTCAAACAACGTGCGCCAGGCGTCGATACTGACGACCAACTTTTTTCTTGACCGCACTGCCGCCAACGCCGCCAAGGCGCGGTTCTATTGGCTGACGCTGCTCTCTTTCCACATGGGCGTGGCGCTCGCAGGCGTGACAGGCATGTGGTTCGGCGTCAACAGCATTTGGTTTTGCTACATCCCGATCGCCGTGACGGTCGTCCTCTACTGCCGCTATAAAGGGGAATTCGTTATGCATAATTCTTAATGCATAATGCATAATGCGTAATTTATAAAATAAATACGGAGCTGACTTTTTGAGAGCCGGCTCCGTTTTTTATGTTATTTCTTATTTCAAAGGAAACAAAACGCTTCCTCCCGTTTCTTTATGCATTATGCATTAAGAATTACGCATTACAAATTACTCCCTCAGCTTGTTCAGCTTTTCAATTTTTTTCGCTCTTTTGTAGCGGTAGAGGACGTTTTCCGCCCATTCGCGGTCGATGTTGACAAAGCCGCGCAGCTTTTTGTCCTTGACGGCGAATTGGTCAACGATCTCCTTGGACTTGCTGTAGATCTCAAGCCGCGCCGTCTGCACATAGGGCGTGCGCTCCTCGCCGGTAAAATAGGTAAAGCCCATGGTGTTGCTCTCGCGGTCATACATGGAGAGGTAGCCCTCCGACACGTCGGCGCCGCCGAGCTTTTTGGAGACCGTCTGGCTGATGGCGACCTTTGTCAGCTCCACCGCCATGTCGTCAAGACCGGATTCGAAGATAAAGATTTTTTCCTTAAAGCTGTTGAAGTTGGGCGCGACACGTTTGTTGATTTGGCGCAGGTGGCTGTATTTGGATTCCAGCTCCTTGTCACAGAGCTGAAAACGCTCGACGCGCGGAATAAAATAGACCATGAAGCGGTTCTTCATATCATTGTAGAGAATAGGGTAGGTGAGCCGCGCCTGATAGCCGCATGCCGGACAGCACCACGCGAACAGCTCTCCCTCCAACACCTTGTCGCGCATGTCGGGGTGGTTGGTGACATTGACGCTCGTGTAGATGTCCGCCTTGCCAAGCTCGCCGCAGGACGGACAGACGACCGCTTTGTTTGTCTGGTTTGAGGGCATGTAAGGTTCACTTCCTTGTCGGTTCTCTCTCTATTATAGCAACGGGAGCGATTTTTCACAAGTAAATTTTAAAAAAATATTGATTTTATTCCGAATATCTGTCATAATACATAGTAATGAATATCAAATAAGGAGAATGACTATGTCTATTTTGAATACATTTGTCAACGGCTTCAATTCGGCAGTGGAGGCGGTCTCAACAACGGCGCAGACCTTTGTGAAGAAGAACCGCACCAACGCCAAGCTCAACCGCCTCAGAGACGTGATGAAGAGCGAGAGCGAGCTGATGAACCGTGCCTATATCGCGCTGGGCAAGGACTATTATGAGCAGATCAAAAAGGGCGAAAAGCCCGATTCCGAGCGCGAGGCAAAGCTGGCGGAGCTGATCGACAACTGCAAGGCGCGCATTGCCAAGGCACGCGACTGCTACAGACAGATCGTGGAGAAGCAGAACGAGTTTTTGTACACCTCCGTTTCCGGTGCGCCCAAAAAGGAGGAGCACTTTGAGAAGAAGGACGTGGTGGACATCACCGTTGCCTGCTCCAACGAGAACGAATACAATTCCAGTCCGTTCCCCAAAAAAGAGGAGGAGGACATTGTGGAGGCAGCCGCCGACGCGTATCTTGACGATGAAGCGCCGGTGGAGGAGTTGTTTTGACCTTTGAGAGCGTATGCGCTGTCAGTTGAAAACATGATGCAAAAACAGCGCTGTGAAGAGCGAAGGATACATTGTCCTGTCTTCACAGCGCTGTTTGTTTTTGAAATTGTGTGGGTTGCCGATTAGCAGAAGAAAACGTCCATTTCGCTCTCTTCGCCGTCAGCTACATAATAAGCCTTGCTCTCTTCGGGCTTGAGATAAACAGAAATCTCCTTGGCATCCTTGCCGTAGCTCGCCTTAACGTTAGCAATAACATCGTCGGCAGAAACCTGAACGCCGCCAAACTCTACGAAGAAGTTAACCTTAGCTTCGGCAGGCTGTTCGGGCTTTTTGGGAGCTGTTTTCTTGGGAGCGACTTTCTTCTTGGCAGGAGCCTTCGCTACTTTTTCAACAGCCTTTTCTACGTTTGTCTCGACCGCTTTTGTTGCCTTGGTGATTTCCTTTTCTGCTGCTTCAACTGCCGCAGCAACTTTTTTTGTTCTTGACATCAAATCCCTCTTTTCAGTTATTCAATAATCATGATTGTCTGTATTTTTTGCCTGCATGCACATTATACCTTTTACAAAAATATTTGTCAATCGCTACAAATTATTTTTGTCGCTTAATACATATTTAAAGAAATTATCATTTTTAGTTGGTTAATTTTAACAATATATAACTGCGGTTTTTGTCAAATATACAGTATTGACAGTATGCGTGCTGTATTTTGTTGCAATATTTTTTGTCCTATGATACAATAGATTAAGATGTAAAAAATACAAAGAGGGGGATCGTATGTTTTTTGACAACTTTATCCTGATCGCGCAGCAGGTATTGGTGCTGTTCATTCTCATCGGTGTCGGCTACGCTTGCGGAAAGTTTAAGGTCATCACCGAGGAAGCTTCCAAAAAAATGACCGACATCGTGCTCTATGTTGTGACGCCGTGCGTCATGGTGAACGCTTTTCAGCGCGAGTTTTCGTTCGATTTGCTCGGACAGGTCTTTTTGGCGGCAGGAATTGCGCTTGCGATCTTGATTTTGTCGATCCTGCTCACCAAGCTGGTGTTCCACGACAAGGACATCGCCCGGCGCAAGGTGCTGCAATTCTCCGTTGTATTTTCCAACTGTGCCTTTATGTCGCTGCCGCTGCAAAAGGCGCTGCTCGGTGACGAGGGCATGTTCTTCGGCTCCATCTTTGTCGCCATCTTCAATATCGTGGTGTGGACGTTCGGTCTGGTCGATATGAGCGGCGACAGAAAAATGCTGTCCGCCAAGCGGCTGGCGCTCAACCCGGGCATCATCGGCTTTGTGGCGAGCATGATCATCTTTGTCACCGGCGTACAGCTGCCGGTGTTCATCTCGTCGCCCATCGGCCATCTGGCAAACCTCAACACGCCGCTGCCCATGCTGATCATCGGCTATTACCTCGCCAACGCGCAGCTCAAAAAGGCGTTCACCGACCTCGGCTCCTATGTGGCGCTGGCGCTGCGTTTGATCGTGATACCCGTCGGCACGCTCTTTGCACTGGCGCCCTTCGGCATCAACCGCAATCTGGTCATCGCCTTTGTCATCGCCTGCTCTGCGCCGACAGCCGCCACCTGCACCATGTTCTCGGCAAAATTCAACCGCGACGTCGAGCTGTCGGTCGGTGTGGTCGCGTCGTCTACGCTGCTGTCCATCGTGACGATGCCGCTGGTCGTGAGTCTGGCGTACACCGTCTGTCCGGCATAAGGAGGCGCTTATGCCCAGAAGCTCACGGCAGAAGCAAAAGCTTTTGTATCTGCAAAAGATCATGCTCGAAAAAACCGACGAAAACCATCCGCTTTCGCTGGGCGAGATCATCGAGCTGCTTGCCGGCTACGGTATCCAAACCGAGAGAAAGGCGCTGTATGACGACCTGCAGATCCTCGAGACCTTCGGCTTGGATATTTGCCGCACGCGGTCGAGCACGGTGCGCTATTTTGTGGGCAGCCGTGACTTTGAGATCCCCGAGCTGAAGCTGTTGGTGGACGCGATCCAAAGCGCCAAGTTTATCACGCACAGCAAAAGTCTGAGGCTGATCAAAAAGCTGGAGGGGCTTGTCAGCGAAAACGACGGCAAGCAGCTGCAGCGCGAGGTGGTCGTGACAAACCGCGTCAAGACCTTTAACGAACAAATCTATTATAATGTGGATGAGATACACAACGCCATCGCCCAGAACAAAAAAATATCCTTCCGTTATATGAAATGGCAGACGGATTTCAGCGGCGGCGCGAAAATCGTTCGTGCAGAGCGGCACGCAGGAAAAATCTACATCATCTCACCCTTTGCGTTATGTTGGGATGACGAGAACTATTATCTGGTTGGATTCGACTCCGAGGCAGAAATTATCAAGCATTTTCGGGTTGACAAGATGGAAAAAATCAGTATAATAGACAGTGAACGCGACGGCACAGACAGATTTGAGAGCTTTAATCTGGCTCATTATGCCAAAAGCGTTTTTTCTATGTTCGGCGGTGAGGAGTGCGAGGTGACGCTGAGCGTCGCCAACGAGCTGATCGGCGTCATTGTCGATCGCTTCGGCGCGGATGTGTTCATTCGCCGCGACGGTGACAGCCGGTTTTTGATAACCGTCAGCGTGGTGCTGAGTCCTCAGTTTTATGCGTGGCTGTTCGGCTTGGGAACGGGCGTGCGCATCGTGTCGCCCCAAAAGGCGATCGAGGAATACAAGACAAGGATCGGGCAGCTGGAGCAGCTTTATTGATGTTATTTCTATTATTTTGTGTAAAACTTTGCGCTAAAGACAAAATCTTATTGACAAAACAAATTGATATATGTTACAATAAAAGAGTAAGATAGGGATACTATATATCAAATCCGGAAAAGGAGGAGCGATAATCGGCAATTATTTTTTTAGAAAAGGGGTGTAAAAATGGGCTTGGAATTATTGCGCTCAACATCAGCGTCCAACTCTGTTTTCCGCGTTGTCTGTGGAGAGATGGTTCTCTCCGATAAGCAGAATCTTCACAACGAGGCGGTTTTTGGTCATGTACGCGAAGGAGTATTGGGTATCAGTATTGATGACCAATCTATCGTTCTTGAAAAAGACGATCTGTATTTTATCTCGCCAAACCGCAAATATCGTTTTTTTGACAACGAGAATGCGTCGGTCGAGGTCATCAGCCTTAACTTTTCAAATGCAGCTGCGATGAGTCAGGACTATATTCCACAGAGTATCATTCGCGCACTAATAAACGGTAACTGTTCGTCTTTTGCAAAAATATCCCCGAGCGAGAGCAGCTATGCGTTTATTCTCGGTGCGTTTGCAGATGTCAAAAATGCGGAAAGCGAAAAGCCGGAGTATTTTCAGCTCTTGGTTTACAGCAAAATGTACGGAATGTTCTATGAGCTATTCTCAAACAAATACATCAAGATTTTGGATGTAGAGATGAGAAGCAAAAAGTATCGCGCGCTTCTGCGTGTGACCCATTATATTGATGAGCACTACAGTGAGGGCGTTTCGCTGGAGGAAGTTGCCGAGGCAACCGGTATCAGCCGCTACTATGTTTCGCATCTGTTTAAGGAGTTGATGGACAACACCTTTGTCGGCTACGTCAACGAGCTTAGACTTAATCATGCCGCCATGCTTCTGGTAACAACTGACAGTCCCATTATTGAAATCATACAGAAAAGGCTGAATTCATGCGCTGCGCCGTGCCGTTTGGCACGGCGCTTTTTTTGGTTTTTTGACGCGTTTTTTCGTGCCAAAAATGCCGCCTGCTTTTCGGCGCTTTTGTACAAATTGCCCGCCGAGAATCAATCGCTTTTTAAAAAAACAAAAATTAATCAAAAAACAAAGAGAAAATATATTGCCAAAAGCAATTGCTTTTGGTATAATTATTATGTTCATTTATATGTTCAAATAATTAAAGGAGGAACATTTTATGCAAAGAACAAAAAAAGCTATTTGCTTGCTTTTGTCCGTGCTGCTCGCTCTTTCATGCTTCACATGCTTGGCATCGGTAACGGCATTTGCGGCAGACGACGACACATCCATTCTGTATGACGATGTTGACGGCGACGGTGCTCTTACCGTTCAGGATGACACCCTCATCCAGCGCTATCTCGCTGAATTCATCGACAAGTTCCCGGCAGAGGATGCAAGCGAAGAAGATACCCTTATCGTAGCAGGCTCCGAGGCTGAAAGCTTCGGCACCGGCTGGGATGGCACCAACGAAGCCAACCTGATGGCCAAGCAGGCTGACGGCACCTATACCAAGGAATACACTGTTGACAAGGCATACGACGCAGTTCAGCTCAAGTCCGTCAAGAACGGCGCAGAGTGGATCGGCGACGAGACCGGCACATTCATCGAAATCAGCATTGACCAGCAGCACATGTGGTTCTATGAGAACGGTAACCTGATTGTGGATACACCGGTTGTCACCGGCAACGACGACGGCGACTGCAACACGCCCACCGGCAGCTACGCGATTCAGAGCCGCGAAGTTCAGATGACGCTGGTCGGCGAGGACTATGAGTCCTATGTAGATTACTGGCTCGGCTTCAACGGCGGAATCGGTATTCATGACGCAAGCTGGCGCGACGATTTCGGCGGCGACATCTATCAGGGCAACGGCTCCCACGGCTGTGTCAACACGCCGTTTGACAAGGTGAAAACCATCTATGAGCATGTAGAGGTCGGCACGCCTGTTTATGTCTATTAAATTCAATAAACCTGTTTTATGACAAACCAAGGTGCTGTCGCACTAAGCCCTAACAAAAAGAAAAAGACCGGGTAGCCCGAAAAGGGTTGCCCGGTCAGTGCTTTTACTGTATAATTTAATTGCCGAAAAACCACACAGAAAGCAGGTTAATTATACAATGAAAGTTTTAAGAAATCAACTGGTTTTGCCGTTAAATTTTGAAATATTAATTGACGAGAATGATCCGGTGTGGAAACTGACAGAAATTTGCGACGGATTGGATTACACAAGGCTATATGATGAATATCTGCGTCACTGGCGGATAATCAATCCGGTCATTCTGTTTGAGATACTTGTTTTCGCATATATGAATGGCATTTATTCAAGCCGTGCAATAGAACACGCCTGCAAAACCGACGTGCGATTTATGTGGCTGCTTCAAGGTCAGTCCGCTCCCGATCACGCAACCGGAGTTGATGGACAACACCTTTGTCGGCTACGTCAACGAGCTTAGACTTAATCATGCCGCCATGCTTCTGGTAACAACTGACAGTCCCATTATTGAAATCCACATACAGAAAAGGCTGAATTCATGCGCTGCGCCGTGCCGCTTGGTACGGTGCTTTTTTTTTGGCTTTTGATGTTTTTTTGCGTGTCAAAAAAACCTGTCTTCTTTTCGGAACTTTCGTACAAAATGACATCCGGAAACGGACAGCTTTTCAAAAAAATACAAATATAATAAAAAACAGAGAGAAAATATATTGCAAAACGCAGTTGGGTTTGATATAATTATTATGTTCATTTATATGTTCAAATAAATAAAGGAGGAACATTTTATGCAAAGAACAAAAAAAGCTATTTGTTTGCTTTTGTCCTTGCTGCTTGCTCTTTCATGCTTCACATGTTTGGCATCGGTAACGGCATTTGCGGCAGACGGCGACACATCCATTGTATATGGCGATGTTGACGGCGACGGCGTAGTAAAAATCAACGACGCGACCGCGATCCAGCGTCATATTGCAGAAAAAGAAGGCTTCATTCTTGAGCCCGGCTCTGATGCTTTCAAGAGAGCGGATGTTGACGGCGACGGTGCCCTCACCGTTCAGGACGTCACCCTCATCCAGCACTATCTCGCTGAATTCATCGACAAGTTCCCGGCAGAGGATGCAAGCGAAGAAGATACCCTCATCGTAGCAGGCTCCGAGGCTGAAATCTTTGGCACCGGCTGGGACGGCACCAACGAAGCTAAACTGATGACCAAGCAGGCTGACGGCACCTACACCAAGGATTACACTGTTGACAAGGCTTACACCGCAGTTCAGCTCAAGTCCGTCAAGAACGGCGCTGAGTGGATCGGCGATTCCACCGGCAACAACGTGACCTTC
>ONGI01000045.1 GCA_900317315.1 uncultured Eubacteriales bacterium
CGAGGTCAGCCACACCGAAAACCGCGCCGTCGTGACGCTCAAGGAAGAAGTGCCCTTCTCCGTTCTCAAGGAAGCGGTGGAAGCACAGGACTATGAAGTTGTTTCATGAGCCTTGAAAGCGGAGTTTTAATTTGTAATTTGGAATGTGGAATTTGGAATGTGGAATTTGGAATGAAGGGTCGCTGACGCTCCGGATTTGTAATGCAGCGTGCGAACGTCAAAGGCTGATAGTAGTGACAGGGCTTGCCCCTGTCAGGCAGTATCGGCTGACGGTCGTTGCTTTATGAAAACGGTTGATTGTGCGGAAAACGTCCTTGGGCAACCGCAAGGGTTGCCCCTACGATGCCAAGGGAAGCTTGTGCAAAAATAATTACGCATTACGTATTGTACGGTTTCTGTTTTCCGTTTTCCATTAAAAAAGCCGCCCGAAGGCGGCTTAAAATCTTAGTCAGCTGTGTAGGGCAGCAGCGCCAGGTGGCGTGCGCGCTTAATTGCTGTGGTGAGAAGGCGGCTTAAAATCTTAGTCAGCTGTGTAGGGCAGCAGCGCCAGGTGGCGTGCGCGCTTAATTGCTGTGGTGAGGTCGCGCTGATGTCTTGCGCAGGTTCCGGTCACACGGCGGGGAAGAATCTTTCCTCTCTCGGACATAAAGCGGCGCAGACGGGCGATATCCTTGTAATCAATGTGCTCTACCTTATCAACGCAGAAGCCGCAAACCTTCTTGCGGGACTTTCTGCCGCGGTTGTTGGGTCTATCAGCCATTGGGAGTTCTCCTTTCAATCGAGATTATTTCAATTCGTTACATTAAAAATCAAAACGGCAGATCGTCGTCAAGCGGCATCTCCTGGAAGTCCGCGTTGCTGCCGCTCTGGTAGGACGGCTGCGCAGGCTGTGCAGGCTGCTGCTGATAGCTTTGCTGCGGCGCAGCGCCATAGGGCTGCTGGCTGCCGTAGGATTGTGAGCCGTAGGACTGCTGTCCGCCATAGGACTGGTTTCCGTAGCTCTGATTGCCGTAGTTCTGACCGCCGTAGGATTGTCCGCCGAAGCCGCTGTTGTCGCGGCGCTCGCCGGTGAACGAAACGTTCTCGGCGACTACCTCGGTCACATAACGGTTGGTGCCGTCCTTTGCCTGATAGGTCCTGCTTTGCAGCTGGCCGTCAACGGCGATCATGGCACCCTTTCCGAAGTAGCGGCATACAAACTCAGCCTGCTGTCTCCAGCATACGATGTCGATAAAATCAGCCTTGCGCTCCTCGCCCTGCTTGACATAGTTGCGGTCAACGGCAATGCGGAAGCTGGTCACGCTGATTCCGGAAGCGGTCGTTTTCAACTCAGGGTCAGACACGAGTCTGCCCATCAAAATCACTCTGTTTAACATACTTGGATCCTTTCACGTTCGGGTTTCCCCTACCACACACTTATTCGTCTTCTTTCTTGATGATCATGGAACGGATTACATCTTCGTTAATTCTGAATTTACGGTCAAGCTCCGCAGGGAACTCGGCTGTGGACTCAAACTCAAAGAGAACATAATAGCCTTCTGCCTCTTTGTTGATGAGATAGGCGAGCTTTCTCTTGCCCCATTCGTCAACGTTCTTCAAAGTGGCATTCTGCTCGATGAGAGTCTTGAATCTCTCCACAACGTTCTGCACGGCCTCCTCGCCCTTTTTCAGGGTCACGACCATGACGGTCTCGTAATTAGCTGTTACTGCCATTTCTTTGCACCTCCTTCTGGACTTAATGGCGGATCGCTCCGCAAGGATCTGTCACACCGTGCATAGTGCAACAGATATATTATAACACGAAATCCCAAAATGTCAACCGCGAATTTGACATTTTTTTGCGCACAAAAGCCTATCCCCTGCGCTTTGCCCGTATCAGCTTGCAGAAGATATAGATGCCGTAGCCGAGTGCGCAGCCGGCAGTATTGAGAATAATGTCGTTGATGTCGGTGGTGCGCTCAAAGAACGGCAGCTGCAGCAGCTCGATGCATACCGACATGCATGCGCCGGTGAGCAAGACCTTGCCAAAGGTGTTGAGCCGCTTGAAAACAAAGGGCAATATCGCGCCGGTCGGCACAAAGAGCAGGATATTGCCGAAGATGTTGAGCCACATGGCGTTGATGGAGTTGTATTGGTCAAAGTTGCCGAACGGGATGAGATAGACATTGGGCGGAAGGATCCTGTTCACGTCGAACAGCAGCGGCAGCACCTCTCCGTTCTGCCTAAACAGCGGAAAGAACACCAGCCGCACGATGACCGCGAGGTTGATGAACAGCAGCAGCAGCTTTGCCTCCTGCTTTTTGTCGATCTTGCGGCGCTTGATCCACACGCACACGCGCACCAGCAGCCACACAACCGCCAGCGCCAGCTCAACGAGTAAAAAAGGTATTTTTATCATATCGTTCCTCCTGCTCTGTAATGCTTTTATCATACCAAATAAATCTCCGCTTGTCCAGTTATTACGGTTAGATTTTTCAACCGTGAAATAATCAGTTTTGCAACGTGCGGTCTTATGAAATAATGTAGTGACTTTTGCGCTTTCTTATGATATAATGATATAACACTATATCCTATCATGTTGGGAGTGCTGCCTGTGAAGCATAAGCTCTACCGCAGAATATCGCTGGTAATTTTGATCATCGTCCTGCTGATCGAGGCAGGCATGCTGGGCTTTAACTATATCTCGCTCTATAATGAAACGACTGACAATTCCAAAAACAGCATCGAATACGCCGCCAAGCTGGCAAGCGTTACCTTTTCGATGTATGACCCCAACGTCAGCCGGGATTACACCGGCTGCGACAAACAGTTCAAGACCATGTGCGACGTGCTCGACGTGGACTATATTTATTCGATAAAGCCCGACGTGAACAAACGCAACGAGACCTATCTCTCGGTCGGCATGGGCAATAACGCTTTGCAAAACCTGCGTGAGCTGCGGCCGCCGGGCTATGTGTCCGAAGGCACGCTGACCGACACGCAGATACAGGCGTTTATGGGCGACGGAAGCTGCGAGATCATTCACGAAACGAATGAATACGGCGACACGCTGATCTGCTACATGCCCGTCACCTCCTACTACAACGCCTCCACGGCAAAGACGGTAAAAGAAACGGTCAGCATCGTGTGCGTGGAGATCTCTATCACCACCATCATGCACGAGTTCCGCAGCAAGTTTCTGACGCTGCTGCTCGTCACGGTCATTTTGACCCTCAGCTTTATTTTGCTGTTTGCGCTCATGCTGTATTTTACGGTCTCCAAGCCGCTGAACACCATCAGCGGACGCATGAAGAACTTTTTGTCACAGCGCGGTCAGACCTTTGAAAAGCTGCCTGTCAAGGGGCAGGACGAGCTGGCGGAGGTGTCACGCTCCTTTAACACCATGGCGGAAGAGATCGACACCTACCTCTCCCAGATCGAAACGCTCAACCGTCAAAAAACAGAGCTGAGCGTTGCGCGGAAGATCCAGCTCGGTCTGCTGGAAAAGCCGCATTTTGAAAACGGCGCCGCCGTGATCGACGCGTGCATGCTGCCTGCCAAGGATGTGGGAGGCGATCTGTACGACTACTGCACGCTGCCGGACGGCAACATTTGCGTCATCATCGCCGACGTTTCGGGCAAGGGTATCTCGGCGGCACTGCTGATGTCGCGCGCCATCACCATGCTGCGGCAATATGCCGAGGCAGGACTGACGCCGGGCGAGATCCTCCGGCAATACAACAACCGCCTCGCCGAGCACAACCCCAACTTTTTGTTCATCACCACCTTTGTGGCGATCCTCCATCCGCACACCGGCACCCTCACCTACGCCAACGCCGGCCACAACCTGCCCTATCTGCTCTCCGATACGCTCACCAAGCTCGACGGTGAGCACGGCGCCGCCGCAGGTATCTTCCGGAATGTGGACTATCCGGAGCACACCGTCGCCATGCGCCCGGGCGATATGCTGCTGCTCTACACCGACGGCGTGACCGAGGCGCAGAACACGGACGGCGGCTTCTTTGAAGAAAGCCGTTTGGAAACGCTTTTGCAGGAGAACCGCGGCAAGAGCGGACAAACAATGATCGCGCTGCTTTTGGAGAGGATCAAGCTTTTTGCAGGCAAGGCGCAGCAAACCGACGATATCACCATACTGACCGCAAAGCTTCTTGAAAAGACAGCCGAAGAAACCGAATAAAGCACCAAAAACGCCGCTGTGACAAATCCGTCACGGCGGCGTGCTTTATAGGATCGTTTTAAATCCGTCAGACGGTCGTGCAGGATCCGCAAATTTTGAGATGTGATAAAACTTCTCCGAAATAATTGCATAGTCGTATGCAATTTTTCGCATTTTTTCGGGTATAGTAGAAGGGTTTTTTCCCAAAAAACGAGAGGTGACAAAAATGGCGCGCAGACGCATGATCTCTAACGAAATAACCGGTTCTTACAATTTTCAGTCGATGGAGCCAAAGACACAGCTGCTCTATTTTTATTGTTGTCTGAGCGCGGACGACGACGGCTTTGTCGGCAATCCCTACATCTACACAATCCTGACCGGCTGCAGCGAAAACGACCTCGAGACGCTGGAACAGCGCGGCTTTGTGATCCGGTTCGCATCGGGCGTGCTCGCCGTGGTGCATTGGTACATCCACAACACCATCAAAAAGGACCGCTACAACCCGACGGTCCACAAGGCGGAGCACGCACAGCTGCGGCTCGAGGACAAGTGCTATGTCCGCGCTCCTCAGCCGGAAACGGAGCGGAACCAAAACGGAACCAAAACGGAACCGCAGTATAGTCAAGTCAAGTCAAGTCCAGTCAAGGCGAGTCAAGGCGAGTCAAGTCAAGCCGAGTCAAGTCAAGCCGAGTCCAGACAAGTCGAGTCCAATCAAGGCGAGTCAAAGCAAGGCGAATGGATCCCGAAGAAAAATAACAAAGATACGGACAGAACTGTCAAAAGAAGTCTTTTTCCTCTTTTTTCGTATGATCATTTATTTTCTGTAAAAGAAATATTTGTCAGTTATCCCTCCGAAGAAGTGCAGCGAACAGAAAAGCCGCATGCAGAAAAGCATACGGCTTGGTTTTGTGCGCCTTGCAAGGAGCTGATTTGCTTGCAAAAACAGCGTCCAAAAAATAAAGGCGAGCCATGCTCACCCTTATTGGCTGTTTGATTTTTGAAAAGACCTGCCGCAAGTTCTGTCAGTACGGATGCTTTCAGGCGGTCAAAAGGCGCCTCTCCATTCAAATGCCGTCCGAACGCGAGAACCGACGGCAATCTAACCAACAAACCTCCGAAACGCGGACTGCTGCTACAGCCGTAGTTATTCGCGTTCGTCGCCGAAGAAGAATACGGCGACAGTGCCGGGACCGGTGTGCGAGGCGATGATGGTGCCGATGTTGTAGATGCGCACCTCGCCGTTGATCTTGCGGAACTTCTCCTCGATCGCCCTCTTGGTCGCCTTGGCGTCCTCGGGAACGTTGGAATTGCTGATGAACACCTTGCCGCTGTAGTCCAAGCCGTCCTTGGCGTGCACCTCCATTTTGTGGAGGATATAGTTGATGGCGTTGCGCTTGCCGCGCACCTTGTCATAGGCGATGATCCTGCCCTCGTCGTTGAGGCGAAGGATCGGGCAGATGTTCAAGATCGAGGCGACCGTGGCAGTCGCGCCGGACATGCGGCCGCTGCGGCGGAAATATTTTAGATCCGTGGAGAAGAACTGGTGATGGACGCGGTGACGCATCTTGTCCGTCCAAGCGGCAACCTCCTCCAAGGACTTGCCCGCATCGCGCAAATCTGCCGCGCCGTCCACCAACAGACCGTAGCCGGAGGAGCTGCACAGCGAATCGATCACAATCAGCTTGCGGTCGGGAAACTGCTTGCGAAGCTTTTCGGCGGCTGCCTCAGCGCCCTGCACCGACTTTGTCATGCCGGAGCCAAAGGCGATATGCAGCACGTCGCCCTGCTCGAGCAGCTTGGTAAAGAACTCCATATACTGGTACTCGTTGAGCTGCGAGGTGGTGGGGATCTCCTTTTGGAGCAGCTGATAAAACCGCTCCTGCGCGTTCGGGTCGCGCTCCATATCATCGGCGTATTCCTCGCCGCCGGCAGTGTAGGAATAAAATAAAACGGGTATGCCGCGCGCGTCGATCTCTGCAAACGGCATATCAACGGTGGATTCGCAAGAGAGAATAAATGGCTTCATAGTGTCCTCCTCTGGATTCGGTAAAATGCAAACAGACTCGTTTATATTATCATAACAGATATTTCCCCGATTGTCTACAGATTCTCAAAATTTTATCAGTTATTTCAAATTTTGCCGTTTTTGTCCGTTGTCTTGCCGTATAGCTAACGCAAGATAATATTATAATGCGCGTGATTAGTACGCTTTTTATACAAAAAATGATTGCTTGTTTGTCACTTTGGCGTGAACAAATTTTCACGAAATTAACAAAGCTGTTGCTTGCTTTTTGGGAATAACCGCATTATACTGTAATCAGAAAACACAAAGGGTGATGATCATGCTTCACAAATTCAAAAAACGGCTGCTCGCTTTTGGGCTGTCTGCGCTGACGGCGGCAGGCATGGCAGTGCCAAACGCTGCGGCACAAACAACGGGAAACGAGCCGGAGGTGACGGCGGCAGCGGATATGCAGACCGTGATCTGCTACGCCGACGGCAGGCAAAAAACCTATGACGGCGTTGTGACCGCCAAGGCGCTGGAGGACTGCGGCGCGGCGGCTTCGGTGCGCTCGCGCGAGGTGCTCTGTGCAGGCAAAACCGTTCTGCGCAGCGAACCGCACGGCCTGCGCGACGGCGTGGGCACACAGGAAAGGATGAGCGGCGGCTACTATGCGGTCACCTTCTCGGTCGGCGAGAGCCAAGAGGGCTTTTTGACGGGACTTGACGCCGAGAGAGCCTGCGAGATCGAGACCGAAATGGTGAAAGCCTGCACCGAAAAACGAGATTTTGAGCTGACGGATATCGGCTTTATCGACACCGAAAAAACAGGGCGCGAGGGTCATGACCTCTATATGTGCTGGGCAGGCGCTTGCTCCAACGTGCTCGCCTACACCGGTTGGTGTCAGCTTGCCGGCTGCCGGGACGAGGACGACGTGTTTGATCTGTACGCGGCGGCTTTTCAGGACGAGGGGTTTATGCCCGGTACCGGACTAAAGTGGTTTTTTACCGGACTGAGCAAGCAGACATACGGCTATATGCTCACCGGCAAGGTTGACGGCGCTTATGGAAAGCGCTATGCTTTTGACAAAATCTTCCACAGCGGTATCTTTCAGGGCAGACTGACCGAATGCATGCGGCAAATGCTGAACGACCTGCATAACGGCTGCGGTGTAGCGCTGAGCGGTACCTTTCGGGATACCGGCGGCTCACACGCGATCACCTGCTGGGGCGCCCTGACCGACAACCGCTACAGCGAACACGAAACGGCGCACTATGTTTCGCTGTTCACCACCAACTCCGACAGCTATTGGTCTGACTACACCTTTAGCAAGGACAGGCGGACCGCACCCGACCGCATGCGTGCGCTGATGCTGCAAATCGTCGGAAATGAGTGGCGCTGTCCGCAATTTTCCGGCTTTGCGCCGGATCGCTATTATTCGCTGGAACCGTTCAGCGCACAGGCGCCGCAGGAGACCGATCCGCGTGCGACCTTGGATCCGGACAACAGCACCGATTATGAGGTATCGACAGAACGAAAAAATCTGCTGCCCGATGTGCATACGCACAACGACACCATCTGCGCAGGCGAACCGATAACGCTCCGGCCGGTCGTGTTCAACAACGATTGTTGGCAGCACGTTGACGGCAAGGCTCCGCTGACGCTGACGGTGACGGCGGCGGACGGAACCGTTGTTTTCAGCCAAACCGAAGAGATCGCACTGCCGAAAAGAAACTATTGCGGCGAATGGACAGAGCTCGGCGCCTTGCCCGAGGGAACCTATACAATCACCACCGAGCTGGGCGCTTCGGGAGACCTGCACGAGGCGTATTATTACAACAACCTCAGCACCGACACGTTCACCGTCAAGGCGCCTGTTATCGACAAAAAAGCCCTGCAGGTCCGTGTTGCCGGCTATACAAACGAGCCGGGCGACCGTCGCGGCATCCACAAGCTCCGTCTGCACATGGACGGACTGACCGAAGCCGACGCGGCAAGCACAGCCTGCTATGAGGTTTATGTCGCCTATCCGAACGCCGACGGCGGTTGGCGCGCTTACAATGATTTGCTTGCGGACGAATGCCGCTATGCCCAAACGCCCCAAAAGCTGCCCGACGAGGTGGAGATCGCGCTGGTGGGCGCATACACGGACGTCCGGATCATGGTCGCCGTGGTGCAGACCGACGGCGTGACGGTGCTGACCGAGCCGTTTGATTATCACTATGAGGTGCCGGACGCCTACAACACCGGCTTGCGCACAGACGACTTGCAGCTGCATGTCTATCCCGATTTTTCCGGCAAGCTGAAATACCGGGACAGCGGCTTTTCGGTCAACTGGCGCATTGACAATCTGCCGGAGCAGATCGTTAAGGGCTCCCGCTTTATCACCGGCATTGCGGAATACTCCGAATTTGACGAAAAAAGCAACACATGGTCGCCGTGGAAAAAAGGGTTGCCGGAGCCGGTGGAGCCGACCTGCGGCTATTTGGAACTGGACACCGACTGCAAGCTGATCCGCCTGAAAGCCGGATTAGGCTATAAAAACGACTTTTATGAAGTTATCTCAGACCCGATAGACGTGTCGAACCGCGAGACCGCAGGCGTTGTCCGAGCCGATGTGACCGCATCAAAAAAGCGCTACACAGCGCTGATGACCAATGAAAAAGCTCTCAAAAACGGCGAACAGGTGCGGTTTGTACTCCGCAACCAAGGTCCGTTTGCGGTTGACGTGGGCTGGTATTTGGCAGCACGCAACATCCAAACGGGCAGTGTGCGCAAATGCACCCTGCCGCAATACTGCCGTCTGACAGAAAACGGTTTTTCGGAGGAGCTGACGGCAGACCGCTTTTTCAGCGTGCTGATAATGGGCGACTACGAGCTGATGCTTTGTCTTTACGGAGCAGAGCTGTCGGAAGAGGTCTGTGTCGGCAAGCTGCGCGTCAACCCCAATCCCCTGAAAGACACGCTGACGTTTGGCGACGTGAACGCCGACGGTGTGTTTGACATTCAGGATGCGACCGAAGCACAGCGGTATCTGGCAGGCATGCATACCGCTTTGACGCCCAACCAGATAAAAGCCATTCCGCACACCGATGGTCACATCTCCGTTTCCTCCGTCACCATTCTGCAACAACATCTTGCGGCAGCTTGAAGCTGCACCCAATCCGCGCTTCAATAAGTACAAACTATCACACAAAAATCGGCACAGAACCCGCAGGGAGCTCTGTGCCGAAAATGTTTTTTAAGCGAAATTATGCGTTGAGGCTGTTCTGGATAGCGACCGCAACTGCAACGGTAGCGCCAACCATCGGGTTGTTGCCCATGCCGAGGAAGCCCATCATCTCAACGTGCGCCGGAACGGAGGAGGAGCCTGCGAACTGGGCGTCGGAGTGCATGCGGCCCATGGTGTCGGTCATGCCGTAGGAAGCAGGGCCTGCCGCCATGTTGTCGGGATGGAGGGTTCTGCCGGTGCCGCCGCCGGAGGCAACGGAGAAGTACTTCTTGCCCTGCTCGTTGCATTCCTTCTTGTAGGTGCCTGCAACGGGATGCTGGAAGCGGGTCGGGTTGGTGGAGTTACCGGTGATGGAAACGTCTACGCCCTCATTGTGCATGATGGCAACGCCTTCGCGGACGTCGTCAGCGCCGTAGCAGCGAACATTGGCGCGCTCGCCGTCGGAATAAGCGGTCTCCTTGACGATGGTCAGCTCGCCCGAGAAATAGTCAAACTGCGTCTGCACATAGGTGAAGCCGTTGATTCTGGAAATGATCTGCGCAGCGTCCTTGCCGAGGCCGTTGAGGATAACGCGCAGGGGCTGCTCACGCACCTTGTTGGCGTTTCTGACGATACCGATAGCGCCCTCAGCCGCCGCAAAGGACTCGTGACCTGCGAGGAAGGCAAAGCACTTGGTTTCATTGGAAAGCAACATAGCTGCGAGGTTGCCGTGTCCGAGACCGACCTTGCGGTTTTCGGCAACGGAGCCGTCGATGCAGAAGCTCTGGAGACCGACGCCGATATACTTGGCAGCCTCCTCAGCGTTCTTTGCGCCTGCCTTCAAAGCGATGGCAGCGCCGACGCAGTAAGCCCAGCATACGTTCTCAAAGCAGATGGGCTGAATGCCCTTTGCGATCTCATAGGGGTCAAAGCCTGCCGCCTGGCAGATCTCGCGGCTCTCCTCAACACTGCCGATGCCGTACTGAGCGAGAACGCCGTTGATTTTTTCGATTCTTCTGTCGTAGTTTTCAAATAAGCTCATTCTGCACACCTCCTTATTCTTTGCGCGGGTCGATGTATTTTGCCGCGTTGTCAAACTGGCCGTAGTGACCCTTCGCCTTTTCAAGCGCTTCGTTCGCGTCCATGCCGCCCTTGATGAAGTCCATCATTTTGCCGAGGCTCACGAACTCATAGCCGATGATCTCGTTGTCCTTGTTCAGAGCAACGCGTGTGCAGTAGCCCTCTGTCATCTCAAGATAACGGGGACCCTTCTCTTTGGTGGCGAACATGGTGCCGACCTGCGAGCGCAGACCCTTGCCCAAGTCCTCCAAAGAAGCGCCGACCAGCAGACCGCCCTCAGAGAACGCGGACTGGGTTCTGCCGTAAACGATTTGCAGGAACAGCTCTCTCATTGCGGTGTTGATAGCGTCGCAAACCAGGTCGGTGTTGAGCGCTTCCAACAGAGTTTTGCCGATGAGGATCTCGGAAGCCATTGCGGCGGAGTGGGTCATACCGGAGCAGCCGATGGTCTCAACCAACGCTTCTTCGATAATGCCGTCCTTCACATTGAGAGTCAGCTTGCAGGCACCCTGCTGCGGTGCGCACCAGCCGATTCCGTGTGTGAAACCCGAAATATCCTTGATCTCTTTTGCCTGAACCCATTTGCCCTCTTCGGGGATCGGCGCAGGACCGTGATATGCGCCCTTTGCTACGGGGCACATATTGGTGACTTCTGCTGTGTAATACATAAGCAATTCCTCCTTGTTTTCCAATTAAAGATTACACTTTAACCTATGAACATTATAGACGAATTTTTGCAATACGTCAACCCCATAATGCGATATTCTGACTGCAATCTTTCAAAAAATGCACGACCTGCGCAAAGTCGGGAGACAATTCGGAATGCGTAATGCGTAATTGGATCAAAGTCGAGCGTTGAGCATTGCGTGTTGAGCAAAGGGTCGCTTCGCTCCGAATTTGTACTGCTGCGTACAACCGTCACAAGTTGATTGTAGTGACAGGGCTTGCCT
>ONGI01000010.1 GCA_900317315.1 uncultured Eubacteriales bacterium
AACATCACCAAAGAAGCTGACACCATCTACTACGAAGTAGAACTGAAAGGCACCAACTACACCATCGACATGACCAAAGCTTCCTCCGCTGTTGTTTACAGCCTTGACAAGGACAGCACCTACTACCTCCGTGAGACCAAAGCTCCCGACGGCTACAACCTGCTCAAGGATGAGATCGAAGTACATCTCAACGAAACCACTTCGATCGACGTTGTCAACAACTCCGGTTCCATCCTGCCCTCCACCGGCGGTATCGGCACAACTATCTTCTACATCGTTGGCGGCGCTCTCGTTCTCGGTGCTGTAGTGGTTCTGATCGCTCGTCGTCGTGTACGCAACAACAAGAAATAAGACAAGAAGAAAATAACAAGAAGTCATGAGTAAAATCTGTTGTGCAGCGGACCCTTCCGCTGCACAACAGTAAGGAGAACCCTGCCATGAAAAAAAGACGCATATCCTCCTTGGCTCCAATATTGGTCTTTTTGGGAGGGTTGTCCTTACTGTTGTATCCGACAATCAGCAATTACTGGAACGTGCGCCATCAGTCGCACGTGATCGACTCCTATGTGCAGCAGGTTGAGGACATGGGAGAAGAGAAAAAACAGGAAATGCGGCAGCAAGCCCAACAGTTTAATGCTGACCTGTTAAAAAGGCCCAATCCGTTTGAGCCGAGCGACGCGGAGCTGGAACGATATAATCAGCTTTTGGATCTGACCGGCAACGGTGCCATGGGCTACATTGAGATCCCTGCCATCGACTGCAAGCTGCCGGTTTATCACGGCACACCGGACAAGGTTTTGCAGGTGGCGGTCGGACATATCGAGTGGTCAAGCCTTCCGGTCGGCGGCGAAAGCACCCATGCCGTCCTGTCCGGTCACCGCGGCTTAACAAGCGCCCGGTTGTTTTCCAATCTGGACAAGCTCAACGAGGGCGACCGCTTTATGCTGCATGTGCTCGACGAAACGCTGACCTATGAGGTGGATCAAAGCCGCATCGTGGAGCCCGAGGACACGACCGATCTTCAAATCAAAAAAGGAATGGATCTGTGCACGCTGGTGACCTGTACGCCCTATGGCATCAATACCCACCGCCTGCTGGTGCGCGGTCACCGTGTTCCCAACGACGCTGCTGTGTCAGCCAAGTACGTCACGTCTGACGCAGTGCGCTTTAACTCAAAGCTGTTCGCAGTATTTATAGGTATCCCTATATTGATTATCATATTGGCATTAATGAACGCAGCGAAAAGAATTCCGAGGTGAACAAAATGATGAAACGAATCAAACAGCCTTTAATAATGATTCTGTGTCTGTTGTTTTCGGCAGCACTGTTTGTGCCGTATGCCGGTGCAGTCGATACCGTTTCCGATAGTTTGTATCCGGATTACAGCCGGAAGGGTTCTGTCACACTGGACATTCTTCTTTCTGACGGAACCAAGGTCCCCGGCGGTTATCTTACCGCATACCTTGTTGCCGCTGCACAAGAGGTCGATGGAAACAACGATTTCTATTATGTCAAGCCCTTTGGAACAGACGGCGAAAAGGTGGAAGACGATTTGATCAATAAAGCCGAACCGGGGGCTCCCGAGCTTGCGGCGGAGCTTGCCAAAAAAGCAAAGGACGCAGAGGGTGTTCGCGTTGCGGTCGACGAGAACGGACAGGTCGTTTTTTCCGACCTGACGCTCGGACTCTACCTGATCGTTCAGGATACGCCTGCCCGGGGCTTTGAGCCGATCCGCAGCTTTTTGGTAACAGTGCCTATGCGCGACGGCGACAACCTGATCTATGATGTGGTTGCCAACCCCAAGGTGAGTGTTTCCTATAAGCAATGCACGCTCGAGCTGCCGGTTGAGAAAACAATTGAAAAAAAAACCGGGACGCCTGACTCTTCAACAAAGTTCTCCTTCCGCTTAACACCCAAAAGCAGCAATTATCCCATGCCCCAAAACACATCGGCTTCCGTTGACAAAAAGACCGGAGCCATGACGGTTTCCAGATTGGGAGCAGGTCATGTATCCTTCGGAACCTTTACCTTCGGTTTGGACGATGTGGGAAAGACCTATACCTACACGGTAGAGGAGCTTGTCGGCAGCAACCGTTACTATAGCTACGATTCACGCAAATATACGGTAACGGTCGCCGTTACAATGGAAAAGAACGTTATTCAAATCCGCACCAATTATGTTTGCAGTGACAACAGCACCGTAAGCAAGATCCATTTTGTCAACACGTATAACAACACTCCGCCCACACCATATATTCCGCAAACAGGTCAGCGCTGGCTGCCGCTTTATATCTCGGCAGGCGTTGGTTTGGCGTTGTTCTTGCTGGGATGGTTTTTGAGACGGAAGAAAGCATGAAAGGAACAGCATGAAAAAGACAGGGACAATTATCATGACGGCAGGTCTGATAATTCTGGCGGCGGTGTTCTGCTTTGCAATAAAGAATATAAAAGAAGCAAATGACGCGGGAAAAAACGCAGAGCGGATCTATACAAAGCTGGTTGACGTCATGGCTGATGAGGTGAACGGCACCAAGCCGACCAAGCCGTCTAATGATGCGACGACCTCAGAGCAGGACGAAAACAGCGCCGGTTCGGTGTATGACGGCGTGTCGGTGTCTGATTCCTATGTTTCCGTCATGGATACAGCGTATATAGAAGGCTTCAGCTATCTCGGCATCATTGAGATCCCGTCGTTGGGCTTATCCCTGCCGGTTGGCGAAAACTTCTCCTACGATCAGCTGGACTATTCTCCCTGCCGTTACTGCGGCTCCTATTATACGGACGATCTGGTCATCTGCGGTCATAACTTCACCAGCCACTTCGGTCCTCTCAATTATTTGGAGCCCGGTTCGTCCGTTGTGTTGATCACGACCGGCGGCGAGAGGATCAACTACACGGTTTTGGAACGTGAAACCGTATGGCCTCAGCAGATGGAACGCATGACAGACCCCGGTGACAACCTGTGGGATATGACCTTATTCACCTGCAATAACGGCGGAGAAAGTCGTTGCGCGGTACGCTGTGCGCGTGTCCGCAACTCATAAAGAATAATTAAGACCATGAAAGGCTGCGGAGACAACAAAGCATGTTTCCGCAGCCTTTTTAAAATCGGCACGTTTCAAAGACAAAAACCAAGGCAATACCGCGCTCTCAAATCGCAGTATTGCCTTTGTCAGTGGGTCTGTTATCGGATCATTGGATCATCAGATCATGCAGATCCTTTTCTTTGTTCAGCACGTTCAGGTCAATATATTTTTCGCCGCCGCTGTAGCCTTCGAGTGTGCCTCTGTTGAGATACTGCCAAATATACCAGTCGCCGTGATAGTTCCAGCTCAGCGGCGTGTAGAAGCTCGAGATCCACATTTTGTAGGTGCCGGAAAAGTCCTGAAGATATTTTTCATAGATCTCCGATCCGGTATAGATCATCGGCTTCGTTCCGTAATGGGCTTCCAGTGCCTGCAAAAAAACGGTCAGTTCACGCACCACGTCATCCTTTGCAGGGGGATTCTCTTTTTTGTCGCCGTAGTATTCCACATCGACCGTCGGCAAGAGCCGTCCCTTGAGGTCGTCTCCCACCGTTTTGATAAAGTTCTCAGCCTGCGTGCTGCCCGGTGAGTCGAAAGAGAAGAAGTGATAAGCGCCGGACGGCAGACCTGCCTTTTCTGCGTTTGCCCAATTCACGGCAAACTTATCGTCCTGAAGGGTGCTTCCTTCCGTGGCTTTGATATAGACGAACCGGATGTTTTGCTCCTTGAGCTTTTCCATATCTACATTCGCCTGATAGGATGAAATATCCACGCCGATCGTGCTGTTGTTTTTATCGACGAACCACTCGTTGATGAATATGACCTTCGTTTTTGCCAGAATAAACACCGTAAGAAAAGCCACGAGCAATACGGCGATGATGACAATAAAGATTTTCAGAAATTTTTTCATAACGCATCTCCTCACTCGATCCGGATGATACGATCATTATACCGTATTTTCCCAAAAGAATCAACATTTCAGCTGACATTTTGCTGTTATTTCGGGGAATTCCTCCAAGATAACGATCGGTTAAACAAAATACGAAGCTTCCGAAACGCCTGTTTGCACTTTTTTAATTTTACTATTGTTTTTTGCTGCCGGATATGGTTAAATAGAAGCATACATACGGTCCTGTCACAACCGTACGAAATTTCTATCAGGAGGTAACTCTATGGGCAAATTATTACTTACCGGAGTAGACGGAAATTTGGGCGCAGAGGCGGCAAAGATTCTGCTCGAATTAGAGGATAAGGACGATCTTATCTTCTGCGGCTATGACCCCGAATCGCTGAAACAATACGCCGACATGGGCGTTGAAACGAGAGTCACAAATTTCAACCACGCCGACGGCTTGGCGGAAGCATTTCAGGGCGCAGAAAGGCTGGCGCTCATCTCCATGCCGTTTGTCGGTCCCAAGCGTCAGGCTGCGCACCGCAACGCTGTTGACGCGGCAAAGGCAGCAGGCGTGAAGCAGATCGTTTACACCTCGCTCGTCAACGCCGACGACGAGACGAAGAGCGTAGAGAAGAAGGATCATATCTACACCGAAAACTACATCAAAGCGGCAGGTCTGGATTATATCTTTATGCGCAACTCGCAGTACGCCGAGGCGATGGTCACCAATTATTTTACCTTTGTGCACATGGACGGCGTGCTCAAAAACAGCCAGGGCGACGGACTGATGGCGTATATCTCGCGCAAGGACTGCGCAAAGGCGCTGGCATATGCGCTCCACAGAGGCGGCGAATACAGCCACGCTGTTCTCAATATCAACGGACCGGAGCTGATGACGATCTCCAAATTCATCGAGTACGGCAATCAGGCGACCGGCAACCACGTCACTTATCAGGAATTGACGGATGAGGAAAACTATCAGGTGTTTGACGCCATGGGCGTTCCGCGTACAACGGACGGCGTGTTCCTCGAGGGCAGCGAAGCGCCGTTTTCTTCCGACGGCATGGTCACCTTTGCACAGGCGATCCGCGAGGGCAAAATGGCGATCCATACCGACGACTTCCAAAAGCTCACGGGACAGGAGCCCATCACCGTGCTCTATATGTTCCAACACGCCGACGAATTCCAGGTGGGCGACCGCCACTCCGAGGACGCGTAACAGCTTTGCGCTAACGGTATCTTTATGATGACCTGTTTGGCAAAGCAGCAGAGCAAACAGGACGGGTCCGGCTCAAAAGTCCGACTCAAATCCCTGTATGATGGATGGAACAAGGCTATAGGGGCGAGCTGCTCGCCCCTATTGTTATACAAGGGCTTGGCTTTCACTCATAAAATGAGCCTTGAGCGGCTCCTTGAAAAGCCGAATGGCGGCGGATAAAACAAACGGAGGTGATCGCATGCCGATCCAAATCGTGAGAAATGATATTACAAAGATAAGCTGCGACGCGATCGTCAATGCCGCGAACAATTCCCTGCTCGGCGGCGGCGGTGTTGACGGCGCCATTCACCGTGCAGCAGGGCGCGGATTACTTGAAGAATGCCGCAAACTCGGCGGCTGCAAGACAGGCGAGGCGAAGATCACCGGCGCATATGACCTGCCCTGCAAATATGTGATCCACACGGTAGGCCCCGTCTGGCACGGCGGCGCCTATGGCGAGGAGCAGCTTTTGATCTCCTGCTACCGTAACTCCCTGAATCTTGCAAAGGAATATGCGTGTGAAACCGTCGCGTTTCCGCTGATCTCGGCAGGTGCTTACGGTTATCCCAAGGACGAGGCGCTGCGGATCGCCGTCAGCGAGATCAGCCGGTTTCTTCTTGAAAACGAGATGACCGTCACGATCGCGGTCTACGACAAGCAGAGCTTTCAAATCAGCAAAAAGCTGCTTGCCGACATCCGCGAATATATTGACGAGCGCTACATCGACGCGCATTATGTCGCGCGCAGCAATCTTCTCTATTCCGACGGGCAGCTTCCAAATCAAGCTGCCGCCGATCTGCGCGAGATCGTCGGGAGCGTGGACGAGAGCTTTTCCGAAATGCTCCTGCGCAAGATCGACGAAAAAGGCATGACCGACGCGCAGTGCTACAAAAAAGCCAACATCGACCGCAAGCTCTTTTCAAAGATCCGCAACCATCCCGGCTACAAGCCGAGCAAGCCGACCGCGATCGCCTTTGCCGTCGCGCTCGAATTGCCCGTTGCGGAAGCGGCAGACCTCCTGCTCAAAGCCGGCTACGCGCTCTCGCCGAGCAGCAAGTTTGATGTCATCGTCGAATACTTCATCCGAAATCAGCGGTATGATATTTTTGAAATCAACGAGGCGCTGTTTGAATTCGACCAGCCGCTGCTGGGCGTATAAAAAAACAGGAGGATTTTTATGCAGTACACGGAAAAAGGAATAGAAAACGTTTCAAAGGAACAAATCATCATTGTGTTTGAGGAAGACCGTAACCGCAGTGTCGCGTATTGTAACGGGGAACAGGTCGGTGCGTGTGAGATCGGCATTTCGGAAAATGTCTGGACGATAACGCACACCGGCGTTCGCTCGGAATACGGCGGAAGGGGCATCGCCAAAAAGCTCGTGCTGTGTGTCATAGAAGCCGCACGCGCAAAGAAAGCCAAGCTTGTGCCCCTTTGCTCTTACGCCGATAAGCTGATGACAGGAAAAGAAGAATTCCGCGACGTGCTCTATTGAGCCGGAAAAACTCTCCGCACCTCTGCACGACCGTGCTGTTGAAAAAACTCCTTGTTATACGTTCGTATGACAAGGAGTTTTGACGATCATCTGCTGTAAACTGCCGGCGCCTTTGCGCAGCAGTGTTTTTTTGGCGCTTCCTTACGCCTGTTCCTGTTTCGATTTATAATCCTCCAGCGCCGCCTGAATCGCTTCCTCGGCGAGCACGGAGCAGTGCATTTTGTAGGCAGGCAAGCCGTCGAGCGCTTCGGCGACGGCTTTGTTGGTGAGCTGCATGGCGTCCTCCACGCGCTGACCCTTGATGAGCTCCGTTGCCATCGAGCTGGACGCGATCGCGCTGGCACAGCCGAAGGTTTCAAATTTTACGTCGGTGATGATATCGTCGTCGATTTTCAGATACATTTTCATAATGTCGCCGCACTTGGCGTTGCCGACCTCGCCGACGCCGTCCGCGTTCTCGATCACACCGAGATTGCGCGGCTTTAAAAAGTGATCCATCACTTTATCGCTGTATAATGCCATATTCAGATCCTCCTATTTCAAAATAAACTCTTTTTTGCCTTCTGTCAGGTCGCGCCAAACGGGGGAGAAGCTCCTGAGATGCGCGACGACCTCTTTGACGGCTGCGATCAGATAATCGGCTTCTTCCTTGGTGATGTCCTCGCCGATACTCAGCCTGAGCGACCCGTGCGCCACGTCGTGTATCCTGCCGATCGCCAAGAGAACGTGACTCGGATCGAGTGCGCCCGAGGTGCAGGCGCTTCCCGAGGAAGCGGAAATGCCCTTTTGGTCGAGGAGCAGCAAAATGCCCTCGCCTTCGATCCCCTCAAAGCTGAAATTCACGTTGCCTGCGAGCCGCTGCTTGGCGTCGCCGTTGAGCGCGCTGTGGGGGATCGCGGACAAGCCTTTGATGAGATAGTCGCGTATCTCCGCCATATGCGCGTTGTTTTGCTCCATATGCGCGGCGGCTTCCTTCAAGGCGGCGGTCATGGCGAGAATACCGGGAAGGTTCTCCGTGCCGGCGCGTTTGCCGCGCTCCTGTGCGCCGCCCTCGATCAGGTTTTGCAGGATGATCCCCTTGCGTGCGTACAAAAAGCCTACGCCCTTGGGACCGTGGAATTTATGCGCCGAGGCGGAGAGCATGTCGATGTTCTGCGCCTGCACGTCGATGGGCAGATGTCCGACCGCCTGCACCGCGTCGGTGTGAAACAGAACGCCGTGCTTATGGCAGATCGCGCCGATCTCCGCAATCGGCTGAATGGTGCCGATCTCGTTGTTGGCGGTCATGATCGTAACGAGGCAGGTGTCCTCGCGGATCGCGGCTTCCAGCTCATCCAAGCGGACGATGCCGTTTTCGTGAACCGGCAGAAGTGTGATCGCAAAGCCGTTCTTTTTCAGCTTGTTCAGCGTGTGCAGGATGGCGTGGTGTTCAAATGCGCTTGAGATAATGTGCGTTTTGCCCTGCTTTTTGCCGTTCAGTGCGGCGGTGAGAAGCGCCTGGTTGTCCGCCTCGCTGCCGCCCGAGGTGAAGATGATCTCCCGCGGGCCGGCGTTGATGACGGCGGCGACTTCCTCGCGTGCCTCCTCAAGCTTTTCCTTTGCCTTTTGACCGATCGTGTACAGGCTCGACGGATTGCCGTACCAATTCCGCACACAGTCCGTCATCGCCTCGATCGCCGCTTCGCTCATTTTGGTCGTTGCGGCGTTGTCCGCGTATATTTGCATGATGTCAACTCCTTGGTTTCATTAACTTCGGATTCTATTATAACCATATTCGCCTACCGTGTCAATAGGTATATTGAAAAAAGTATTGATTTTTCCACTTATCCTATGTTATAATAGGGTAAAAGAGCAAAAAAGGAGCGAAAACGATGATTTCTTCAAGAGGACGTTACGCGCTGCGGGTGATGATCGACCTCGCGCGGCAGAACAGCGACGGCTATGTGCCGCTCAAGGAGATAGCCGAGCGGCAGGCGATTTCCAAAAAGTATTTGGAGATCATCGCCAAGGAGCTTGTCAACGCCAAGCTGCTCAAGGGCGTGAGCGGCAAGGGCGGCGGCTATCGGCTCAGCCGCAAGCCCGAGGAATACGCTGTCGGCGAAATATTAGATGTGATGGAAAACTCCATGGCGGTCGTTTCCTGTCTGGAAAACGGCGCCGAGGCTTGTCCGCGTGCCGCCGCGTGCGACACCCTCCCGATGTGGACGGAGCTGAATCAGCTGATCCATGAGTTTTTATACAACAAGAAATTATCCGATCTATTATAAAAAAACAGCCCTCTTTCTCATTTTTCCGTGAGAAAGAGGGCTGTAGTATGCATTAGTCTGCAAACAGGGGAGTGGAGAGGTAGCGGTCGCCTGTGTCGGGCAGGATAACCACAATGGTCTTGCCCTTGTTTTCGGGACGCTTGGCAAGCTCGATCGCCGCCCATGTCGCCGCGCCGGAGGAAATACCGACCAGCACGCCTTCGCTTCTGCCAATCAGCTTGCCGGTGGCAAAGGCGTTTTCGTTGGAAACGGGAATGATCTCGTCATAAACGTCGGTGTTCAGCACGTCGGGCACAAAGCCTGCGCCGATTCCCTGGATCTTGTGTGCGCCTGCAACGCCCTTTGAGAGGACGGGAGAGGTCTCGGGCTCGACCGCCACGACCTTGACGTCGGGCTTCTGCGATTTCAGATATTCGCCCGTTCCCGTAACGGTGCCGCCCGTGCCGACGCCTGCAACGAGGAAATCGACCTCGCCGTCGGTGTCCTCCCAAATTTCGGGACCCGTTGTCGCTTTGTGAACGGCAGGATTCGCAGGATTGACGAACTGACCGGGGATAAAGCTGTTTTCGATCTCCTTGGCAAGCTCCTCCGCCTTGGCAATCGCGCCCTTCATGCCCTTGGTGCCGTCGGTGAGCACAAGCTCCGCGCCGTATGCCTTCATCAGCTGGCGGCGCTCCACGCTCATGGTCTCGGGCATGGTGATGATCAGCCGGTAGCCCTTTGCCGCCGCGACCGAAGCGAGTCCGATGCCGGTGTTGCCCGAGGTCGGCTCGATCAAAACGCTGCCGGGCTTGATCAGTCCCTTGCTCTCGGCGTCCTCGATCATCGCCTTGGCGATCCTATCCTTGACGCTTCCGGCAGGGTTGAAGTACTCCAGCTTGGCAACGAGCTTCGCCTGCAAGCCGAGCTCCTTTTCAATGTGCGTCAATTCGAGCAAGGGGGTCTTGCCGATCAGTTGGTCTGCTGTCTGATAAATTTTACTCATAATAATTACCTCCGAAAAATTAAACCTACAAAAGAAGTATGTTAGTGGAATGACTATATCATACGCTACCTTTTTGAATTTGTCAAGAGAAAATTTAAAAAAATTCTTGAAATCATATCAACATACTGTTATAATGGGGAAAACGGAGGCGATAAAGATGCTGATTTCAACAAAAGGACGTTATGCGCTGCGCGTCCTGATCGACATGGCGGAGCACAACGGAAACGAATATATCAAATTGAAGGATATTGCCGAGCGGCAGGAGATCTCCGAAAAATACCTGGAGAGCATTGTCAAGCAGCTTGTCAATCACCATATCGTTGTCGGCTTGCGCGGAAAGGGCGGCGGCTACAAGCTGTCAAAGGCGGCGGATGAGATCGTTGTCGGAGAGGTGCTGCGGTTCATGGAGGGCGGCCTTGCGCCCGTTGCCTGCTTGGAGGAGGGCGGCGCACAATGTCCGAGGGCGTCGGCATGCAGAACGCTGGCGTTCTGGCGCGGTCTTGACGAAACGATACGCCGCTACACCGACAGCTTTACCGTTGCGGATCTGATGCGCGCGGATAACGCAGGCTTTGATTATATCATTTAGGGTGATGCATCATGACGATACAACAGCTTAGATATGTTATAGTGATCTGCGACGAGGGCTCGCTCAACAAGGCTTCGGAGCAGCTGTATATCGCGCAGCCGTCTTTGACAAGCGCGTTGCAGGAGCTTGAAAAGGAGCTCGGCATCACGATTTTTAACCGCAGCGGCAGGGGCGTCACGCCGACGAACGACGGCTTGGAGTTCATTCGCTATGCGCGCGAGGTGGTTTCGCAGTACGATAATCTGCTCGAAAAATACGGCAAGGGCGGCAATCTGAAAAAGAAGTTCGGCATCTCCACCCAACATTATTCCTTTGCGGTCAAGAGCTTTGTCGAAATGGTGAAGCACTTCGGCACGGACGAATATGAATTTGCCATACGCGAAACGCGCACGCGCGACGTGATCGACGATGTTTTTACAGGCAAAAGCGAGATCGGCATATTGTATCTCAACGATTTCAACCGCAAGCCGCTCGAAAAGCTGCTCAAATCAAACAGCCTGACCTTTACGCCGCTGACCGAGTGCAGCGCCTATGTATATTTATGGAAGGGGCATCCGCTCGCGGACAGAGCGTCCATCAAATTTGAGGACTTGAAGGAATACCCCTGCCTTTCGTTTGAGCAGGGCGACAAGGGCTCGTTCTATTACGCCGAGGAGATACTCAGCACGAGCGAATATCCCAAGACGATCAAGGCGACCGACAGGGCGACCATGCTCAACCTGATGATCGGGCTGAACGGCTACACCCTTTGCTCGGGCGTTATCAGCGAGGAGCTGAACGGCTCCGATTACCTTGCCGTGCCGTTTGAACCCGACGATGATACCGTTGTCAGTCATATGGTCATCGGCTACATCTCCAAAAAGAATCTGCTTTTGAGCCATATCGCGCAGCTATATGTGAAGGAGCTGGACAATTACCTTCGCAGTTACCAAGAATCACACAGATAGTCAACAGCCCGTTTGTTTGAGCGGGCTGTTTTTTTGAATCAGTCGGTTATAGGTTCAATCTATATCCGACTATAAATTTCGTATATTTGACAAAACCTACCAGCATAGTATATAATTGAGCCATCGAAAACGAAGGAGACAAAAAGCTATGACGCCGATCATAAAAAAACTATCCATGCGAATGTGTGACTGATCACATGTAGTCGCTTATCATAACCATATCCATATTTATATATTAAAGAAAGAGGTATTTACCATGTCAGAATATAGATTTGAAACCTTACAGCTTCACGTAGGACAGGAACAGGCAGACCCGGCAAGCGACGCACGCGCGGTGCCGATCTACGCGACCACTTCCTATGTTTTCCATAACGCACAGCACGCTGCCGACCGCTTCGGACTCGCCGACGCAGGCAACATCTACGGCAGACTCACCAACTCCACGCAGGGCGTTTTTGAGGACAGGATCGCGGCGCTCGAAGGCGGCGTGGCAGGTCTTGCCTTAGCTTCCGGCGCGGCGGCGATCACCTACACCATTCAGGCGCTTGCCAAGGCAGGGGAGCACGTCGTTGCCCAAAAGACCATCTACGGCGGCTCGGCGAACCTGCTGGCGCATACGCTTCCGCTCTACGGCATCGACACCACCTTCGTAAATATTCACGACCTTGATGAAGTCAAGGCGGCGATCCAACCGAACACCAAGGCGATTTATATAGAAACCCTCGGCAACCCCAACAGCGATATTCCCGACATCGACGCGCTCGCGGAGATCGCCCACCAAAACGGTCTGCCCCTCGTGATCGACAACACCTTCGGCACGCCTTACCTGATCAGACCCATCGAGCACGGCGCGGATATCGTGGTGCACTCCGCCACCAAGTTCATCGGCGGTCACGGCACGACCCTCGGCGGCGTGATCGTAGACGGCGGCACCTTTGACTGGGCGGCGTCGGGCAGATACCCGTGGATATCGGAGCCGAACCCCAGCTATCACGGCGTAAAATTCACCGAAGCCGCCGGCAAGGCAGCCTTTGCCACCTACATCCGCGCGATCCTGCTCAGAGATACCGGCTCCTGCATCTCTCCCTTTGCCGCCTTCCTGCTCTTACAGGGAACCGAAACTCTCTCGCTCAGATTGGAGCGCCACGCGGAGAATACCGCAAAGGTCATCAAGTATCTCAAAAAGCATCCGCTGGTTGAAAAGGTCTATCATCCCTCGCTGCATGACCATCCCGACCACAAGCTGTATAAAAAATACTTCCCCAACGGCGGCGGTTCCATCTTCACCTTTGACATCAAGGGCGGCAAGGAAGAAGCCTTCCGCTTCATTGACGGACTGAAGATCTTTTCACTGCTCGCCAACGTCGCGGACGTAAAATCCCTCGTGATCCATCCTGCCACCACCACCCACTCCCAGCTCACCGACGAGGAGCTGGAGGCGGCAGGCATCCACCAAAACACCATCCGCCTTTCTATCGGCACGGAGCACATCGACGACATCATCGCCGATCTCGAAAACGGCTTCGCGGCCGTATAACCGACATATGCATAGCCGGCGCGTCTTTTGGATTTGCGCCGGCATTTTTCATAAGTATATTGACACGCAGTGTGTAATGCTATATAATTAACCTGCTATGACAATAGATAATTATACATTGTCTTTGCTTGGAGGAATAGCTATGCTTCTCAACTTCCACAATCCAACGATCGGCCGCCTTGCGCAGACGGCGGAATTTGGCATAGAGCGCGAGAGCCTGCGCGTCACCGCAGACGGTGCTCTTGCGCAGACAACGCACCCCTTTGTCGGCAAGCCTGCCATCACACGGGATTTTTGCGAAAATCAGGTGGAGATGATCAGCGACGTTTTTACCGACCCCGATGAGATGAACCGTCAGCTCGGCAGCCTGCTTGACGAGATCGACGAGACGCTTGCAAAAAACAACGAGCTGCTCTGGGCGTTCTCCAATCCGCCAAGATTCAGCTCAGAGGACGAAATACCGGTAGCCGCGTTTCACGGCAGACAGCGCGGCAAGTCGGAATACCGCCGGTATCTCGCAAAAAAATACGGCAAGACAAAAATGCTCTTTTCGGGCATCCATCTCAACATCTCCTTCACCGAGGGTCTGCTGCACGCGGCCTTTGAGGAGAGCGGCACGGCGGTATATACGGACTTCAAAAATGACTTTTATCTGCGCCTTGCCAAGCGCCTGACGCAGTATGCATGGCTGGCGGTTTTTCTGACCGCCGCAAGTCCCGTCGCGGACGCGTCACTCGGGATCGAGAGCAACGTCTATTCTTCGATCCGCTGCTCGGCATACGGCTACTGGAACGACTTTACGCCTATTCTCGATTACGCCGATCTCAAAAAATACATCGGCAGTATCGCACGGTATATCATAAACGGTGACCTCAAGGCGGCGTCCGAGCTGTATTATCCCGTTCGGCTCAAGCCGCGCGGCGCGAACAGCCTTGAATCCCTGCTGCAAAACGGCGTGAACCACCTCGAGCTGCGCGTCCTTGACGTGAATCCGCTGACGCGCACCGGCATTTTTACCGAGGACGTCCGTTTTATGCAGCTTCTCCTGCTCTACCTTTCCGGTTTGCCCGATGTCGATTTTGACGCAGAAAGGCAAAAGCAGGCGATCGCGGACGTCAAAGCCGCCGCAGTTTCGGATAATACGGAAATCAAGCAGAGAGCAAAGGAAACACTCAAAGAAATCGGGCGCTTTACGGCTCTGTACTTTCCGGACTATCAGCCTGTTGTCGATTATCAAATCAACAAGCTGACGGACGGCAACAGCTACGCCGAGATCGTCAGCCGCAAATTCAGTGAGGACTACATGGCAAAGGGCTTGGCACTGGCACGCGCCTATCAAAGAGGTGAGCAAAATGTGTGAGCTGTTCGGCATTTCCGCACAAAATGAATTTGCCGCAAATGACTATTTAAACGTATTTTTCGCTCACAGCGATTTCCATCCGCACGGCTGGGGACTCGCCTGCGTTTCGCGCCACAGTGCGCTGATCGAAAAGGAGAGCGTCAAGGCTGCCGACAGCCACTATTTGAGGGAGAGATTGTCCCAGCCGGTTTCCGAAAAGCTCCTGCTTGCGCATATCCGCTACGCCACCATCGGCAACGTGGAATACAAAAACTGCCATCCCTTCACGGGCAAGGACTGCACGGGACGGCGCTGGACGCTCATTCACAACGGCACGATCTTTGATTATCCGGCGCTCTATCCCTTCCTGAAAGCCCAAAAGGGCGACACCGACAGCGAGCGCGTTTTTCTGTATCTGCTCGACAGGCTGAACGAGGCGACGCGTCAAAACGGCGCAAGGCTGCATTTTGAAGAACGCTTCCGGCTGCTCGATGAAATCATCTGCGACATGGCAAAGGGCAACAAGCTCAATTTGCTGTTCACCGACGGCAAGTATTTATACGCTCACACCAATTGTCGGGGCACGCTGCACCGGCTCGAAAAGAACAACGCCGTGATCGTTGCCACGCAGCCGCTCAGCGACGAGAACTGGCAGCCTGCGCCCTTTTGTCAGCTTTTGGCGTTCACCAAGGGCAAGCTGATCAAAATGGGAACCGAGCACCGGCACGCATATATTCACAGCGAAGAAGAGATGAAGCTGCTCTATCGCATCTTCGCCAACCTGTAGGTGACGTTATGACAAGAGAAGAAGTGATCAGCCGTCTTTACGACCGCTTTATCAAACCGACCGAACAAAAAAAGGAGAGCTATATCGGCGTCGAGATCGAAATGCCGATCGTCGATCTCCGTAACAAGGCGGTGGATTTTGCCGTGGTGCATCAACTGACCGCGGCGTTTCTGCAAGCATTTGATTTTATCCCGACCGGCTTTGATGAGGAAGGGCACGTCTATTCCGCTGTCAACAGCGAAAGCGGCGATATATTTTCCTACGACTGCTCCTACAACAACATGGAGTTTTCGTTCGGCAAGGAAAAGAATTTGCACGCGATCCACGAGCGCTTCAAGCGCTACTACCGCTTTGTGCAGGACTTTTTCAAGCCGTTCCGTTACACGCTGACGGGCATGGGCGTCAACCCCAACCGCAAGCTCAATCACAATATCCCGATCGAAAACGGCAGGTACAAAATGCTGTTCCATCATCTGTCGTCGTTCTCAAAATACTTTTATATCCCCATGTTCTTCCACCGCTATCCGCAGTTCGGTATGTTCTCGAGCGCGTCACAGGTGCAGCTCGATGTGGATCATGAGACGCTGCCGGAGATCATCGACACCTTCAACAAGCTGGAGCCGATCAAGGCGCTGCTGTTTTCCAACTCGGTGCTTCTCGGCGAGAACGAGGACTTGCTCTGCTGCCGCGATATGCTCTGGGAGAACAGCACCCACGGCGTGAATCCGCACAACGTCGGCATGTACGACTGCGACATCCGTTCTGTTGACGATATTATCCATTACCTTGCCACTACAAGCATCTACTGTGTGGAGCGCGGCGGCAAGTATCTCAATTTTCCGCCGGTCAATATCCTTGCGTATTTTGCGCTCGATACGCTCACGGGCGAATATACGGAAAACGGAACCCCTGTCAAGGTGGCGTTTCAGCCGCAGCCGGACGACATCGCCTATCTGCGCACCTTCAAGTTTGAGGACTTGACCTACCGAGGTACCATCGAATACCGCAGCGCGTGCTGTCAGCCGATAAGCGACGTGATGACCGTCGCTGCCTTCCACCTCGGCTTGCAGGGCAAGGTGAGGGAGCTGCGCAGGCTGCTCAAAAACGACACAACACTCTACCACAGCGGCTACAACGCGGTTGAGCTGCGCCGTCAGCTTGTCCGCAGAGAGCTGCCGTCTACCGTCGATCCGGACGCGCTCTACGCCCTTGTGCAAAATATCCTCGACCTCTGCCGCGAGGGACTTTCCGAGAGGGGACAGGGCGAGGAGGTCTATCTGGAACCGCTTTATCAAAGAACCGAAAACCGCACCAATCCCGCAAAAGAAATGCTGCGCCGTCTGCAAAACGGCGAGAGCATGGAAAACGTGATCAAAAGCTACGCCGAGGTGTAAACGTATGAACGAAATACAAACAAAAATATCCGCCCTGACCGGCAAGCTGATGGACGATTACGGCAAGGGCAGGGTCATCGACGAGATCAAGATGTTTGCCTATCCCGACAGGAATATCATCATCGACATTCTTGAAAAGCTGAAGATCGTCGTCTATCCCGGCTATCACCGCAACAGCAACTACCGCACCTACACGGTCAAAAACAACATTTCGATTTTGCTTGAGGATATTATTTTCAACCTGATCCGGCAGACCTCCGTCGTTTTACGATACGCACCTGCGTATCGGCATACGGACGAGGACACGATCGCACGGGAATCCGAGCGCATCACCTTTGACTTTCTTGACAAGCTCCCGAAGATCCGTGAATATATCGAGACCGATATTCAGGCGTTCTATGACGGCGACCCTGCCGCCTACAACAAGGATGAGATCATCTGCACCTATCCCGGCTTGTACGCGATCTTTACCGCGCGCGTCGCGCATGAGCTGTTTTTGCTCGGTGTGCCGCTGATCCCGCGCATCATGACCGAGCACGCCCACAGCCTGACGGGTATCGACATCCATCCCGGCACCACCATCGGCAAATATTTCTTCATTGACCACGGCACGGGCATCGTCATCGGCGAAACGACCGTCATCGGCAACAACGTCAAGATCTATCAGGGCGTCACCCTCGGCGCGCTGTCCACCAGAGGCGGTCAGAACCTGCGCGGCAAAAAGCGTCACCCCACCATTCACGACAACGTGACGATCTATTCGGGCGCGTCCATCCTCGGCGGCGACACCGTCATCGGCAAAAACGTCGTCATCGGCGGCAACGCCTTCATCACAAGCTCCATTCCCGAGGGCGCAAGGGTCAGCGTCAAGAGTCAGGAGCTGATGTACAACTACGACGCCGGACAGCCCGTCGAGCGCAAGGAGATCGAATTGGACGAAACGTGGTTCTATATGATTTAAAGACACGGAATATGTAAGAGGGAAGAAAATAAAAGCTTATCCATACAGGAAGAGGTGCTTTTATGAAATCAATTTTGATCAGGGACACGACCAGAGAAGAACGCGAACAGATCGTTAAGCAGGCTTTGTGGGGCAGCTGCGGAGCCGAATGTGAGTTCTGCACCGGCTGCGACAACCGGGGCGGCGGAAGGATAGAAACCTACTATCAGCCGTATATCGACGGCGAAAAGGAGATCGCAGAAATCAACGCGGCATTTGCCGCGCCGTTTGTAAAATAAAAAAGAGATCGAGAGCATTGGCAACCGCAAGAGTTGCTTGGATGCTCTCGATCTTTTTGTTTGGGGGTGATTTTGTTGTCGTATAGGATACAGTGTACCGTCACAGCCATTTTTTCTTTTTGAAAAACAGCAGGCTTCCCACCACGATCAAAATGCTGACGAAGATGATGACCGGGTATCCCCAGATCGCGTCGAGCTCGGGCATGTAGCGAAAATTCATTCCGTACCAGCCTGCGATCAGCGTCAGCGGCATAAAGATCGTTGTCACGACCGTCAGGATCGTCATGATGCGGTTTTGCTTGATTTCGAGATGCGAGTTGTAAACGTCGCGGATCTGAACGGTGTGATCGGCAATGGCGATGGTGGAATCGCGCAGCCGCTCGATGCGGTTGGAGAACAGCCGAAAATAGCGCAGATTATCGTGCTTGAAAAAGTTGTTCTCGTTTTCCTCCAATTCCTGTGAAAAGTCGAGCAGGTGCTCATAATGGACCCGCAAATTCCTGATCTCGCCGCGGATCGTATTGATTTGCTCGGCGGTCACCTCGTCGCTGTCGCTGACGATCCGCTCTTCCAGATCGTCGAGCCGACGGTCATAGCCTTCGAGCAGCTCGCGGTCGTGCGCGATGATCTGCTCCAAAAAGTCATAGAGGAACCGCTCAAGACTCGGCAGCCGCCACTTTTTGGTGCGTCTTATCTCGACAATAAGCTTCTGCGCCTCACCGCTGTCGTCGATCAGCACGATCCCTTTTTCGTCCAGCGCAAAGGCAAAGGTCTTGTTGCCGGCGGAAAGCCGTTTTCTGTCGGGAATACTAAAGGCTCCTGTCAGCGAATCAAAATTGACCTCCGCCTTGGTGGAGTGGATCGCGGCAATGTCCGGCTCAATATCAATGCCCATGTCAAAGCTGTCCTTCATCAAAGCCCACTCCCGTGAGCTGAGCACAGCGACATATTGCGCCGCTGCACCTTTTATTTGTTCCTGCGGTATTTCCGTTAACGTTTCGTTGATAAGATAAAACATGGTGATCACCCTTGCCTGCTGTCATATTTTCTGTGTTGTGCCAAACAATGTCTTTGACCGCTTTTGCCTCACATACTCTTATCATAGCAGAATCAGCCGGTGTTTTCAACAGCTTTCTTTGATTGAAAAATCCTTTCCGGTATGAACAAAACAGCTTGACACGATCCTGTGATCGTTCCTTTATGCTGCGCCGTGGGTCAAACGGAGAAAACGATCCCCTCATACGTTTTTTTATAGACAATTCGTCCGGTTTCTGCTATGATAATAATGTTGCTGATCATCAATATCATTAACGGCGCCATCAAAGAGATGAAGCGATACAGGCTGAAGGATTACCTAAAGATGTCCGGATTGGGCTTTTTGGGACTGTTTATGTATTCCGCGCTGTACTATTACGGGATCGCCGTACTCAGCTCACAGGAGGCGTGTATCCTCAACTACCTCTGGCCGATGATGATCGTCCTTTTTGCCTGCCTTTTGCTCAGGGAAACGCTGACGGTCAAAAAAGCGATTGCCATGGTCATGTCCTTTGCCGGCATTGTCGTACTGACGCTCGGCTCGGGCGGCGGCTCGTCGGGCAACAGGCTGTTCGGCATTATCGCCTGCGTTGCCGCGGCGGTTTGCTACGGGCTGTTTTCGGTCCTCAACAAAAAGCACAGCCTGAATCAAAGCGTCACCATGATGTGGATATGGTTGACGGTGGCGGTGTGTTCGACTGTTTCGGGACTGATTATTGAAGCATGGCAGCCGATCACCGGCTGGCAGTGGGCAGGCGTCGCGTGGTTGGGGATCGTTGTCAACGCGGTCGCGTATTTGCTGTGGGCGCTCGCACTCAAGGGCGCAAGGGATTTCGCCAAAATCGCAAATTTGGCGTATCTCGTGCCGTTCCTGTCCATTGTGCTCTCGGCGCTCATCCTAAAAGAACAGATCGCCTGCACTGCCGCCATCGCCTTGGTGCTGATCATCGGCGGGATCCTGCTGCAAAGCATCCATATAAAAAAGAGGTCAAAAAATGGTCAGAGGCGCCCTTGACCGTTATCGCCTCATCTGTACATGGTGTGGGGTACGCGGGCAGAAGCTGATGCATATGAAGTGAATTTTAGGAGGATAACATGACAAAAGAAGAGTACATCAAAAGAATGAAAGAGGACGACGAATGGGCTCCCGGCTGGGATGCGATCGACGCGGAGTTTGACCGCCTTTATCCCGGTCAGGAACCGGCGCATTACGCTACCACCATTGAGTCACGCGCGATGTTCGGCGGTGTCGAATTTTTAGAGGGCTTTTCTGCTTTCGATATGGGTAACGGCTGCCGTCATATCGTGACCTACGGTATGACAGAATTGTATGCCGACGAAAAAGCCTTCGGCGGCGCATTCAGCCGCTGGGGTTATGAAATGACCTTCAAGATCAAAGCGCAGACCGGTGAGGAATGCTTGTGGGCGATGGATATGCTGTCTAACCTTGCGCGCTACACCTACGCCTCGGAGCATTGGTTGGAACCGTTTGAATGTATCCACGGTGGTACGCCGCTGCACGAGGGCACCGATTCCAAGATCACCTCAGTGATCACCGTTGCCGACACCGCAGCGCGATCGCTGGATACCGTCAACGGCAGGGTGGATTTTATTCAGCTTGTGGGTATCACCGAGGAAGAATATCAGGCGATTCAGCAGGACATCGGCAATATACACAAGCTGATCGACTTGATGAAGCAGGATAACCCGGAGCTGGTCACCGATATGGATCGCACAGAATCGTATTTATAAGGACGGATGACACATAGCAGGGAAAATATACGATCCGAGGCAGAACAAAACCAACAGCTTCCGATCGATACTATTATCAAATTAAACCCTATAATATTAACATCTGCAAAAGTGTTTTTCAGAATAGTATAACGCATAGAAAACTGCGTGTAAGCAAAGGCAAGCTGCTTACACGCAGTTATTTCGTTTGGGCAATACTGCATTATTCAGATGTGCGGTTTGCGCCGTAAGGATTTTTGTCAGGCTGTACAAATTAATTGAGTTTCACCTTGCCGAGATTTTTGGGGCAAGCTGACGGAACAAGATGCAAGCAAGCCGTGCGCCATGATTTGTGCGGTGTTGCCTCATGCCTTTTTTCAAAGCATCCTCGCCATTGCATGCAGCATTGCTCGCTTTTGGCGCGATTTTTTGAACCGGTCAAAGACCCCCTGCGCATCTATCTCCCGAAAAGCAGTTTTTGTCCTGATCGGGGGACAAGGAAGAAAAAACAAAAAGCCTCTTGAAAATATCGAAAATATGTTCTATAATTTAAGTATAGAGTTTTGCGCGGAGGTCATCGAATGAATAAAAACGAATTAATTGAACAAATCAATGCAATCCTTGAAAAGGTTGATGAGGAAAAAGTATTACAGGATATGAAGAACTTGATAAACAGTGTCTACAAGCACTACATATCCGGCAGCTGGGAGCGCTGATCAGCGTTCCTTTATTTTGCTTATATAATCCTTGAAAACCTGCCGCTCGATTGGCTTTAATTGCAAATAATTTTCAATCATCTCAATATCCATATCGTCAAGCTTGTATTCTGCTTTTAGAAGTTTTAAGACAGGCGTTTTTGCGTCGTTGTAGGGTTTGCCTTCGCCGGTTTCGAGCCACTCAGGGTTGACATTGAATTTTTCGCAGATGTCAAGAATGACGCGTTTACTCAACTTTGACTTATCGCTTTCAGCCAAAGAAATCGAGGATTTGCTCAGGTTCAAACGTTCGGCAAAGGCTGTCATCGTCAAGCCGGCGTCGGTTCTGACCAAGGTGATACGTTCTCCGATAGTACTCATTTTATTCGCCTCCTGAATGAGATACTATGATTATAGCATGATGTGTTTAAAAAATCAACACGCTTTCAAATTAATAGAACATTTTTAGTTGAGAAGTTGAATTTGTAAACAAAATATGGTATAATTAGTTTAGGGGCTAAACCAAAAGAGGGGCGACAACATGAATCAAAGCAGAATAAAAAGCACGATGGCAAGGTTGGTTGCCACTCCGGAGCCGCTGAGCAAAGAGGAAAAAGAAGCAGGCGCTCGCCTGTGGCAGGACATGCGCATCGGCAAGGAGCTGCCAAGGAACAAAAACGGCATAGAAAAAGTAATACTATTATCCAATAAAACACTTTAACATCTGTTGCGGAAAGCTTCGCATAGCTGCGTTGTCATCCTCGGAAAAACAGGATCCCTGCGGTCTCCGCCTTGCTGCGCAAAATCATCCGCTAACATCTGTTTTAAAGTGTTTTATCAGAAAATAGTATAAGAAAGGAACATGAATCATGACTAACACCAACAATTATGCACAGCAGTGGCAGCCCGAGCTGCATACGATCCTTATGCAGGGCGCGCCCGCTTTTCCCTTTATTACCACCAACGCGGACAGTGATTTCAAAGGCGATACCGGCGCGACAGGTCCGCAGGGGCCGGCAGGCAGTAACTACGTCCTCACTGCCGCCGACAGGCAGGCGATCGCGCAGATCGCGATGGACGGCTTGAACGGAAACGGGGTGGCGTACTGATGGGACAGAAGTTCTATAATGAAGCGGATGTGCAGGCGATAGCCGCCGCGATCCGCGCCAAAAACGGCACGCAGAACACCTACACCGTCAGTCAGATGCCGGCGGCGATAGCGGCGATCACAACGGGCGTGCCGGCTGAAACGCTTGTTTATGCGCAGCGCAACGCCGCAGCGGGCGCGTTTGTGGATGAGGTGACCTACGACCCTGCCGATTATTCGGTGAGCCGTATCGCGGCATATGTTGGCGCAAGCGGCAACGACAAGCCCCTCGGCGGCACGTTTTCAGCCCCCGAAAACGGCAGGGTGATCCTGCTCGACAGCGGCAGATGTGCCGTGCTGACGGTCAGCGCAGGAAACAATACGCTCTACAATATCACGCCGAACACCACGGGCGCGTTCGTCTTTTTGACACAAGACGACCGCATCGGCGCGGTCGGCACGCTCCGGCCGAACGGCGCCCTGCGCATGCTCAAGCTGAATGACGCGTCGAACGTCCGCGACCTCGGCGGCTGGGCTTGCGACGGCGGCACGGTGCGCTACGGCAAGCTCTTCCGCGGCAGCCGGCTGTTTATCAGCGGCAGTGTCAACGCCTACGACAAGACGGTGCTGCACGATCTGCTCGGCATACAGCACGAGCTCGACCTGCGCTACGCAAACGAGCTGGAACGCGACTTTTCGCTGATCGGCAGCGACGTGGACTGGACGCACATCGACGGCGCATGGTACGCGATAAGAGACAGCGCAAAATGCCGTGCGATCCTTGAATGCGTGTTTGACTGCGTTCTGAACGGAATCCCTCTGTATTTTCACTGCGCAGGCGGCGCCGACAGGACCGGCACACTATCTATGTGGCTCGAAGCCCTGCTCGGCGTTTCGCAGAGCGACATCGACAAGGACTATGAGCTGACAAGTTTTTTTTCGGGCGTTGCCACCGACGCGCAGGCGCGCCGCAGAAACGAAAGCGAATGGCAGGGCTTGATAACGGCGTTTCGGGATTATCCGGGCGACACTATCCGCGACAGGGTCTTTGCATGGACAGTCACGTTGGGAATACCGGTCGCAACAATCAACGCTTTTCGCGCCGCCATGATAAACGGCACGCCGCAAGCGCTGGTGAATCCTTATGGGACCGTTGCAGTCAATAAAATATTTGCGCACATAACCATTGACAATGCGGCGCAGTCAACCGAGATGTATCAGCCTTACACGGCGACCCTCAGCGCCGACAGCGGTTATTCCCTCGCCGGCGCGAGCGTTGCGGTCACGATGGGCGGCGTTGACGTGACGGCGGACTGCTATCAGAACGGCGTTATTCACATTGAGCAGGTGACCGGCGCGCTGATTATTACCGCAACTGCTGTAACACAGTACACCAATCAGATTCTCTATGGTACTGACACCATCGGCGGCACGGCGCTCTACAACGGCACCGGCTACAAGCAGGGCTACCGCTGGACTTCGAGCAACACCGAGGACAACGGCGAAATTTCGGGCATCCCGAACAAGTTCGCGGTCGGCTACATCAAGGTAGAGCCGGGCGATGTGGTGCACCTCTACGGCGACATCTGGAAGGGCACCTCCGGCGGTATCTCGATGCACGTCCAAAACGCGACGGACACAAGATTGGTGCGCGCATCATTGGCAAACTGGTCGGGCGGCTATACGGCGCGGTCAGACATCATGGCATATATGTCCGACATCGACTACGACGACACCACCAAGACGCTGCGCTCCTTTAGGTGGACAGGCGGCACAAGCGCCGTCACGGGCTACATGCACTGGACGTTTGTCGGCGTTTTTGACGCGCACCAAACTGTATTGACGATCAATGAGGAGATGTAAATAAAGCATGAAAGATTTGATTCACATTCTATTCGCCGGAGCGGTGGGCGCTTTGGCGGCATATTTTAACGTTTTGGCAGTGCCGCTTGTGGTGCTGGTCGCGGTTATGCTGATCGACTGGATCACCGGCTTGGCAGGCGCATCCGCGACCGGCAAACTCAACAGCCGCGTCGGCGTGGTCGGCATTGTCAAAAAAGTCTGCTATCTGGCGCTTGTCGCGGTCGGTATGGTGGTTGATTACCTGATCACCTCGGCGCTGGTGTCGATCGGTATTAGCCTGCAAATTAATTATTGTTTTGGCATGATCATCACCGTTTGGCTGATTATCAACGAGCTGATCTCGATTTTGGAGAACCTCGGCGAAATGGGCGTGCCGCTGCCGTCGTTTTTGACAAGCATGATCAAGACGCTAAAGGGCAAGGTCGAGGAACAGGGCGGCAGACATTATCACAAGGAGGATGGCGAAAATGACAAGTGATGTATATAGGGCTTGATTGGGGAAAATATTTACGTCCGGGAAAAGACCGCCTGCACTGCCGCTACTGCCCAGGCACTGATCATCGGAGGGCTCCTGCTGCAAAGCATCCGTATAAAAAAGAGGTGAGTTGTGGGGGCGTTTAAAAAATATCAGAAGGTCTTGATTTTTTTGGGCTTTTCAGGTATAATAAGATGATGTTCAAAAAAAGGAGAGATTTTATTATGAACACACTGTTAAAAAAGATTGGAGTAAGTGCGGCGGCGTTTGTATTGGCTGCTTCTTCGACCGCAATGGCTGTTTCTGCCGAAGAAGTTACGGTCGATGGCAAGCATATGAAAAACGGCAATATCGATGTTTTCGTAAACAGTACGTATTCCGCTTCAAAATTTGCGCTTTCTGATTCTCAGGGGCAACACCTTTTGTATGACTGCACCTCAAGATTCATTTCGTCTGTAGACGGAAACGCAGGTCATCTTTATTTTTCCGACTGTGATTTAGATGAATCTACAAAAACCATCACCTTGAACGTCCAATACAATAATACCGATACCACAGCTACGCTCAGGATCGTAGGCAATACGGTAACCGGCAAGGAGGACACCGTTGAGATCACGATGGTCACCAAAAACAGCGACACGGTGGATCACAGTGTCGGCTCGCGTATCATGCTGGATACCATGCTTGGCGACAATGACAGAGCACCCTACCGTGTAACGGGAATCGGCGAGGTCACAACAAGGATCCAGTGCAGCGGCAGTGAGGTTCCGCTGTCTTACAATACATTTGACAGTCTTACCAATCCGAAGATCGTAACAGCCGGCACCTTCCTGCCCGGCAACGCAAAGCCCGACATCGTTCAGTTTACAAATTACTTCATTTCGGATTCATACGAGCTTATTCCCGAGGTTGACACAAGCAGGGAGCTTGATGACAGCACGGTTAATGCGATTTGGAAAGAAAGAACGCTTGCTCCGGGACAGTCGCTTACCTGCCGCACCTACTACGGTCTCAGTGCGATCGATGTAAGCGCAAACACAGAGCTTGCGCTGGGCGCAAATAAAAGCGCAGGAACATTTGCGGTCAACGAAGAAGGCACAGGCTACGAAAATGTTTCTGTTATGAGCTTTTTGCAGAACACAGGTTTATTTGACCTTTCAAATGTGGAAGTCACGCTTCAGCTTCCCAACGGTGTAAAAACCTCTGACGGAGTTACAAGCAAAAATTACGAATCCTTGGCAACAGGCTCGGGCGTCGTTCAGGATTCATGGGTGCTCACGGCGGAGCCTTCCGGAAGTGAAAGAAACGTTAAGGTAATTGTAAAAGCAAAATCCGATCAGACCGGCGAGGTAGAGCCCGTTCAGCTCAGCTTTGTGATCCCTGCCATCGAGGGCGCTGACGAGATCATTGAAACGGAACCGACGACCGTGGCGCCTACAGAAACTACGACTGTTCCTGCGACCGACAACGTTGACAATAGCGAAACAAAGCCCGTTGCAACGCCTGAAGAAGCTACCTCCAAAAGCACGCCGGACAGCACAACCGGCGGCAAGACCGCAACCGATAATAACGGAACGGTCCAGACCGGTGCGGCTCTTCCCTCCGCTATCATCCTTGCTGTATTAATCATTGCAACTTCTGCATTGTATTTTTATTACAGGAAGAAGCAGAATTGATCTGCTTTCATATCAAAATCAAAGGAACGCTGAATAGAAATGTTCAGTGTTCCTTTTTGAATAGTATAAACTGCCTGCACGGTTATGGTTGTGGTTGTTGAATATATACTACAGGTAGGAAATTGATTTTACTTACAGTGGGATCCGGTATAAAGAGAGCAAGAAGGAAGAGATCGAGTTAGATATGCTGAGCAATGTCGCCGATCAGCTCTCTGCGATCGTCGGTGAAGTCATAGATAAGGATATCTGCGTCATTGATCTGACAGGCGGGCAGGATCTTATGCTGGTAGCCGCCGGGATCGTCTATGACCGATACAAGGATAAGAATCTCCAGATGCATCGTTTCAACCTGCGCAACAACAAACTGTATAACTGCGACAGCAACGGAAAAATCATCAGCGTCGAATCTCCTCCCGTATTATCTGCCGGAGAGCTGGTCAAGCTGTACGGCGGGGCGATCGTTTATGAAAATGGGATGGCAACCCTGTTTATAACGACATTGTAAACGGAGCCTATATCGACTGGGACGATAGGCTCCACACAGATCAGGAATGTTGTGATACCGCGAATGAGATCGACGTCCTGCTCATGCGCGGAACGATCCCTGTATTCGTATCATGCAAAAACGGCAGGGTCGAGATGGACGAGTTATATAAGCTGGATACAGTCGCCGAAAGGTTCGGGGGCAGTTATGCAAAAAAAGTGGTGGTGGCAACTGCCTTGAATAAAAATAACAGCTTCACGAAGTATTTCGAACAGCGCGCACATGATATGGATATCACCCTCGTAGACGATATTCTGGAAGCAACAGACAAAGCGCTGGAAAGAGCCGTCGGTTCATTCTGGTCCGGCGGCGGAAATCCGAAATAAACAGATAACGCTTCGCAAATCGCTACCGGTTTTTCTGTCACAGATGACAGTGTGAGACTATTTGACGACATATAACCGCAGAATAAACTTCTGCCGCAACCGCCAACCGCGTGCTTAACGATATGGCAAATAGAGGTTTGATATACCGCTTCCGGAAAGGAAAGTCATGGGCGTATAAGAGATTGCCATAATAGAAGGGAGTCAGCGAAGCTATGGATCCGGAAACAGGGAAAATTATGATTGACGGTGTAGAGCTTTACCCCGGATATACATTTAGCGGAGTAGTTTGATTTTTGAGGTGCCCTATATAAAACGGGGGATGCAAAGCGGCAGCAGCGCCTGCTCCTGCGTTGTTGCTCAAAAAAACAATTTTCAAAAAAGTCTTTTCATTTTTCCTGATTAAAGCTATAATAGGGTTGACGGCAAATGTCAAACAATGCTCCGCGATATCGGATCAAGGATTCTTCCGCAAAGAAGGGATAAAAAGACTTAAAGCGGTCGGCGCGGTCAACGCCTATCAAAACGAGTACATGAGCCAGTATTATTGGGCTGACTTTTTATACGACGAAGATTTTTATTAATAAAAAACGCTCCCGTCAAGGGAGGCAATTCGTAAGGAAGTTGCCTCCCTTTGGCTTTTGTAAAACAGTCGGATAGTTGGATTTGTAGGATATAATCTGAAAATTACGGAGGTTTTACAAATGAAGAACACAAAATATCACATCTACCTTAATAGCGAAGAAAGGTGTCTGTTGATTAGCAGCCTGAATGATTTGAGAAATAG
>ONGI01000157.1 GCA_900317315.1 uncultured Eubacteriales bacterium
GATGACCGACGGCGTGCGCATGGCGGCTGCCGCGAGCGACTTTGTGGTGCTGGAATCCAACCACGATATCGACATGCTCAAAACAGGTCCCTACCCGTATCCGCTGAAAAAGCGGATTCTCTCCGACAAGGGGCATTTGTCCAACGAAGCATGCGCCGCCGAGCTGACCGAGCTGGTGCGCGGCGGCACGCTGCGACTGATGCTCGGGCATTTGAGCGAACAAAACAACACCCCTGCGCTGGCGCTGCGCACCTCGGTGTGCGAGCTGGAACGCGCCGGAATGAAATATAACAACGACTTCACGCTGGACATTGCGCCGGCGGCGACGGTCGCCAAGAGTGTGATTTTTTAATGTTAAAGGTCAACATCATTTGCATCGGCAAGATCAAGGAAAAATATTTTTCGGACGCCGTCAGTGAATACGCCAAGCGGCTGGGCGCCTTCTGCAAATTCGCGGTCGTCGAGCTGCCGGAGGAGCGAATCAAGAGCAACACCCCCAACGCCGCGCAGATTGACGAGGTGCTCACCGCCGAGGGACGGCGGATTCTGCAAAAAATCGCGCCTGCCGACTACGTGGCGGCGATGTGCATCGAGGGCAGGCTGCTGTCGAGCGAGGAGCTGTCGGACACCCTTTCGCGCGTGGCGGTCAGCGGCAAGAGCACGGTGGACTTTGTCATCGGCGGCAGCTACGGACTGAGCAAGGCGGTCAAGCAGCGCGCCGACCTGCGGCTTTCCATGAGCCGCATGACCTTTCCGCACCAGATGGCGCGGATGATTTTGAGCGAACAGATTTACCGCGCGTTTTTGGACGGAATTTTTTTACGGCATATCAAAAAAGAAATCGAGCAAACCGCGCTCGGCGCACGCGTCAGCCAAATCTATCAGCCCAACCGCGACGAGCTGGTGCTGATTCTGCGCGGCTATGAGGGCAGCAAAAAGCTGCTGCTGTCGTCGCGCGCCAACTCGCCGCGCGTCAATTTTTGTGTCAAAACGCCCGAAAATCCGGCGCAGCCGCCGATGTTCTGCATGCTGCTGCGCAAGCGGCTGGGCGGCGGCAAGCTGGTCGGCGTGCGGCAGCTGGGCTGCGACCGCGTGCTGTTTCTCGATTTTGAATGTATCAACGAGCTGGGCGACATGGAGGGACTGAGCATTGTCTGCGAAATCATGGGCATGTACAGCAACCTGATTGTGATAAACCGCGACACCGGCGTGATTATCGACGCCATCAAGCGCGTTGACCTGACGATGAGCAGCCGCCGCTTTGTGCTGCCCAACATCAAATACGAGCTGCCCGACGCGCTTGCCTTTCGTGTGAGCGAGGGCGCCACCAACCGCGCGGAGGGTGTTTTGCGAGAAAAGCTTCTCGGCGTGCTGGCGGACTTCAAAAAGATTGCCGAGGGCTGCGGCGAGACGCCGTGCATTGTCTATCGCGAGGACGGCAGACCGATGGACTTTTGCTTTATGCCCATTCGGCAATACGGCGGCTACGCGGCTGTCAAGGAGACCGAGGGCTTTTCGGCGACGGTGGACGAATTTTATGAGGAGCGCGACGCGAGAGAGCGTATGCGCGTCAAGAGCCACAGCCTGCAAAAGCTGCTGACAAACCTGATTGACCGCACCGCGCGCAAAATCATCAAGCAGCAGGCGGAGCTGGCGCAGTGCGGCAACCGCGAGCAGCTGCGCGTCACAGGCGATTTGCTGCACGCGAATCTCTACCGCATTGAGCGCGGCGCGAGCATGGTTGAGGTGGAGAATTTTTATGACGAGAACAACGCCTTGGTGCAAATCAGGCTGAATCCGGCGATTTCGCCTGCCGCCAACGCGCAAAAATATTACAAGGATTATCAAAAGGCAAAGACCGCCGAGACAGTGCTTGCCGAGCAGATAGAAAAGGGACAGGCGGAGCTTGCCTATCTGGAATCGGTCGCGGACAGCGTTGACCGCGCCGAAACGGAGCGCGAGCTGAGCCAGATACGCGAGGAGCTGACCGAGCAGGGCTATCTCCGCCGTCCCAAGGGCAAGCAGCCCAAGCAGGCGCAGCTGCCGCCCAAGGAGTTTGTGACCTCCGACGGCTTTGTGGTGCTGGTGGGCAGAAACAACCGCCAAAACGACAAGCTGACGCTCAAAACCGCCGCCAAGACCGACGTGTGGCTCCACACCAAGGACATTCACGGCTCGCACGTGATCATCCGCACCGAGGGCAAGCCCGTCACCGAGACGGCGCTTTTGGAGGCAGCGCAGCTTGCCGCCTATCACAGCAAGGCACGCGAGAGCACCAACGTTCCCGTTGATTACACCCTCGTCAAGCACGTCAGCAAGCCTGCCGGCGCCAAGCCCGGCATGGTGATTTATGTGAAGAACAACACTTTATACGTAACTCCCGCTGCCGCGGTGGGCAGTCCGCAAGCGTGACGCTTGACCCAATCCGCGCAACTGACGGTTGATAATTAGGAAGTGTGTAATCCCGCGTTTGCAATGGCGATTGCGGTATATGTGAATCTTATTTTATTGCGTAAATAACCGCTGTATCTTGCTTTTGGCTTGATACAGCGGTTATATTTATTATTTTTGTTAAGCGTTAATCAGCTCAATAATCTTCTTCTCCGCTGCCTGCGCGTCAGCCTTGCCGCGGCTGTTCTTCATCACGTTGCCGACAAGGGCTTTGATCGCCTTTGCCTTGCCGTTTTTGAAGTCCTCCACCGCCTTGGGGTTGCCGGCGACGGCGTTTTTGCACAGCTCCAGCAGCGCGTTGTCGTCGAGACCGCCCATGTCGCTCTCGCTGATAAAGTCGGCGGCGGACTTGCCGGTGTCGAGCATTTTTTCGAGCGTGGACTTGGCGAGGTTGTTGCGGATCTTGCCGCTGTCGAGCAGCTTGACCAGCTCGTTGAGCTGCGCCGGTGTGGTC
>ONGI01000060.1 GCA_900317315.1 uncultured Eubacteriales bacterium
CCGCTATTCAGCGCATTGTTGCAGAAATGAGCTAAGCAGCGGAGCGTATCAAAATCGCATAGCATGATCGCATAGCACAAAAACAGCGTCACGCGGCTTTTCGTCGCGTGACGCTTGCGTTTGTAATGCGTAATTGGTCGGGATCTGCTGATCAAATGTTGGCAATGGTCGCCGGTGGGCGATTTCGGCGGCTTTGGATAGCATCATCGTCAGATAAACACAGATTAACGCCGCGTCAGAGAAGGCTTTTGCGGTGATCCGCTATTGCCTTTCATAACGCGGCTATGCAGGCGATCTCTTGAACTAACGTCAGAAGCGCGGATTGCCCACCATGGCAATGGTAAATTCCAACCGACTTCTGACGCGGCGTTGATGTACGTTCCCTAACTATCCTACTATCCAAAGCCGCGCTGCCCACCGCGGCAGCGGTCGCCGGTGGGCGATTTCGGCGGCTTTGGATAGCGTCATCGTCAGATAAACGCAGATTAACGCCGCGTCAGAGAAGGCTTTTGCGGTGATGTCGCTATTGCCTTTCATAACGCGGCTATACAGGTGATCTGTTGCTCAAACGTCCTGCTTACCATGGCAATGGTAAATTCCAACCGACTTCTGACGCGGCGTTGATGTACGTTCCCTAACCATCCTACTATCCAAAGCCGCGCTGCCCACCATGGCAATGGTCAGCGGTTGCGGATGGGTTCGGGGTAGAGGTCGTGATGGGCGAGACGGTCCCACGCGAGCTGCTCGTATTTGGTGCCCGGCATGCCGTAGTTGCAGTAGGGGTCGATGGAGATACCGCCGCGCGGCAAAAACTTTCCCCAAACCTCGATATACTTCGGCTCCATCAGCTTTATCAGATCCTTCATAATGATGTTCACGCAGTCCTCGTGAAAGTCGCCGTGGTTGCGGAAGCTGAACAGATAGAGCTTGAGCGACTTGCTCTCCACCATGCGCTCGTTCGGGATGTAGGAGATATAGACGGTCGCAAAATCCGGCTGCCCGGTGATGGGGCAGAGCGAGGTGAATTCGGGACAGTTGAATTTGACAAAATAGTCGTTTTGGGGGTGCTTGTTGACAAAGGTCTCAAGCAGCGTCGGATCGTAGTCAAACGTGTAGGGAACGCTGCGGTTGCCCAGCAGCGTCAGGTTTTCTTTTTCTCTCATGGTGTGTCGTCTCCTTCCAACGGGTCGGCAACGCCGTTCGCCGCAAAGGCGGCAAGGCGGTCGCGGCAGGTGCCGCAAACGCCGCAGGGACGTTCGCCGCCCTCATAGCAGCTCCAGGTCTTTTCGTAGGGAACGCCGAGCGCGAGTCCGCGCGCGACCACCTGCGCCTTGTTGAGCCCGATAAACGGCGCCGTGACGCGCAGCCGGTTGCCGCTGCCGAGCACGATGGCGCGGTTCATGCTGTCGTTAAAAGCTACGCTGCAATCGGGATAGGCGTTGCCCGCCGCGTCGTCGCTGTGCGCGCCGTAGTAGATCTCCTCGCAGCCGTGCGAGAGCGCCACGCTCGCCGCACAGGAGAGGAACAGCCCGTTGCGGAACGGCACATAGGTCGAAACCGGTGCGCCGCCGGTCTTGCGGAGCTGCTCGCTGTAGCTTTCTTCGGGGATCTCCTCGGAGGAGCCCTGCAGCAGCGAGCAGTTGCTGCCCTCAAAAATCGCCGCCAGATCGAGCGTTTTGAGTGTGACGCCGTAGTGCGCTGCGACCGCCCTTGCCGCGTTCAGCTCCTTTTGGTGCTTTTGTCCGTAGCTGACAGAAAGCGCCAGCACGTTGCCGGCGCCGTATTTTTGAACGGCGATCGCCAGACAGGTGGTGCTGTCCAGTCCGCCGCTGCATAAAACAAGTGCTTTCATAGGTTACTCCGTAATCAGTTTTTGCAGATCCTTGTCGGTTCTGAATCTGCCCTTAAAGGTCGTGGTGACGGTGTTTGCCGAGGTGTTGCGGATGCCGCGCGCCGACATGCAGCTGTGACAGCCGCTGATGACAACGCCCACATCGGGCGTGCCTGCCGCTTCGCTGATGATGGCGGCGATGTCGCTGCCCAAGCGCTCCTGCAATTGCAGACGCTTTGCCGCCATGTCGCAGATGCGCGCGATCTTGCTCAGACCCAGCACCCTGCCCTGCGGCAGATAGGCAACGTTCACGTGCATGTCATACATCAGCGCCAGGTGGTGCTCGCAATAGCTGAATACCGTGATGTCCTTCATCACGATGGCGCTGTCGGCGTCGTCGTCTCTCTCGACAGAAAAGGTCTTGCCGAACATCTGCGCGATCTCGTGGTTGCTGTAGGCAGTGCCTGCCAGTACCTCCTCCAGCATTGCCGCCACGCGCTTGGGCGTTTCGAGCAGACCCTCGCGCGACGGGTCCTCGCCGATCGCTTGGAGCAGTCCGCGAATATGATATTCCATTGCCTGTCTGTCCATATCAAACACCTCTTTTGTTGGGTGACCAGATGAATTTGTGCAGCTGCAGCTGCATGCGCACCCGGTTCATTTTGTTTTCGAGCATAAAGCGCACGATCTCCGCCGGATCGATCTTGCCGTAGACAGGGCTCAGGTAAACATGACAGAGCCTGTCGAGGTTGTGTTCCTCGATCAAATAATGCGCGTGCTCCAGATCCGTGAGCGTGCCTGCCACAAATTTGACCGTGTCGTGCGGGCAGAGCAAGCGAAAGTTGTCCTTGCGCATGGCGATCTCCATGCCGCTCGAGGGCAGCTTGTAGTCCATCGTAAAAACAGGACGGTGCGCCGAGTGCGCCAGACTGTCCAGCGCGATGCTGCCGTTGGTCTCGATCTCCACGCGGTTGCCCTGTATGGTCAGCAGCCTGATCAGCTCGTCGAGCTCATCTTGCAAAAGCGGTTCGCCGCCGGTGAGCGTCACGTTGATGACGCGCTTGTTCCGCACCCACTTGGCGAGCTGCTCGGGTGTGTAGTCGGCGGTCGGCGTGAGCACGTTGTTTGCCCATCGGGTGTCACAGTAGGAGCAGTTGAGATTGCAGCCGTGAAAACGGATAAACGCCGCCGGCTCGCCTGCGTGGGCGCCCTCTCCGTTGATGCTCACAAATCGTTCCACTATCTGCATGCTCTGTCCTCCTCATAAACCGCGCAGTTGTCGGGCGTTTCAAAGACCGCCACACGCCTGACGGGCAGCGACGCCGCAAGCGCGTCAAAAAAGTATTTGGCAAGGTTTTCGGCGGTCGGGCGCAGCGGAAACGCCGTCAGCGAAAAGCCCTCCTCCGTCAGCACGGTGAGCGTCCTCTCGCTCAGACTGCCTGCCTCATAGATCAGCGTGTGATCAAAGCGGTCGGCAAGTGCGCGCACCGCTCGTTTCAGATCGGAAAAATCTATCACCATGCCGCGCTTTTCGCCCTCTGTCACAAGCGCGCCGGCGCTCACCTCGACCTCCACCCTCCAGGTGTGGCCGTGCAGGTTGGCGCATTTGCCGTTGTATCCCTTTAAAAAATGCGCGCTGTCAAAGCTCGCCGAGGTTTTGAGAAGATACATACCCGTCCTCCAAATAATAAAAATGCGTCCGCCGGAGCAGACGCAAAAAGCCTTTTTGAAAAAAGGTGCAAAAAGCGTTAGCCCGGGTTTTGTTTATAGACAGGATGGCGCAAACGAACTGTCTAATGAATCATTTTAGCATATGCGAACGGATTTGTAAAGCCCGAAATGAAGCATAGTCATGGCAAAATGTTAAAACAGCCGGACACAAAACCCGTGTCCGGCTGCTGTGATCGAAAATTATTCTTCGTTGTCGGTGTTTTCGTTTTCGCCTGCGTCGTCAGCGTTGCCGTCGTCAGCGTCGTCGGTGTCGGTGTCGCCGTCATCGGTATCGGTGTCGTCGGTGTCGGTGTCATCGCTGTTACCGTCGTCAGCGTCGTCGCCGTCGTTTTCGGTATCCGCCTCATACAGCTCGCCCGTAGAAGCGTTGATCAGGTACTCCTGCTCTTCGTCGTCAACCTTGAACACGACCTTATAAACAGAAACGCCGTTTTTGGTGGTCAGGGATGCCTTGAGACCGGTGACGTCGCCTTCGCTCAGCTCAGCAAGCTGCAGTGCGGCTGTCTTTGCCTCAGCTTCGGTGATCTTGGAGCCGGAGGTGGTGTTGCCTGCGGCGTCGCCCGAATAGCTCTCGACCTTCTTGTCCTTGACGGTGCCGTTGGTCGCTACGATCTTGTAGGTGTATTTTTTGTTGGAAGTAGTGAACTCGATCTCGTAGTAGGTGTATCCGTCCTCTGTCTTTTTGACCGCCTTTACAAAGGTAGCCTCAGCCTCGGGAATGTTCGCGTCCTTCAATGCAGCCGCCTTTGCTTCAGCCTCGGTCAGTTCACCGGAAGTAGTGGTGGCCACGGTGGCAGCCGCCGTTGTGGTCTGCGCCGAGCTGTTGCTGTTGCCGCCGCAGCCGGCCATTGCCGCAGTCGCAGCAATGAGAACAGCAAGAAGAATGATGCCTTTTTTCATTATGTTACCGCCTTTCAAGTATTTCGGATAGTATTATTATAAACTATTGTTGTAATTTGTCAATCATATAATGAAGATTTTCCGCCAAAAAAGTTGCAAATCGCCATATAAGCCAAACAATTCTCCCTAAAGGCAGCGTGACGGCAGCGTGACGGCAGCGTGACGCTGCACCCGATCCGCGAATCAGACGTTTGATAAAGAGATTTCCGCCATCGCCGCGTTCAAAAAGGGAATAGCTGCACAACCGCCAAATCAACCTCTGACGCGGCGTTGATGACGCTTCCCTAAACCGCCTGCTATCCAAAGCCGCGCTAAAAAACAGAGGCACGCAGCGGTGAAACTGCGTGCCTCTGCTGTTATATGTTAGCCTATCGGATGATAGCGGTTTGTGCGGATGAAAAAGGGCGCGGGAATCCCTTTCGGTTTCCGGCGCCCTTGCTTTTCTTACCGCTTTTATTATACCGCTTTGTTAAGCTTTTGTCAAGCATGTTTTGCAGGAATTTTCTGTTCTCCCTGCAAAAATACCTTTAAAACCATTGATATGACCCTGAGTCTGCAATATAACGATAGCAAAACTGCAAATGCGCAAGCTTTACAAATAGATATCGTTTGGGTGGACTTTTGGAGCGGAAGAAGCCGGAAACTTCAAAAAGCCTATTGTATCATGCACCGAAATATGATATAATAAAAGCAGCCATAACATGAGAAAGTCGTTTGACCTGTTTTGAGAGCGCAGCGGATGAACAGGCGTTCGCTGTGAGATCGGTTATAAAATTGATATTTCATTAGGAGTGATACATATGTTTAAAAAAATCATCAAGCTCGTGCTCGTTCTCGCCGGTGTGTGGGCGATCATCCACCGCCATGTCATCGCCTCGTTCCTCACCGGCTCGCCCATGCCGGAAGCGCCCGACTGGCACAAGAGGTTTTGTCCGCGTGCGCTGAATGGCTGCGATGACGTCGATTTGGGCGATTTGGATGACTTGGGCGATTTGGATATATAATATGATACAAAGCAGGGCAGACCGCGCAGGTCTGCCCTCTATTCGTATTTGACGCGAAAATCCTTTTCGTCCGGCACGACCGGCGCCGTTGCTTCCTCTGTTTGCTCGATGCGGATGCAGTCGTCCGCTTGCAGGGAGACAAGAACGTGTTTGATTTGCCGCGCGGCGCCCTGCACCTCCATGCTCACCGAGCCGTCCGGCTCATTTTTGACCCAACCGGTCGCGCCGCAGCGTTTTGCCGCCGTGAGCGCTGTCCAACGGAAGCCGACTGCCTGCACCTCGCCGTAAAAGCGATAGCGGCGGCGCTGTAATTTCTTTTTAAAAAACATATTGACCTCAAAAAAACAGGCTGACTCCGCTTTGAGAGTCCGCCTGTTTTGATCATCAGATTAATTCCTCGTCCTTTTTGTCGAGAATGCACTCCACCAGCACAGCCTTTTGTGCATGCAGGCGGTTCTCCGCTTCTTCAAAGATCTCGTCGGCGTGCGCTTCAAACACCTCGGCGGTGATCTCCTCGCCGCGGTGCGCAGGCAGGCAGTGCAGCACCATGCATTCGTCGTTGGTGACCGCCATCAGCTCCTTGTTGACCTGATAAATACCGGCAAACACAGCCTCGCGCGCCTTCTTTTCTTCCTCCTGACCCATGGACGCCCACACGTCGGTGTAGATGACGTCCGCGTCCTTGGCAGCCCCCATCGGGTCGTTGACGATTTGGAACTTGTCGCCGAACTGCTTGCCGAATTCCATGATGTGCTCCGGCGGGAAATAGCCGTCGGGACATGCCGCCGAAAAACGCATGCCTGTGCGCAGGGCGCCGACCGCAAGCGAATTGAGCATGTTGTTGCCGTCGCCGATAAAGCACATTTTGAGTCCCTCGAGCTTGCCCTTGCACTCACGAATGGTCATCAGGTCTGCAAGCACCTGACAGGGATGGCAGTAGTCGGTCAGACCGTTGATGATCGGAATGGAGCCGTATTCCGCCAGCGCCTCGACCTCGCTCTGGGCAAAGGTGCGGATCATGATCGCGTCCACAAAGCGCGAGAGCACGCGTGCGGTGTCCTCCACCGGCTCGCCTCTGCCGATCTGCAGGTCGTTGGAGCTGAGGAACAGCGGATAGCCGCCCAGCTGGGTCATGCCCACTTCAAACGAAACGCGTGTGCGCGTGCTGGATTTTTCAAAAATCATGCCCAGCGTCTTGCCCTGCAAAAGCTTGTGCTCAATGCCGTGCTTCTGCTCGTATTTGAGTTGGTCGGCGAGGTTGAGGGTGCGCGTGATCTCCTCGGTTGACCAATCCTCGAGTTTCAATAAATGTTTCATAGGTTAGTTCTCCTTTAGTGTTTTTTCCAATATGCTGACCGCTTCGTCCAGCTCGTCTGTTGTGATGATGAGGGGAGGCAACATCCGGAGCAGATCCTTGGCGGTGATGATCAATAAACCGTTTGCCACGCACTTTGCCGCGATGTCGTGGGCGTCGCCGTCGATCTCGATACCGACCATCAGTCCCAGACGGTTCACGCTCTTTACGCCGTCGAGCGCAAGGAGCTTTTTCTCCAAATAAGCGCCCTTTGCTTCGACCTCATCGAGAAACGCGTCGTTCGCCACACGGCTGAGCACGTAGTTGGCGCCGGCGCAGACGACCGGGTTCGCGCCGAAGGTGGTGCCGTGTGTGGAGGGCGACATGACGTCCTTGAGCTTGTCGCCGCACAGGCAGACGCCGATGGGCAGTCCGCCGCCCAGACCCTTGGCAACGGTCATCAGGTCGGGCTTGATGCCGTAGTGCTCGTGGGCAAAGAGCTTGCCGGTTCTGCCAACGCCGGTCTGCACCTCGTCCACGATCAGCAGAATGTCGTTCTTTTCGCAGAGCGCCGCGACCGTCTGCACATAGTCTTTGTCGAGGATGTTCACGCCGCCTTCGCCCTGCACCACCTCGAGCATCACGGCGCAGACGCTCTCGTCGATGTGGTTTTTGAAGTCGTCAAGGTTGTTCGGCTCGGCGTATTTGAAGCCCTCGGTAAAGGGGAAGAAGTAGTTGTGAAAAACGTCCTGACCGGTTGCCGACAGCGTGGTGACGGTTCTGCCGTGGAAGGAATTTTGGAGGGTGATGATCACATTGCGATCGGCGCCGTAGCGGTCAAAGCTGTATTTTCTTGCGATTTTGATCGCGCATTCGTTCGCCTCGGCGCCGCTGTTGCCAAAGCAGACCTTGGCGAGTCCCGTCAGCTTGCAGAGCGTTTCGGCGAGGTCGCTCGCCTGTTTGCTGTAAAAATAGTTGGACATGTGCTGGATGGTGCCTGCCTGCGCGGTGATGGCTTGGAGCCAGCCGTCGTCGCAGTAGCCCAGCGAGTTGACGCCGATGCCGGAGCTGACGTCAAGATAGCGCTTGCCGTCCTCGTCATAGGCGACAACGCCCTTGCCGCTTTTGAGCGCGACGTCGTAGCGTCCGTAGGTATGCATGATATATTGCAGATCTTTTTCTTTTGTGTTCATAATGTACCCCCCGAATTAATAGCTGAAAACAAACACGTCGTCGCGTTTGACAAAGCCGAAATCGCTCCAGAATTTTTGTCCGGTCTCGTTGTTTTGGTAGCAGAAGATGTGCGTTTTTTCGATGCCCTCCGACCGGATCATCTCGATCGCCTTTTCGGCGAGCGCGTGACCGATGCGTCTGCGCCGGTATTCCGGCAGCACCGCCATATGGTGAATAAAGCCGCGTCTGCCGTCGTGACCGGCAAGCACCGTGCCGATGATCTTGCCGTCGATAACCGCCACCTGCGACAGTCCCTCGTTGCGTTTGAGATACCGCTCCATCTGGGAGCGCTCGTCGGCGGACGAAAGCGCGCGCTTGCTGGTGATTTGCCACATGGCAAAAACCTCATCATAATCTTCAATAGTCATAGCCCGAATAACCATAAAACCCTCCGCAAGCGTGACGCTTGACCCAATCCGCGCCACCGGTGTTTGATAGTGAGAATACGTGTATTCACGCGTTATGAGTTGCGATAGCGACATACTATCCTGTTGTTTATTATACGT
>ONGI01000019.1 GCA_900317315.1 uncultured Eubacteriales bacterium
GCTTTGGAGGTGACCGATAAACTGCAGCGAGCAGTTGGCGAGGTCGTAGTCCGCATATTTGGCGAGCAGCTCCTGCACACGGTTCTCGCCGATATGGTCAAGACCGAGCGAGATGGCGTGGTTGATGGTCGCCGCGTCAACGGTTTTGGTAGCGGCAAGAAAGGTGACGTCCTCTCTTTTTCTGCCGGATCTTTCCGCGGCCTCGGTGATGCGCTCGTTGATCAGCTGATAATTGTATTCGACATCACGAAATGACCTTTCCGTCATACAAATCGTCTCCTTTTACTATAACTTTGTCGTACAGTGCAATGGTCTGTCCGTTGAACAGCACACCCTCCGCAGGGCTTGGATCGCAGATCACATAGTCCTTGGTGGCGTAGGTGATGGCGATCTGCTTGAACTGCACCTCGCTGCCGTAGAGCACATAGACGCCCTGCACCTTTTTTTGCTCCCTGTGGGGCTTGTCGTTGTCGTCGTAGGTGGTCTTGGTGACGTAATCGTCATGGATGGCGCGTTTGCTGACGCGCAGTCCGGTGTAGGAGCCCATGCCGATCTCGATCGGCTCCTGTCTGCCCTCGAGCAGGGCGCTGTCCATATAGTCGCAGGCGAGCACCACCAGCGCATTGCCGCCGTTTTCGTCCTTTTGCACGCGATAGAGCTCCGCCGGAATCGGCTCGGAGGAGGCGTCGGAAAAGAGCACCGTCAGCGCGCCGTCGTAGGTGTTGAGCGAATTTGCCTGATCGCCGGTGATTTCACAGGCGACATACCACTTGACGTTGCTGATAATCTTGCCTGCCGCGTTTTGGGGCACCTCGGTTTTTTTCATGCTGTGCAAATCCGCGAGCGTCATCTCGTCCACCTTGCTGTAGTCAAAGGCGTTCTCGTAGCCGTCGCAGTATTCGGTAAAGCAGCCTGCTTTGGGCGTCTGGACGCTGCCGATGCTGTCGCCCGAGGAGCTGCGCAGCTCTTCAATCTGGGCGTTCAGTGACGCGATTTGCGAATCAAAGTTGGAGATTTTGCCGGTCAGCAGCTGGCGCTGGTTAATCGTGGCGAGCAGCCTGTCGGCGTCCTCCTCCACCGCGTCCACATCGTAGTGGTTAATATCGTCCAAAAAGCTGATAAAGCTGCCGGAAATGCTGTTGTTGAGCACGTCCACGCTCACGGCGCCGGTCATGGAGCTCTTCTGGCTGTCGTCCAGCGCGGCAATACGCTTTTCGAGCGCGTCCGCCTTGCTGTAGGCAGCGGCGTCCTCGCGGTTGCGGAACACCTTGGCGATTTCGCGGTTTGCCTCCACTGCCTCGCCGTTGGCGACGGAGTAGGACAATATGCTGTTGGCTTTATTGATTAAGACGGTTTCGTCACGGATGATAAAGCCGTCGGTATTGATGGAATTGGTAATGGTGGTGAGCACCGCGTTTTCGGTGGGATACATGTTAAAATTCGCGCTCATCAGAAGATAGGTAACATATACCAGCGCGAGAATCGTCAGCGCGGCGACCAATATGCGTTTGAATAAGAGTTTATCCATAAACAAGTCCTTCGTTTATTGTTTGAACGGCTGCGGCGTATAATTCTTCAAAAGAATCATATTCATCTGCATACAGCCAATGGATTTCTTTGTCACGCCGAAACCAGGTCAGCTGCCGTTTGGCGTAACGTCTGGTTTCCCGTTTTAGCTTTTCAATACATTCCTCCAAGGCAGCTTCTTCTTTAAAATATGTCGCAAGCTCCTTATAGCCGATTGCCATAACCGAGGTGCAGCTCAGCGGTGAAGCCAAAACACGCTGTGCTTCCTCCTGCAAGCCCTGCGCAAGCATCAAATCGACACGGCGGTTGATGCGGTCATAGAGCTTTTGTCTGTCTTTATAATTCAAGCCGAGCTTGACGGCGCGGTAGGGACTGGGCGTCTGCTTGGAAAGCGCCAGCTGCTCGGTGATGGCGGTGCCGGTGGTGTGATAAAACTCCAGCGCGCGGATGATGCGCTTAGGATTTTTTTCGGCAGAAAGGCGCTCGGCGGAAGCGGCGTCTACCTCCCACAGCTGTTTCAAAAGCGGCTCCACACCGTTTTGCAGCAGCTCCTCGCGCAGCTGCGCGGCATACGCCTCGTCGCGCTGTTCCTCTCGGAACTGCACATGATTGAGCAGCGAGTCTACATAAAGCCCTGTGCCGCCTGCGATAATGGGCAGCTTGCCGCGCGCGGTGATGTCTTGGATACAGCGCGCCGCGTCGCGCACAAACAGCGCGACGGAATAGGTTTGGTCGGGCGGCAAAAAGTCAATCAGATGGTGCGGTATGCCCTGCATTTCTTCCTGTGTGGGCTTGGCGGTGGCAATTGCCATGCCCTGATAAATCTGCATGGAGTCCGCCGAGATTATCTCACCGTTAAAGTGCTTTGCCAGCTCCACCGCCAATCGCGTTTTGCCCGACGCGGTGGGTCCGACTACGGAAATGACCTGTATTGGTTGGTTCAATGCATCACGCCCTGCCGAATTGTCTTTCGATTTCACTTTTTTTCATCACTATCGTGATCGGTCTGCCGTGCGGACAGTACCGGATCTCGGGATTTTCTTCCAAAGTCTTCACGATCGCCATCAGCTCCTGTGCGGAGCTTTTGTTGCCTGCCTTTATCGCGCTGCGGCAGGCGACGTTGTGATAGAACCAGTCCATTTTTTCGGTAAACACGTCATTCTTGCCCTGCGCGATATGATCCGCCATCTCGGTGATGCAGTCGGCGACCTCCGCCGCGTCGAGATACTGCGGCATACTGCGCACGATCAGCGTGGCGTTGCCGAAATCCTCCACATCAAAGGCGCAAGCGCGGAACATATCCAGGTGCTCCACGGCGGCGCTGTATTCGTTTTTGCCGAGGCTGACGGTGACGGGCTGCAGCAGGATCTGCGAGGCAGCGCCTGCCTTTTCCGCCTTGAGCTTTTCATATATGATCCGCTCGTGCGCGGCGTGCTTGTCGATCAGGAGCAGCTCCTTTTGGTTGCGCTCCACCAGAATATAGGTGTCGAACGCTTCGCCGATATATTTCAGCTCGTTCTTCGGAGACGCAAACAGCACCGGCTGCGCGTTGTCCTTCATCACCACCTCCGGTTCTTCCTGAGTCACCGGCGGTGCGACCGGCTCGTTGACGAAGGCGGTTTTTTTCTGCGGCATAAAGGTCTTGTCGAACGCCGCTTCCTTTTTGGCGCTGCCGACCGCCTGCCTACTGAAAATGTCAAAGGGATTTTGCGGTGTGCGCACCTCGCCCAGCTTGGCGGACGGCGCAAGCTCCGCGTCGTCGTTGATATAATCCAACTCCAAAATCGGATCGGACTTTTGCGGTGGCGGCGCAGGCTGTGCCGGTGCGTATGGCGCCGGACGCGGCTGTGCCGGTTTTGGCGGCGTCGGCTGCGGCTTGATCATCGCGTCTGCGTTATGAAACGGATTGAACTGCTTCACGTCATGCAGCGCGGTGTTTTGCTTGAAATTCACCTGCTTTTGGGTGTCGTGCTCCATCAGCGCGGACTTGACCGCGTGATAGACCGCGTCAAACACCGGACGCTCGTTGATAAAGCGCACCTCGATCTTTGCCGGATGCACGTTTACGTCGATCATCTCATACGGCAGCGAGATATTCAGCACGCAGGACGGGAATTTTCCGACCATGACCGAGTGCTTGAACGCCTCCTCCAGCGCCGCCATCGCGGTGCGCGATTTGACGTATCTGCCGTTGATAAAGAAATTCTGCATGCCTCGGTTGGGTCTGGCGTGCACAGGCTTGCAGACATAGCCGCTGACGGTTATCGCGTCAAGGCGGTAGTCAACGGGGATCAACCCGTTGGCAAACTCCCTGCCGAACACCGAATAGACCGCCGAAAGCAGCTTGCCGTCGCCAAAGGTTTTGAGCACCTGCTTGCCGTCGCGGATAAAGCTGAATGCGATCTCAGGGTGCGACAGCGCCGCCTTGTCGAGCACAGCGGAAACCGCGTTGCCCTCGGCAACGTCCTTTTTCAGGAACTTGGCGCGCGCCGGAATATTGAAGAACAGATCGCGGATCACAAAGGTCGTGCCGGCAGGACAGCCTGCGTCGTCAAACAACTGTTCTTCGCCGCCCTCGATCAGATAGGAAGTGCCTGTCTCCTCGTCCTTATGCCGCGTGATCAGCTGCAAACGCGATACCGCCGCGATCGAGGCGAGCGCCTCACCGCGGAAGCCGAGGGTGGCGATGCGGTCGAGATCGTCCTCCACCCTGACCTTGCTGGTGGCGTGGCGCAGAAAGGCGACCCTTACGTCATCCTTTGCGATACCGCAGCCGTCGTCGGTGACGCGCATAAAGGTGCAGCCGCCGTTTTTGATCTCAACGGTGATGTGCTTGGCACCGGCGTCGATGGCATTTTCGACCAGCTCCTTGATAACGGAGGCAGGCCGTTCTACGACCTCGCCTGCCGCAATCAGCTCTGCGACGTGCTTGTCCAATACATTGATAACTCCCATGCGTTCACCGCCTTTCATTATATATTTCTAAATAAGAATTTATTTTACCATACTTTTCAGCTCATAGAGCAAATTCATCGCCTCAATCGGCGTGAGTGTGTTGAGGTCGAGCTCGCGCAGACGCTCTGTGACGGGACTTTCAACCGCCGCCATCAGCGACAGCTGCGCGTCGCCCTTTGGCGCGGCAGGCCGAACGGCTTCTTCCTTGCCGCTCTCCAGCTCGGCGAGCACCTCCTTGGCGCGCTGAATGATGGAATTCGGCACGCCTGCAAGCTTGGCGACCTCGATGCCGTAGCTGTCGTCTGCGCCGCCGGGAATGATCCGGCGCAAAAAGGTGATGTCGTCGCCGCGCTTTTTGACGGCGATGTTGTAGTTTTTGACGCCGTCGAGCAGCTGCTCCATCACGGTAAGCTCGTGATAGTGGGTGGCAAACAGCGTTTTGGCGCCGAGCTTCTTTTTGTCGGCACAGTATTCCAGCACGGCGCGCGCAATGCTCATGCCGTCAAAGGTAGAGGTACCGCGGCCGATCTCGTCGAGGATCAGCAGGCTTTTGGAGGTCGCCGACTTGACGATATGCGCCACCTCGCTCATCTCTACCATAAAGGTGGACTGTCCCGAGGCGAGGTCGTCGGACGCGCCGACGCGCGTAAAGATACTGTCTACGATGCCGATCTGCGCGGTGGACGCCGGTACAAAGCTGCCCATCTGTGCAAGCAGCACTATCAGCGCGATCTGGCGCATATAGGTGGATTTGCCTGCCATGTTGGGGCCGGTGATGATCGCCACACGGTCTCCCCTGCTGTCGAGATGGACATCGTTTGGCACAAAGGGCGCGTCCTTTAGGAGCGCTTCCACCACCGGATGGCGCGAATTTTTGATGTGGATCACGCTCGACTGCGTGACCTCCGGCCGCACATAGCGGTTGTCGGAGGCAACGTTTGCCAGCGAGGTGATGACGTCCAGCGCCGCAAGCGCTCTGGCTGTCTTTTGGATGCGTTCCAGATTGTCCGCCACACGCACACGGATTCCGTCAAAGATGGCGTATTCCATCGCAACGCTTCTATCCTTGGCGCCGAGGATACGCGATTCGACGTCCTTTAGCGCGGGCGTGATATAGCGCTCGCAGTTGGTGAGCGTCTGCTTACGGATGTATTCGGCGGGAACCTGTGATTTGTAGGAATTAGTGACCTCGATATAGTAGCCGAACACCTTGTTGTAGCCGACGCGCAGCTTGGGGATGCCGGTTTTGTCGCGCTCCTCGGTCTCGATCTTGGCGAGTATATCCTTGGAATCGGTCATGTCGGAAACGACCGTGTCCAGCTCCTTGTTGAAGCCCACCTTGATCATGCCGCCCTCGCGGACGGTGAACGGCGGCGATTCCACGATCGCATCATCTATCAGCTTGTGGATATCCTCCAACAGATCAAGGTTGTTGTAAACGAGCTTTAGATATGTGGAATGACACGGCGCAAGCAGCTGTGAGATCTTGGGAAGATTTTGTATCGCTGCGCAGAGAGAGCGCAGATCTCTGGCGTTTGCCGAGCCGTAGACCATCCTGGTCATCAGGCGCTCGATATCAAAAATACCGGTCAGATTTTCGGTCAGCTCCAGCCGCAGAACGGTGTCGCCCACCAGCTCCTCCACCGCCGACTGCCGGTTGTTGATCTTGGAGATATTCATCAGCGGATGCTCCAGCCACGAACGCATCAGCCGCTTTCCCATGGCGGTTTTGGTTTTGTCTATCACCCAGAGCAGCGAGCCGCGCTTTTCTTTGGTGAGCATGGTCTGCGTCAGCTCCAAATTGCGCTGGGTGTTAAAGTCGAGCCGCATATACTGCGCTTCGGAATACAGCTCCATGTGGCTGATACGCTCAAGACCCGACATCTGGGTTTCTTTGAGATAAGCGATCAGGGCGCCGACCGTGCTCACGAGCACCGGCTTGTCCTTGATAGCTTCATATTCTTCGCCGAACTGCTTCTGCACGGTTTTGGTACAGACAGCAAGCGAAAAGCGGTCGTCCTCCAGCATTTCGACGCCGGCGGACAGCTTGGATTTGATAAAGCCGGGCAGCGACTTTATTTTGATGATGTCGCCGCCGAGCAGGATCTCGCGCGGACTGTAGGACGAAAGCTGGTTGGCGAGGATGTTGGCGGCGTCCTTGCCGGTGATCTCAGTGACGTATAATTCCCCTGTGGAAATATCGCAGAAGCAGAGACCGATGATCTTTTGTTCGGCATACAAACAGCTGATGTAGTTGTTTTTGCCCTCCTCGAGCATGCTCTGCTCCATCACGGTGCCGGGCGTGATGACGCGGATAATATCGCGCTTTACCAAGCCCTTGGCGGTCTTGGGGTCCTCGGTCTGCTCACAGATGGCGACCTTGTAGCCCTTGGCGACCAGCCGGGCGATATAGCCCTCGCAGCTGTGGAACGGCACGCCGCACATCGGCGCACGCTCCTCCTGTCCGCAATCTCTGCCGGTAAGTGTGAGCTCCAGCTCACGCGATGCGATTTTTGCGTCCTCGTAGAACATCTCATAAAAATCGCCCAGACGATAGAACAGAATGCAGTCCTTGTTTTGCTCTTTGATTTGAAAATACTGCTTCATCATCGGTGACAGCTCAGCCAAAATCTCACACCCCCTTCGCCGCGTTTGTTACTTATGAACAGCCGCCGCAGGTGCTGCAGCTGCCGGTGCAGTCGGAGACGTCGGCGGTGTCGGGATCGGCACCCTGCGCGCTCTGCTGTATGATAGCGCTGACGCGGTTGAGAACGGCGTCAAACGCGGATTTTGCGTCGTTGTAGGCGATCATGTTGTCATTGGACATGATTTTGGAATAGACCTCGCGCATCTCCTTGTTTGCCTGCGTGAGCTTTTCCTGGTCTCTGTCCTTTTTGCCTGCCTCGTCGTTGATGATCATTCTCTTCAAATTGAATTCGCCGATGAGCTGCTGCAGCTCGGCGTCGGCGTCGGCAACGTGCTGTGCGTTCTGCCAGTTGATGTAGGTCTCTTCCTGCTGGAGCGCCTTGCCCAGCTCTCTTGCCATGGTGATAACATCCATTTTCATATACCTCCGTATGATTATATTAACTTGCCCTTTAATATCCAGTTGCGGGCTTTGGTGATCTCTGCGTTTTGGAAGGTGCCGACAAGACTCGCGTCGCCCTCCAGCTCCACGATGATATTGCCGCTCGTGCGTGCGTTCAGCTCGCCTGTCTTTTCCTTGACGCCCTCGATCAGCACGCGCTCGGTCTGTCCGACCATGGCGGAACAGCGCTTGGCGGCGATCTCCTCCTGCACGTCGAGAAGCTCCTGGAACCACTTTCCCTTTTCCTCGGCGGAAACGGGGTCGTCATATGCTGCGGCGGGCGTGCCCTTTCGCGGTGAAAAAATGAAGGTGAACAGCGAGGTAAATTCCACCTCACGGATCAGTGAAAGCGTCTGCTTGAAATATTTTTTGCGGTCATAATGGCGGTTCATCGCCTTTAGGATCCGGTCGGAGCCGCTTTGAAAGGGCAGGTGCAGGTGCTTGCTGATGTGGCGGCTGCCTGCGATCGCGTCTATCAGCTCATGCGAGCAGTCCTTTGGGTGCGAGGTCATGAACCGCAGCCAGTAGTCGCCGTCTATCGCGTCTATTTCGCGGATAAGCTCAGCGAAGCTGACAGGGGTTTCGAGCGTTTTGCCGTAGGAATTGACGTTCTGACCGAGCAGGGTGATATCCTTGAAGCCGCCCTCGATCATCCGGCGCGCTTCGGCAAGGATCACGTCCTTTTCGCGGCTGCGTTCCCTGCCGCGCACATAGGGAACGATGCAGTAGGTACAGAAGTTGTTGCAGCCGTACATGATCGGCAGCCAGCCCTTGAAGGAGCCGTCGCGCCGAACGGGAAAGCCCTCGTAGATTTTTTTGTCGTCGTTGCCGCGCTCAAATACGCGCTTGCCGTCTACCAGCGAACGGTAGAGAAGCTCCGGAAAATGATGGAGCGAATGGGTGCCGAACACCAGCCCCACAAAGGGAAAGCTGTTGTAGATGCGGTTGGCAACGTGCTCCTGCTCCATCATGCAGCCGCAAAGGGCTATCAGGATCTGCGGATGCCTGCGCTTGAGATTTTTCAGCGCGCCGACGTTGCCGAACACCCTGTCCTCCGCGTGCTCACGGACGGCGCAGGTGTTGAACAGAATAAAATCGGCGTCGTCGGGTGATTCGGTAAAGTCAAAGCCTGCCGCGCTGAGCATGCCTTTGATTTTTTCACTGTCGGCGACATTTTGCTGACAACCGTAGGTGCGCACGAACGCCAGGGGCTTTTCGCCGCGCTTGCGGATCTCCATGATTTCGGCGATCAGCTGCATATATTCCGACTGCTTTTCGGACAATTGTTCCGCTTTGATGGTGGGTCGAGCCAAAAGAATCCTCCTCACCCATTTTGATTAACTGTTTAATTATACCACACTATATAGCGCTTTTCAAGCCGTTTTTTCCACAATATTTCGTTTTTTCCTGTCAGCGGACCGCGGCGACACGGCCGCCGTAGGACTGCGGTATCCTGCCGGCGATGACCGACTGCGCCACCTCGTAGTCGGTGGTGTAGGTCAGGGTCTCCTCAAAATCGACGGAGGCGGTGATGACGGTGGCAGTGATCTCAAGGCGGATGCGGTGCACGGTCTGGTTCATGCCGGCGGACGCAAAGCTGCTGACAAGCTCCGCCGAAAAGCTGCCCGTCAGACAATAGGTCAGCGGGATCTGCGGTCCGCAGTTGGCGATCAGCGTCAGCCCGGTGAACGCGCCGAGCGGCACATGCATCACACTGTTGTGGATCTTTTCCGCCTTTTCCTCCGCCTTTTTGACCACGCAGTTTTTGAGACGGTTGACCGCCGCGGCGTCGGTTTCTATCGCGCACACCTCTCCCTCACTGTACCTGACCGCAGCGATGTCACCGTAGGAGAGCTGCAGATCGTCCAGCGCCTCCTCCACCGCCTCGGTGACGCACCTTGTCGTGACCTGACGCGCAAAGGTGGGAAAATACCGCTCGCTGAACGCGCTGATCTGCCCCTCAAAGCTCCTGACCGCGCCGAACAGCAGCAAGACAGTGAGCGCCAGGCGGAGCAGCCGGCGGTGCTTTTGGCGCAGGCGCCTGTGTTTTATCCTTGCAGAAACCAAAAAATCACCCCTTGCTATTCTACACAAGGGGTGACGGGTGGTGAATTTATTCTTCGGGTTCTTTTTCGCCGGTTTCTTTTTCGTCCTTGTCACAGGTCTCCTTTTCGGAGCAGGCGCTGCAATCGTTGTCGCAGAGGTCGCCGTTCTCGTCAAACAAGTCGGAAAAATCAAACTCAATGGTCTCGCCGCAGTTCGGGCAGGTGATCTCGCCCTCAAGGAGCACATCCTCGGAAACGTTGATCGCCTTGCCGCAGGCGTCGCAGGTCACTTCGTAAAAGACATCATCGTCATCGTCGAAGTCATCGTCATCTTCGTCAAAATCGTCGAAATCATCCTCGTCATCGTCATCGTCATCGTCGTAAAGCTCCGACTCCACGTCGGCAAGATCCTCGTCGATTTCGTCCACAACAGCGCTCAGCTCGTCATACAGCTCCTGCATGTCCTGCACCTCATAGGCGAGGTCGTCGAGCAGATCGACAACAGCGTTGAGCACCTTGACCTCGGGCTTTGACTCGTCGAGAGAAAGTCCCTCGCAAAGACCCTTTATATACGCAATCTTTTCAGTTAAATCCATTATACTCTCCCAATCTTATGCTCTGCCCATGTATTCGCCGGTGCGGGTGTCGATCTGAATGACCTCACCCTCGTCGATAAACAGAGGAACCTTGATCTCCGCGCCTGTTTCGAGGGTCGCGGGCTTGGTGGCGTTGGTGGCGGTGTCGCCCTTGAAGCCGGGGTCGGTCTTGGTGACGGCAAGCTCGACAAAGTTGGGCGGCTCAACGCCGAACACATTGCCCTTGTAGGACAGGATCTTGCAGACCATGTTCTCTTTTACAAACTTGAAGTTGTCGCCGAGAACGCTCTTGTTGATCGGGATCTGCTCCCAAGTCTCGGTGTCCATGAAGTAATAGAGGTCGCCGTCGGAATAGCTGTACTCCATGTCCTTTCTCTCGATATACGCGGTGGGATATTTGTCGTTGGGGTTGAAAGTTTTTTCAACAACTGCGCCTGTAATGACATTTCTGATCTTTGTTCTTACAAACGCGGCGCCTTTGCCGGGCTTTACGTGCTGGAACTCAATGATGGAAACCACCTGTCCGTCCATTTCAAACGTAACGCCGTTTCTGAAATCACCTGCTGAAATCATTGTTATTACCTCCTGTTTTTAAGTTATACAACTCTTAATAAAGCTATTATACATAATTATAAAAAAAAATGCAAGCACTTTATAGAATTATCAATTCTTTTGGTAAATTGACGAAGTTGCGGCAGCCGTCCTCCGTCACGGCGAGCATGTCCTCAATGCGCACGCCGAACTTGTTCGGAAGATAGATGCCAGGCTCGTCGGTGATCACCATGCCCGGCTCCAAAACCATGTCGCTGCGCGAGGAGACAAAGGGCAGCTCGTGGATATACAGCCCTACGCCGTGGCCGGTGGAATGGCCGAAGCAGTCGCCGTAGCCTGCGGCTGTGATGATGTCGCGTGCGGTCTTGTCCACCTCGCTGCACGGCACGCCGGGCTTGATGGCTTTGAGCGCCGCCAGCTGCGCCTGCAAAACGACTGCGTAGACCTGACGCATCTCTTCGGTGGCGCTGCCGACCGCGACGGTGCGCGTGGTGTCGCTGTGATAGCCCGCATAGACCGCGCCGAAATCGCAGGTGAAGAAGTCGCCCTCCTGCACCGTGTCAAGGGACGGTACGCCGTGCGGCAGCGAGGTCTTTTTGCCGGTGATCGTGATGAGGTCAAAGGAGACAGCCTCGGCGCCCCTTTGCTTCATGTAGAATTCCAGCCGCGCCGCCAGCTCGCGCTCGCTCACGCCGGGACGGACGTCGTTGAGAAGCTCGCTGTAGGCTGCCTCGGCGATCTGCTGTGCCTTGGCGATCTTGTCGAGCTCGTCCTGCGTTTTGATCACGCGCAGGCTGCCGATATGCTTGTCGAGCCTGCCGTCGGCAACTATGTCCACATGCTGTTCGCCGCATTTTTTTCTGAAAAACTCATAGCGGCTGACGGTTATATGGGACGCTTCGGCGTGCAGGCACTGCACGCCTTCGGCGGTCAAAAGCGCCGTCAGGCTCGCGGAAAGGGTCTGAAAGCAGATCACCTCGCAGCCGGACGCCTGCTTCTGTGCAGCCTCGGCGTAGCGGAAATCGACCAGCAAAAAGGCGCTGTTCTCGGTGACAAGCAAAGCGCCCTCGCTGTGAAAGAAGCCCGTAAAATAGCCGATGTTTACCTCGTCGGTCACAAGTGCCGCTTCGCCGCTGCCCAAAAAGCCGCGCAGGTCATTTATTCTTTTTTCGAATAATACTGTCATTTGATCAATTCCTTCAATGCCGCGATCGCCAAAAAGTAGCTCTGCTTGCCGAAGCCTGCGATCTGTCCGACACACACCGGCGCGATCACCGAGATGTGGCGGAATTCCTCACGCGCGTGGATATTGGACATGTGTACCTCCACATAAGGCAGGCTGACGCTTGCGATCGCGTCGCGCAGCGCGTAGCTGTAGTGCGTGAGCGCACCGGCGTTGATGACCGCGCCGTCAAACGCAAGCCGCGAAGCGTGGATCTTGTCGATCAGATCTCCCTCGTGATTGGACTGATACACCTCCGCCTCAAAGCCGTTTGCGGCGGCACAGGCGAGGATCTCCTTTTTGATCGTTTCGGCGGTCTCGGTGCCGTAGACGCCTTTTTCGCGAATGCCCACCATGTTGAGGTTGGGACCGAGCAAAACCAAAATCTTTTTCATGTTCAAACACCCTCCGTCAAGTCACACAAAAAGCGGACAGATTGCTCTGTCCGCCTGTTTGGTTATCTGTATTTGCGTTTGCGAGCTGCTTCAGATTTCTTCTTGCGCTTTACGGAAGGCTTTTCATAAGCTTCTCTTTTGCGAACCTCGGCAATAACGCCTGCTCTGGCGCACTGCTTCTTGAAACGTCTTAAAGCGCTCTCAAGAGACTCATTCTCTTTTAATCTAATCTCTGCCATCTATCTTCCCTCCCATCTGCCAAAAGGCATGGGTAATATGCATAATTTGCAAAGCTATTATACAATATCAAGCAGTAATTGTCAATAGAATTGTAGAAATTTTGCGGAAATTTATTTCTGCCGTAGATTCGTGCCGCTTATCGAAGCATCTTGGCGCACGATTTTTTTCCGAAACAGCAAATTTTACCGAACCATTTGTCATATCGGATCAGCCTTCTCAGATAATGCACCGCGATCGACACGAGCAAAGTCTCGGCGACAAAGATGAAGTAATCCACCGCCGCGATATGGGTCAGATAGATGATCTGCGGCACAAAGTTGTTGAGCACGGAGTGGATGAGGAACATCAGCCCCGAGAATCGGCCGAGAAACGCCAGCGCCTTTGACAGCCACTTGACGCGGATGAACACGCCGAACAGCAGGCAAACCGCGATCGCGGAAACGGCGCTGCAAACGCTGCGCCAGTGCAGTACATCGCCCAGCTCCGCCATCTGACGGAGCACGATCGCGCCGACGCCGACAGCTGCCAGCAATACGCCCAAAACGATACGGAGCGCCATGTGCAGCTTGACGGCGCCGATGCGGCAGAAAAGTTTTTTTTGCGCAATGACCACGCCGCAGACGACCACCACCAAATAGTCCCAATAGCTTCCTCCATTGTGGGTGGAGATGCCGTTGCCCATAAACTGCATGATGATAAAGGCGATCGGGATCGACAAATACCCGAACCGGCGGCAAAAACTATTGAACACGGGGATGCAGAAAATGACCAGCTGCGCGAAGCACATATACCAGAACACCCCGAGCAGCTTAGGGGTGTGCATCATATCCGACACGGCGAAAATATCAAACGCCAGAAAAAAGCCGTTATAATGATAAACGCCCATCAGATCCACAAACAGGATCACATACAGCACCGCCGTCAGCGCGAAAATCAGCCAAAACGGCTTCATCAGCGACAGCCATTGCCGCGGCACGAACCAACGGCGCTCGCTCTCCGGCAGGCTGTTGTATTTGCAGGTCAGCCCGTAGGCGGACAAAAACGCGAAGATCCAGACGCAGACGCGCATCCCGACGGCGATATTCGCCAACACCGTCGGGTCGGAAAACCACAGGGTCATGCTCTCCGTGAACGAAACCGACATATACATGTGATGAAACAGCAACAGCAACACGCCCACGCCCTTGCAGACGTTCGTTTGTTCCTTGGTGAACATCAAGATCCCCCTTATCCGGCAATGCCGCACCCTTGCGGCATGCGGCATTGAACGTATTAAAAACGGTTATTTGGACGGCTTGACAACAAGGTTAACGAGCTTTTTGGGCACCGCGATCTCCTTGATAACGGTCATGCCGGCGATCGCCGCCTGCACCTTTTCGTTCTCCTTTGCCATGGCGAGCATGCTCTCTCTGTCTGCGTCTACGGGCACGTTGAGCTTCGCCTTGATCTTGCCGTTGACCTGCACGACGATCTCTACGGTTTCGTCCACACACTTTGCCTCGTCATACTGCGGCCACTGCGCCTCGGCGAGAATGCCCTCGCCCAGCTTGTTGGCCTCGTAGACCTCCTCGGTGATGTGCGGCGCAAAGGGATTGAGCAGGATGGAGAAAATGCGCAGCTCTTCCCTGTTGATGGACTTGACGTTGCTTATATCGTTGATCAGCGCCATCAGCGCGGCGATAGCGGTGTTGAACTTGATGTTTTCGATGTCGTCGCCGACCTTTTTGATCGCCTTGTGGAACGCGCTCTCCAGCTCGGGACGGATCGCGTCGCCGTCGATCAAAATATTCTGCAAATTCCAGTAGCGCTCGATAAAGCGGCGGCAGCCGCGAATGCTCGCCTGGCTCCAAGGAGCAGCCTTTTCAAAGTCGCCGATGAACATCTCATACAGACGCATGGTGTCCGCGCCGTACTCGTCCACGATCTCGTCGGGGTTGACGACGTTGCCGCGCGACTTGCTCATCTTTTCGCCGTTCTCGCCGAGGATCATGCCGTGCGAGGTGCGCTTGGCGTAAGGCTCGGGCGTGGGAACAACGCCGATGTCATAGAGGAATTTGTGCCAGAAACGGCTGTAGAGCAGGTGGAGCGTCGTGTGCTCCATGCCGCCGTTGTACCAGTCGACGGGCGACCAGTAATTGAGGGCTTCCTTGGACGCGAGCGCCTCGTTGTTGTGGGGATCCATGTAGCGCAGATAGTACCAGGAGGAGCCTGCCCACTGCGGCATGGTGTCGGTCTCGCGCAGGGCAGCGCCGCCGCACTTGGGACAGGTGGTGCGGATCCAGTCGGTCATATTGGCAAGCGGCGATTCGCCGGTATCGGTCGGTTCATAGGACTCGACCATCGGCAGTCTGAGCGGCAGCTCGCTCTCGTCAAGCGGCACATAGCCGCACTTGTCGCAGTGTACGATCGGGATCGGCTCGCCCCAATAGCGCTGACGGGAGAATACCCAGTCGCGGAGCTTGTAGTTCACCTTGGCGTGACCCTTGCCCTCTCCTGTGAGCCAATCGATGATCTTGACCTTGGCGTCGTCAACAGAAAGTCCGTCGAGCATGCCGGAATTCACCATGACGCCGGTGGCGCAGTCGGTAAAGGCTTCCTCCTGCACGTTGCCGCCCTTGACGACCTCGATGATCGGGAGGTCAAACTTTTTGGCAAATTCCCAGTCGCGCGTGTCATGCGCCGGCACCGCCATGATCGCGCCGGTGCCGTAGGAAACGAGCACATAGTCGGAGATAAAGATCGGAATCTCCTTGTTGTTGACGGGATTGATCGCGCGGACGCCCTCAAGCTTGACGCCGGTTTTGTCTTTGGCGACCTCGGTGCGCTCAAAGTCGGATTTTCTGGCGGCAGCCGCCTGATAAGCGCGGATCGCGTCCATATTTTGGAGCTTGTCCGCCCACTTTTCGATCAGCGGATGCTCGGGAGAAATAACCATGTAGGTGGCGCCGTAGAGCGTGTCGGCGCGTGTGGTGTAGACGGTCAGCGTGTCGCCGGTGGTGGTGCCGAAATCGACCTCCGCGCCGGTGCTTCTGCCGATCCAGTTCTTTTGCTGCGCCTTGACGCGCTCGGGATAGTTGACCAGATCGAGGTCGTTGATCAGTCTGTCGGCATACTCGGTGATCTTGAGCATCCACTGGGACTTGACCTTGTGGACGACCTCGCTGCCGCAGCGCTCGCAGACGCCGTTGACGACCTCCTCGTTGGCGAGCACACACTTGCAGGAGGTGCACCAGTTGACGTTCATTTCCTTTTTGTAGGCAAGATCATGCTTGAACAGCTGAATAAAGATCCACTGCGTCCACTTGTAATAATCGGGGTCGGTGGTGTTGACCTCGCGGCTCCAGTCAAAGGAGATGCCCAGCGACTGGATCTGCTTTTTGAAACGCGCGATATTGTTCTTGGTGACGATCTCGGGATGGATGTGGTTCTTGATCGCGTAGTTCTCGGTGGGCAGACCAAAGGCGTCCCAGCCGATGGGATAGAGCACATTGAGTCCCTGCAATCTCTTTTTTCTGGCTACGGTATCCAGCGCGGTGTAGGGACGCGGATGTCCGACGTGCAGACCCTGACCGGACGGATAAGGAAACTCGATCAGCGCATAAAACTTTTCCTTGGAGCTGTCGTCGCTCGCATGAAAAACGCCCTTATCCTCCCAGATTTTTTGCCATTTCGGCTCAATTGCCTTGTGATTATATTTCAAATTGATCCCTCCGGTTTTTATTTTGAGTTAAGAGTTGAGTTTATAAATGTGGAATGTGGAATTTGGAGTTTGGAATTTGGAATGGGTCGCTTCGCTCCAGATTTGTCTTGCTGTGGGTGTATAGCTTGACGTTGCAGTGAGTGACAATAGCATCATAGTAAGGAAACGTTTAAGTGAGCGAAAGCCTTCTCCCGAGGAGAAGGTGGCGCGGTGCATACGCACTATTGTTACTGTAATTGCAACGTTCAGGAATATAATCAACCTTTATTAGCGCAGAAGCCTTGCGGTGCCGTGACGGAAGAGGGCAAGCGAACCTGTCCTTTTGCTGACCGTCCGAGATAGGAAGCGCTTCGCTTGCCCTCTTCCGTCACACTGCCGCCGGCGTTTGCACTCAACACAACTGCTTCTATTACTGACCGATTATATGAAGGGTACCGCCATCACAAGCAGTGTGCCACCTTCTCCTCGGGAGAAGGCTTTGGAGTGCCAAGAAAAACAGCATAACCGCCTAACCCTTCCTCCCAATCAATTATGCATTACGCATTATGAATTAAGAATTCAAACAGCGCACCCTATTGATCCATTCGGGTCACTGCGGTAGCGGAACCACCACGCTCTCCGTCCCGACCGCAATTTCAAATTCCACATTCCAAATTCCAAATCAGTTTATCGCTTTTGGAATTTAGAACAGAATTTATTAATTCTCTTTGATGATACCCGAAATATCGACGGGATTTCCGTCCGCCCACATTCTGTCGAGGTCGTAGAAATCTCTTGCCTCGTTGTCAAAGACATGCACGATCACGTCGATGTAGTCGAGCAGTATCCATGTGTTGGAGCGGTAGCCCTCGATGTGGCTGACGGAAATACCTGCTTCGTCAAGACGGTATTCCACCTCGTCGGCAAGCGCCTTGACGTGGGTGGAGCTGGTGCCGGTGGCGATGACCATATAGTCGGCGAGCACCGAAATATCGCTGATCTCAATAACCTGTATGTTCAGCCCCTTTTTGCCGTCGAGTGCCTTGACGGCGAGGAGCGCGGTTTCCAATGATGTCATATATTTATCCTTTCCGGTTCAATACGATTTCGTTGTAGCAGTCCAGCTGGTCGGGATGGATCGCCGCCGCTTGTTCGGAGAGCTTTTGCAGCGTGTACTGACAGCTGAACAGCATGGCGTCCTCCAGGCTTTGGCGCGACTTTTCGCGCATGATGTCGGCGCCCGGATAGCTGCGCTCTGCGGAGGTGTAATCGGCGGTGTAGATGATCTTTTCGAGCAGCGACATGCCCTTTCTGCCGGTGGTATGATAGCGGATGGCATTGATGACGTCGCTGTCGCCGATACCCAGATGCGTCTGCACATAGACGCTGCCGCTGACGGAGTGCCAGAGCTTTGGTGCATGCTGCTGCACGCTGTCTAAGATTATACCACCGTCTTTCATAATTTGCAACTGTTCTTCGTGCGGTATTTCCTTGGTGATGTCGTGCAGAATGCCGGCGAGATACGCCTTTTTTATGTCGCAGCCGTAAAGTTCTGCGAGCGCCACCGCTTCCTGTGCCACGTTGCAGCTGTGGGTGTAGCGGTAGTCGCCCATCAACCCTCTGATGATTTGCTTATAATCCCTTTCGCTCATCCAACCACTTCCGCTCATTTCTTTGCCCTTGGCAGCTTGATCACCGGCTCGTCGGGATTCGGACGGTACAGGACAAATTTGGAGCCGATGACCTGCACCACGTCCGCGCCGCATTTTTCCGCCAGCAGCTCGGCACATTCGCGTGCGGAATAGGCGCTGGTCTCAAGCCGCTTTCCCTTGATGATCTCGCGTGCGGTCAGCGCGGTGTCCGCCTGCATGATGATATTGTCGGTGATTTCGCCCTTGCCAACGATCAGGATGGTTTCGAGCGTGTTGGCAAGCCCTCTCAGATAGGCTCTCTGTTTACTTGTCAGCATGATTATTCCCCTTCATATACGCTTCCAGCTTTGTTTTGAGCGCACGGAGCGCCTTGCCGCGGTGGCTCACCTTGTCCTTTTCCTCGGCGGAAAGCTGCGCAAAGGTCTTGCCGCCCTGCATAAAGATCGGGTCGTAGCCAAAGCCGCCGTCGCCGATAAACGCATAGCCGATGGTGCCCTCGCAGATCTCTTCTATCTCGATTTTCTCGCCGTTCGGGAGAATGCAGCAGATGGCGCAGGTGTAGTGCGCGCCGCGCTGTCCCTCGGGAACGTCCTTTAGCTCGTCGAGAATGCGCTGCGTCCTGTCCTCGTCGCTGTGACAAAGCTCCGGACAGTAACGCGCCGAATAGATGCCCGGTCTGCCGTCAAGGGCGTCTACGCAGATGCCCGAGTCGTCCGCCACGGCAGGCATGCCGGTTTTGACAAAGGCGGCGTTTGCCTTTTGAAAGGCGTTTTCGGCAAAGGTGGTGCCGGTTTCGTCCACTTCGTCGAGCACCACACCGGCGTCGCGCGCCGAGACCGCCTCGATGCCGAGCGGAGCAAGGATGCGCTCCATCTCCACAAGCTTTTTGGCGTTGTTGGTCGCTATGATAAATTTCATGTTCCTCACTCCACGGTTTCAAACAGTGCCCGCGCAAATTCCTCCGCGTTGAACGGCTGCAGATCGTCTATCTGCTCGCCTACGCCGATGAGCTTGACGGGAATACCCAAGCCCTCCTTGATGGCGAGCACCACGCCGCCCTTGGCAGTGCCGTCGAGCTTGGTGAGCACGATACCGGTGATGCCGGTCGCATCGCGGAACTGCTCCGCCTGGTTGACGGCGTTCTGACCCGTTGTGGCGTCGAGCACAAGGAGCTTCTCCTTTGCGGCGTCGGGCAGCTCGCGGTCGATGACGCGGTTGATCTTTGCCAGCTCATCCATCAAATGCTTTTTGTTGTGCAGTCTGCCGGCGGTGTCGCAGATGATCACATCCGCACCTCTCGCCTTTGCCGCCGCGATCGCGTCAAAAATGACCGCAGCCGGGTCGCTGCCCTCGTTTTGCTTGATGATCTCACAGCCTGCGCGCTGCGCCCAAATATCGAGCTGGTCGATCGCCGCCGCACGGAAGGTGTCGGCTGCCGCCAGCAGCACGCGCTTGCCGTCGTCGGACAGCATTTTGGCGAGCTTGCCGATGGTGGTAGTCTTGCCCACGCCGTTTACGCCGATGACCAGAATAATGGAGGGCGAGGTGGAAATGTCCAGCTCCTCGCCGCCGGAGAGCATTTCGGTGATGATCTCCTGCAGCAGACCGTTGATCTCCTTGGGGTCGGTTATGCCGTTCTTTTTGACGCGCACGCGCAGCTCGGAACAGATTTTTTCTGCCGTCGGGACGCCCACATCGCCCATCACCAACAGCTCCTCCAGTTCCTCAAACAGATCCTCGTCGATTTTTGTAAAGGAGCGCAGCAGGGCTTCGATCTGTCCCATGACTGCTTTTCTTGTTTTTCTCAAGCCTTCCTTGATTTTACTGAAAATGCCCATATCATCATTCCTTTTTTTAATTCGTTTTGATACCGAGTTTTTCGGCAACCTCTGTCGAGCGCAGCTCCAACAGCTTGGAAATGCCCTCGTCCTGCATGGTGACGCCGTAGAGCACGTCGGCCTCTTCCATCGTGCCGCGGCGGTGGGTGATCAGGATAAACTGCGTTTTGTCGGTCAGCCGCCGCAGATAGCCGGCAAAGCGGTTGACGTTTACATCGTCGAGCGCGGCTTCGATCTCGTCCATGACGCAGAACGGAGCCGGACGCACCTTCATGATCGCAAAGTACAGGGCGATGGCGACCAGCGCCTTTTCGCCGCCGGACAGTGCGTCGAGGTGCACGACGATCTTTCCGGGCGGATGCACGACGATGTCGATGCCGCTCGTCAGTATATTTTCGGGGTCGGCGAGGGACAGCGAAGCCGTGCCGCCGCCGAACAGCTCCTTGAAGGTAAAGGTAAAGTTGCGGTTGATCTGCTCAAAGCTCTCTACAAATACCTCTTTCATCTGTTTGGTGAGCGAGGTGATCAGCCGCTCGATCTCATTTTTGGATTTCTCCACATCGCGCACCTGCACGCTCATGAACTCGTAGCGCTCCGACACCTCTTTGTATTCTTCGATCGCCGACACGTTGACGCTGCCGAGCGCCTTGATGCTCTGTTTGAGGCTTGTCAGCCGCTTTTGCGCCTTGGCAGGCTCCTCGATCTTGACGGCGATCTTTTCCGCCTCGCGGCGTGTCAGCTCATATTCCTCCCACAGCTTGGAAATGATGGTGTCATATTCCTTTTGCAGGTTGATCTTTCTCTCCTCCAAGCGTGCCAGCTCTCTGCCGGAATTCTCGCGCTCGGCGGTTTTGGCGCGCTCGGCGGCGCGGATGTCCACGCTGCGCTTTTCGAGCAGACTGCGCTGCTGCGCGAGCGCCTCCTGCTGCCGCTCCTGTGCCTGACGGGTTTGCAGGAGCTTTTCGGTCAGGCGGTCGTAGCCGTCGATCTCCGCCTGCTTTTCGGCGATAGACTGCTGAAAGGACGCGATCTGTGCGTTCAGCGCGGCGCGGCGCTCGTCCATGTCGGAGCCCGAATTTTTGGCGTGAACGATCTCGGCATTGAGCGCGTCTATATCCTTTTGCACGGTGACGATCTCCAGACGGATATTCTGCAAATCATCGGTCAGCGATTCACGCTGCTTTGTCAGCTCGGCGCGGTCGCCTGTGACGGCGTTGACCTTTTGCTCCGCGTCGGCGATTTTTATATTTAACTCTGTCAGTCTTTGGCGCGCCTGTTCGCGGTTCTTTTTGAGTCCCTCGATGCGCTCCAGACAGGTGTTGATCTCTGTTTCGGCGCTGTCCGCCGTGTCGCGTGCAGCTGCCAGCTCGTTTTCGCAGGCGCGTTTTTCCGCGTCCAGACGCACCAGCTCCTGCTGAAGGACGGAGAGCGCAGAGCGGCTGTCGAGCAGCTCCGCTTCGATCGCGGCAAGCTCCTTGCCGGTCTGCTCCGTGAGCGCCTGCGACTGCTGCATGGCGGCGCTGAGCTTTTCGGTCTGCGCCTTCAGCTGTGCGATCTCGGCTGCGCGGCTCAGCACGCCGGTGCTGCGCGCCAGCGAACCGCCCGTGAGCGAACCGCCGGCGTTGACGACCTGACCGTCGAGGGTGACGACCTTGAAGCGGTAGCCGTACTGCTTGGCGATCGCCGTGGCGCTGTTGAGGTCGTCGGCGATCACGATCTTGCCGAGCAGGTTGTCGCGGATGTTGCGGAACTTGTCATCACAGGCACAGAGCGCAGCCGCCACACCCACAAAGCCGACGCAATCATCGAGTCTGCTCTCGCGCAGCTCGCGCGGCTTGATGGTGTTGAGCGGCAAAAAGGTCGCTCTGCCGCCGTCGGTGGCTTTCAGATAGCGGATCGCCTGCTTGGCGTCCTCGTCGCTGCCGACCACGATATGCTGCATGGCAGCGCCCAGCGCGATCTCGATCGCAGTGGCGTACTGCTTGGGCACCGAGATCACGCGCGAAACGGGTCCGAAAACACCGTGCAGCTTGCCGCCCTTGGCGGCGTTGACCACCTGCTTGACACTCTTGGAGAAGCCCTCGAGATTGCGCTCCATGTTTTCCAAAAAGGTGATCTTGCGGCGGTGCTCGTTGATGTCGAGCGTGAGACGGTCGTTCTCGCGCTTGCAGTCCTCCGCACGCTTTTGCTTGGCTTCGAGCTTGATGGAAAGCCCGTCTATGGCGTTGGAGAGCGAGGCGGCTGCCGCCTCTCCCTCCGCGATCTTCTCGGTGTAGCTGTCGAGCATTTCAAGGAGCTCGCCGGACTGCGCCGTCTTTTCGTCGCGGTTTTCCTTGAGCGCTTCGATACGGCTCGTCAGCTCGTTGATACTGCTGTCGGAGGTCATGTCAATGACGCGCGCGTCGGCGGACTGAGAGGTCAGCACCGACAGCTCGGCGGTCAGCTTTTGCAGGACGTCGCCGCTCTTGCTCGAATGCATATTGATGAGGTTCAGCCGCTCGCTGACCTCGGCGTATTGCTTTTGTCTGGTGATGATCCGGTTGTCGAGCGCGTCGATCTGCGCCTGCTTTTCGGCGATGCTCTTTTCGTACTCGCCGGCGTTCTTTTCCGCCTGCTCGATCTCGTTTTTGACGCGCCCGATATTTTCATTGTGGTGCAGGATGTCGTTCTCGGCAACGGATCTGAGGGCGTTCTTCTCGGCGATCTCGGCGTCAATCGAAGCGATCTGCGAGCGGATCGCCTCTGATTTGGCAGCGAGCCCGCCGTTTCTTTGATAGATCTCCTCGGTCTCCGCCTGAATATTCTCCAACGCCTGCTCTGCTTCGTCATACTGCGCCTTGGCGATGGAGATCTTTTCGTCCTGCACCTTCAGGTTGTCCTGTGATCTGTCGAGGGTGAGCAGCCACAGTGCGATCTCAAGACCGCGTTTTTCTTCGCTGAGGGTCAAAAACTGCTGCGCCTTTTCGCTCTGCTTTTTCAGCGGTCCGACTCGCTCCTCCAGCTCCGTCACGATATCGCGCAGGCGCAAGAGGTTGTCCTCGGTGTTTTTGAGCTTGCGCTCCGCTTCGATCTTGCGGTAGCGGTATTTGGAGATGCCTGCCGCCTCCTCAAATATCTCGCGCCTGTCCTCGCTTTTGGAGGACACGATGCTGTCGATCTTGCCCTGTCCGATCATCGAATAGCCGTCGCGTCCCAAGCCGGTGTCCATAAACAGCTCGTTGATGTCGCGCAGGCGCACGGCAGCTTTGTTGATCAGATACTCGCTCTCGCCGCTGCGGTAATAGCGGCGCGTCACGGCGATCTCGTCGCCGTTGAAGTCAAGCACCCTGTCGCTGTTGTCGATATTCAGCGTTACCTCGGCGTAGCCTGTCTTTTTGCGCTTGTCGGTGCCGTTGAACACCACGTCCTCCATGCGCGAGCAGCGCAGGCTCTTGGGCGACTGCTCGCCCAACACCCAGCGGATGGCGTCGCTGATGTTGCTCTTGCCCGAGCCGTTGGGTCCGACGACCGAGGTAATGCCGCTTTCAAAGGTTAGTTTTGTTTTGTCGGGAAAGGTTTTGAAGCCGTGAACTTCAAGAGATTTCAGTCGCATTACATACCCCTAATTCGTACTTTTCTAATCGTTCGTCCGTCTGCACCGCTATCTCATAGCCCATCTCCTGCCAGCGCAAAAGGTTGCGTTTTCGCTGACCGAGCAGCTTGGAGAGCGATTTGGGATGGACGAAAAGTTGCAGGCGTTTTTGTCCGAGCGCCCTTGCCCGCTTTAAAAACAGGTCATCAAAAATCTTGTTTTCACACAGCTCCTTAAAGGCAGGGTGATAATTATTCCCCAGGCTGTTTTGAACCAGACTGTCGGAATAATGCAGCCCCAACCGTATCACCGGAATGTCGGCTTTTGCAAACAGAAGAATGAGGTCGGCACACAGCGCCACGGATGCGTCCAGCGTGTAGGGACAAAAGCGTCCGTCCGCGTACAGCGCGGCAAGCTCGGTGCCGCGCAGGATGACGGTGGGATAGATCCGCACCGTGTCGGGCTGCAGCGCGATGATCTGCCGTGCGGTCTCCGTGTCGGTTTGCGGCGTTGCGCCGTAAAGACCGGTCATCATCTGCAAGCCGAGCGAAAAGCCGAAGCGCCGGATCAGCGCCGAGGCGTTTCGGACGTCCTCTGCGGTATGGCCGCGCCTGTTTGATTCCAGAACAGAATCATCCATTGACTGTGCGCCCAGCTCGATGGCGGTGACGCCGCTGTTTTGGAGCAGTGTGAGCACCTCTTCGTCAATGGCGTCGGGACGCGTGGAGATACGGATGCCGTAAAAATGCGGCAAATACGGCTGCGCCGCGCCGAGCAGGGCGCACATATACGCTCTGTCGATCGCGGTGAAGCTGCCGCCGAAAAAAGCGATCTCCGTCTGTCTTGTCCGCTCTCCCAAATCGCGCACCGCCTGTTCCAGCGTGCGCTGCACGTCAGCCGGCTGCGGCTGCGCGGCTTGTCCCGTTATATTCTTCTGATTGCAAAAGCTGCACTGATGCGGGCAGCCGTTATGCGGTATAAAAATCGAAATATTGCCTTGTTTAATAACCCATCAGCTCCAATGCCTCCCGGGCTGCCTGCTGCTCGGCTTCTTTTTTGCTTCTGCCGCCGCCTTTGCCGATCACGTTGCTGTTGAGATGTACCTCAAAGACAAAGTGCTTGTTGTGATCGGGACCACTCTCGGAGACGAGAACATAATCCAGCCGCTCCCCGGGATTTTTTTGAATGATCTCCTGCAGGGTGGTTTTGTAGTCCTTGACGGGCTTTCTCTTAAAATTCTTGATGGCAGGCACCACAAAACTCAAAATATGTCTGCCTGCCGCCTCGATGCCGCCGTCGATATAAATGGCAGCGATCAGCGCTTCAAACGCGTCGGACACGATCGACGGACGGTTGGCGCCGCCGTTGTTGCGCTCTCCCTTGCTCAGCAGCAGGTAGCTGCCGAGGTTGATCTGCTTGGCGAACGCGAACAGTGATTTTTCGCAGACCAGCGAGGCACGCAGCTTGGTCAGATCTCCCTCCGGCAGATCAGGGCAGTGCTTGAAGATGTAGTCGCTGACGACGATCGACAGCACAGCGTCGCCCAGAAACTCCAGCCGCTCATTGTAGGTGATGTGCTGCGACTTGCGCTCGTTGGCGTAGGAGGAATGGGTCAGCGCCGCCGTGAGAAGATCCTTGTTCTTAAAATGATAGCCTATTTTATCTTCCAGTTCCATAGTAACTCCGTTATGGGCACCTCTGACAAGCTTTTGTTGTGCAGAGGTGCGGATCGTTTATAGTAGATGATTGTCAAGATGACATGGCTTTATAACGAGGCGGAAATCTCCTCGATCGCCTTTGCATTCACATAATCCTTGCACAGACGGATGGCGTTCTTGATGGTACGCGCCTTGGAATCGCCGTGCGCCTTAAAGACCGGCTTGGCGGAACCGAGGATCGGCGCGCCGCCGACCGCGTTGTAATCAAAGCGCGTTTTCATGCTCTTGAGATCCTTCATCAAAAGCGCCGCCGCGAGCTTGCCCTTGGCGCTGCCGGCAAACATATTCTTGATCTCCGCCAGCAAAACAGCCGCGACGCCCTCGTAGGTTTTGAGGATCATGTTGCCAGTAAAGCCGTCGCAGACGACCACATCGCAGGCGCCCTTGGGGATATCCCTGCCCTCGATGTTGCCGAAGAAATTGACCGGCGATTTTTTGAGCAGCGCGTAGGTTTCGCGGTAGAGGTCGGTGCCCTTGTGCTCCTCGCTGCCGACGTTGGCGAGTCCGACGCGCGGATTCTCGATGTGCATGACCTTTTCCATATAGATCGAGCCCATCAGCGCAAACTGGCGCAGCATTTCGGGACGACACTCCGCGTTGGCGCCGCCGTCGATCAGCATGCAGTTGCCCGTGGTGGTGGGGATCACCGGCGCAAAGGCAGGGCGCTTGATGCCCTTGATGCGCTTGACGAGCAGGGTCGCGCCCACGCAGAGCGCACCGCTGTTGCCGGCGCTGATAAAGGCGTCTCCCGTGCCCTCCTTGAGCAGACGGAAGCCGACCGCCATGGAGCTGTTCTTCTTCACCTTGACAACGCTGTCCGCCGCATCGTGCATGGTGATCACCTCGTCGCAATCGGCGATCTCCATGCGGTCGAGCGAGATCTGGTTCTGCGCCGCCGTGTCGCGGATGGTGCTTTCTTTTCCGGTCAAAATAATATCCACATCAAGCTCCTGCACCGCTTCGGCGCAGCCCTTGATGATCTCGAGCGGAGCGTTGTCGCCGCCGAACGCATCAACAATGATTTTCATAATTATCACCCATATTATTCTCTTGAAGAAATTTATCTAAAGAAGCCAGTGCGCGCGCGGCATATGCGGCGGCACGCTCGCGTTTGTCTCTCGGACGGTCCCTAAGCTCCGGCAGCACACCGAAGTTGGCGCCCATCGGCTGAAATTTTTTGACGCTCGGGTCGGCGATATAGCGCGAGAGGGCGCCGATAATCGTGTCGTCGGGAAGCGTCAGCGTCGGCTTGTCCGCGAGTCTGCGCGCCGCGTTGATGCCTGCCAGTATGCCTGACGCCGCGCTTTCCATATAGCCCTCCACGCCGGTGATCTGTCCGGCAAAGAAGAGCGCATTATTTTCTTTTGCAGAAAAATCGCTGTTCAGCACCTTGGGTGAGCACAAAAAGGTGTTGCGGTGCATCACGCCGTAGCGCACAAATTCCGCCCGGTGCAGCGCCGGGATCAGGGAAAACACGCGCTTTTGTTCGGGAAATTTGAGATTGGTCTGAAAGCCCACAAGGTTGTACATCGTGCCGGCGGCGTTCTCCTTGCGCAGCTGCAAAAGCGCCCACGCGCGGTGACCGGTGCGCGGATCGACAAGCCCCACCGGCTTCATGGGACCGAAGCGAAGGGTCCCCTCACCGCGCTGCGCCAGCACCTCGACCGGCATACAGCCCTCATAGACCTTGGGATTATTCACGTCGAAATCGTGCAGCGGCGCACGCTCGGC
>ONGI01000131.1 GCA_900317315.1 uncultured Eubacteriales bacterium
AGCATAGCGAGATGACGCTTCATCAACGCCGCGTCAGAAGCAGCTATTGAGATCAGCTTGCAAATCAACATCCGAACGCGTGCATGAGGCTTATCTAACTATCAAACGTCGGTTGCGCGTACTGCCCACCGCGGCAGTGGTCGCCGCGTCAGAAGCGGCTGTTGAGATCAGCTTGCAAATCAACATCCGAACGCGTGCATGAGGCCTATCTAAATACAAGACGTCTGTTGCGCGTACTGCCCACCGCGGCAGCGGTCGCCGCGTCAGAAGCGACAGCTTGCAAATCAAAATCCGAACGCGTGCATGAGACCTATCTAAATACAAGACGTCAATCGCGCGGATTCGGGTCAAGCGCCACGTTAAAAAAGCCTGTCTTTACTCCAAACAAAGGCAGGCTTTTCTCTATTTCTAAATCAAAAACTGTCAGATAATTACCTGACGAAACACTTTCCGCTCTTACTTGATCTTTCCCTCAAAGAACTCCGGCACATACTTTTTGATCTCCGGCAAAATACCGATGCCGTCGGGGGTATGCGGCGGAAGCTGCCAGAAGTCATGCGCACAGTAGGTGTTGCCCTCGATGATGGCAGGTCCCTTGGGCGTGGTGGCGACGTCCCAGCCGACATAACGGATCTGCGGTGTGATTTTTGCCGCTTCGAGAACCATCTTGACCGCCTCTCTGACGAACGGGATCTGATAGCCCTGGATCTTGACATGAGTATCGGGATGCTCGGTGTAGACAATGCCCTTGAGCGTGTCGCCGGAATGAGCCGGATATTTGATGATGCCGGTTTCGGGATCGACCGGCGCGAACAGGCAGTTGTTGTCGATTATGCTGCCGCCGAGTCCCATCTTCTGCACGATGTAGAGCAGGTGCGGCTCGCCCTGCTTGTCCAGCACGGTGATAAAGCGCATGGAGTTGACCGCGTTGGGATAGAGCTTCTGCACCGCCGGATGCTGCTCGATGTTCTCCTCCAAAATGCAGAAATCCTGCTTTTTCAGATAGTCGTAGAGCTCGTCAAAGCTCTTGTAGTCGGCGGTTTTGATGCGCTCGCAGCCGTGACCGCACTCCAAATCCTGCATTTTGCAAAACATAACCGGATGTTTTTTGCAAAACTCCCTGACCTCCTCCTTGGAAGCCTCCTGAAACTGGATGAAGTCTCTGCCGATATATTTTTTGTAGAGCTTGTTGAACTCGTCCTTGTTCTCAAGGAAATGCGCGTACTCGTAGTCGTTCATAAAGGTGTTGAATTTTTTGCTGATCAGGCGCGTCATAAAGGTCGCGCGCTGTGCTTCGGTGAGGTTGTAGAACGCAAAAATCTGATAATCATAGTAGCCTGCGCCGTACTTTCTGGTGCAATGCAGCATGTCGTTAAAAATCTTGCGCTTGCTCATGCCCGAGCGCTCGTGAACCGTGTTGACAGCCTCCTTCATTTTGTCGAGGCTGGCGTTTTTAATAATCTTAAAAATGTATTTTGACATAAAAACCAACTCCTGTTAATCTTCATAAATTCTCGGGACGCGCTTGGAAATGCCGCAGACGATTTCGTCCACGTTTTTGTCCAGCAAATCTGCCATCCACAGCACGCTCAAATCGTCGTCGAGCAGCGTCACGGTATCGCCGCGCCGCACCTCCGGCAAATCGGTAACGTCAACCATGAACTGATCCATGCAAACCCTGCCGATAATCGGCGCCTTTTTGCCGTTGATTTTCACCATGCCCCGATTGGACAGCGCGCGGCTGTAGCCGTCGGCAAAACCAACCGGAACCGTGGCGATTTTTGTCGGGCGACGGGCAACAAAGGTGCCGCCGTAGCCGACCTCGGTGCCTGCCGGCACCTCCTTGACCATCACAACATAGGTGTACCAGTGCATGACCTGACGGAAATCCGCCTTTGCCCAGTCGTCCTCGTCAATCGGACACAAGCCAAACAGAATATCGCCTGCGCGAACCGCGTCGAGCCGCGTTTCGGGACGGAGCAAAATTGCCGGACTGTTCGCCACATGCTTGCACGGAATCCTGACGCCGGCGTCCTCCAACCGCTCCAGCATGCAGATGTATTTTTCAAACTGCGCCTTGGCGCTCACACCGTCGGCTTCGTCGGCACGCGCAAAATGCGTAAACGCACCGGTGATGCGCAGGTTTTCCAAAGCATTTATCCGCTGAATCAGCTCAATCGAACGCTCGTCGGCGGAAAAGCCGATGCGGCTCATGCCGGTGTCGATTTTGAGGTGAACCGGACAGACAACGCCGCTCCAACGCGCGAGCATGTTGAGCTTTTGCGCCGTGTCATAGGAAAAAATGGCAGGCGTGAGATTATACTTGATAATATTTTCGAGCTGACCGTCGCAGGTATCGCCGAGCAGCAGCACGGGCTCCGTGCAGCCGGCTTCGCGCAGCGACGCGCCCTCCTCCCAGACGGCAACCGCATAGCGCTCAATGCCGCACTTTTTGAGAGTGGAATAGATTCCCTTTTCGCCGTGGCCGTAACCTTCGCCCTTGAGCACCGCCATAATCTCCACACCGTCGCCGATGATCTCGCGGATACGGCTGACATTGTGCTCCAGCGCGCTCAGGCTGACGACCGCTTCGGTCCTCTGCGCCAATCTTCTCATAAGCTCTCCCCTGTCTTTGTATTCTTTCTAAAGATTTTACCATATTTTGCACGGTTTGACAATATCAAAATAGCACGATAAAACGCCCCTCGGCGCCGCTCTTTTGGTACAAAGAAACTCCCCCGGCGAACCAGGGGAGCATAACACTATTGATTGATTTTTGATGACGAAGCGATTACCAGTTGCCGTACATCATGTCGCCGTCGCCCCAACCGGTGAGGGTGTAGGTGCCGCCCATCTGGGTGGTGAGGTCGTCGGTCTTGTTCCATACGTTGTCCCAGTTTGCGTTGTCGCCGTTCATTCTGACGAAGATGATGCTGGAATCAACGTCGCTGAAGGTGTAGTTGGAGCCGCTTGCGCTGCCCTTGACCCATCTGCCTTCGCCGCTGCCCCAAGTCCAGGCGTACCAAACCTCGTCGCCGACATTGCACTGACCGGGATTAAGGGTCACGCCGCCGGAGGGAGGATTCGTGGGCTGGGTAGGCTGAGTCGGCTGAGTCGGCTGAGTCGGCTGAGTAACCGGCTGGGTGCCGTCCGTGTACTGACCGCAATAGCTGCCGGATTCATTGAAGCCTGCGAGATAACGCTG
>ONGI01000050.1 GCA_900317315.1 uncultured Eubacteriales bacterium
GCCGTAGGTGTTGTAGTCAATGCTCTCCTCCGCAAAGTCGTCCGGACGGTACAGCTCGCCGCCGCGCGGATAGCGCACCGCCGCCAAGCCCTTTTGCACATAGAGCGCGGTGTGCAGCGACTTGCGCATGCCCTCAAAATAGGTGGGCGAATAAATGACGGAGTTCGGAATGGTGTTGAGCATGGAGACGTCAAACACACCCTGGTGAGTCTCGCCGTCGCTGCCGACGATACCGGCGCGGTCGATGGCGAGCACCAGATGATTTTGACCGAGCGACGCGTCGTGAATAAGCTGGTCGTAGGAGCGCTGCAAAAAGGTGGAATAGACCGCGAAAACCGGACGGTAGCCCTTGGCAGCCAAGCCGCAGCCAAAGGTGACGGCGTGCTCCTCGGCGATGCCGACGTCAAAAAAGCGGTTTTTGTGCTCCTTGGCAAACTGCGTCAAGCCGGTGCCGCTTGTCATGGCGGCAGTGATGGCGCAGATCTTGTCGTCCTTTTCCGCCAGCTCACAGAGCATCTTGCCGAATTCGGCAGAAAAGCCCTTGTGGCTGGACATCGGCTCACCGGAATCAATGTCGAACTGTCCGATCCCGTGAAACTCACCGGGCTTGTCCTCCGCCGGACGGTAGCCCTTGCCTTTTTTGGTGACGACATGCACCAGCGCCGGCGTGGTGCTCTTTTTTGCCGTTTCGAGCGCGTTCTCGACCTCTTCCACATTGTGACCGTCGATGGGTCCCAGATAGGTGAAGCCGAAGCAGTCAAACAGCGTGTTTTTATAGACGATATTTTTGATCTTCGATTTGCTGCGCCGCAGGACTGCCTTCATCAGCCTGCCGAGCAGCGGGATCTTGGAGAGCACGCGCTCGGTGTTTTTCTTGACGCGTATGTACCACGGCTGGATGCGCACCGTGGTGAGATAGCGCGGAATGGCGCCGACGTTTTTGGAGATGGACATTTTGTTGTCGTTGAGAATGACAATAAAATTCCGGTTGAAGCGTCCGGCATTGTTGAGCGCCTCAAACGCCAGTCCGCCGGTGAGCGAGCCGTCGCCGATGACCGCGATGGTGTGGCTGTTGTCACCCTTCATCGCCTTGGCGTTGGCGATGCCGAACGCCGCCGAAATGGAGGTGCTGCTGTGACCGGTGTTGAAGTCGTCATAGGGGCTTTCTTCCTTTTTGGGGAAGCCGGACACGCCGCCCTTGGTACGCAGCGTATCAAAGCTGTCGAATCTGCCGGTGAGCAGCTTGTGGGTGTAGCTCTGGTGGCCGACGTCCCAAACCACACTGTCCTTTGGAAAATCAAAGACGCGGTGCATGGCGACCGTCAGCTCCACCACACCCAAATTCGGAGACAAATGACCGCCGTTGACTGCCACGACCTCGATCAGCTTTTCTCTGATCTCAGCACAGAGCGCGTCAATGTCACTGTCTGCAATGCGTTTGACGTCGTGAGATGATTTAATTGTTGAGAGTAAAGGGTACTCGCTCATAGTATCACACGCCGCTGGGCGTTTCCTCCGCCTGTAGTATCGTTATTTTTTTCTTCTTGCCAAGTTCACGGCAAAACGGCTGAGCGTTTTGGTGTCGCCGTCGAACTGTCTGAGGGCGGCGATCGCCTCTGCCGTGTACTTGTCCACCATACGGTTGCATTCCTCCAAGCCCAAAAGCGAAACAAGGGTCGATTTTTGGTTGGCTTCGTCGCTGCCGACGGGCTTTCCGAGCACCTCATCGGTGGAGATGCAGTCGAGAATATCATCCCGTATCTGGAACGCGTAGCCGATCGCCTTGCCGTATTCGCCTGCCGCCCTGACGGTCTTGTCGTCGGCGCCTGCCGCGATACAGCCCAGCTCGCACGCCGCCTGGAGCAGACACGCGGTCTTTTTGGCGATCAGCTCCATGATGACCTCATAGGAAGCCTGCGTTTGCTCGCTCTCCAGATCTATCATCTGACCGCCTGCCATGCCGTAGCAACCGGCGTATTTGGCGAGCGTCGCCGCCGCCTTGCGGCATGCCGTGTCGCCTGTCAGCGCGGCGGTGTCGTCGCGTGTGAGGATCTCAAAGGCGAGGGTTTGCAGCGCGTCGCCTGCGAGCAGGGCGGTGTCCTCACCGAACGCTTTGTGATTGGAGGGCTTGCCGCGGCGCAGATCGTCGTCATCCATGCAGGGCAGGTCGTCGTGGATCAGCGAATAAGTGTGCACCATCTCCACCGCGCAGGCAAAGGGCAGCGCACGCTTGATCTTGCCGCCGCAGAGCGCGTTGAATTCGAGCACCAGCATGGGACGCACGCGCTTGCCGCCTGCCTTGAGGCTGTAGCGCATGGACTCGATCAGCTTTTTTTCGCGGCTGTCGCTGCCGGGCAAATAACGCTCGAGCGCGTCTTCTATCAAAGGCAAATAGCATTTATTCATTGGGTTCCTCCGTGAAATATTGCGACAGCTTTCGGTCGGTCGCTTCGATCTTGCGGTTGTAGCCGTTCAGCTGTTCCATGCAAAACGACATCAGTTCGCCGGCGCGCACATACAGCGCCACGCTCTCTTCCATGGGCAGCGCCTCGTTTTCGAGTTGGTTGACAGCTTCTTCAAGCAAATCGTATGCCTGTTCAAGCGTCATGTTTGGTTCCATTGTGTTCCTCCCCGGACTGCGCGTATTCCAGCAGACGCTGCATACGGTGATTGGCGCCGCTGCGGCTGATGGGCGGCGTTAGGTTTTCGCCGAGCGTCCGCAGGGACATTTCGGGATTTTCGAGCCGCAAATACGCGATTTCCTTCAAATCATCGGGCAGGGCTTCCAGCCCGACGGTGTTTTTTATCGTTTTGATCGCCTCCAGCTGCTTGGCGGAGGCAGATGCTACCTTTGTGATATTGGCGACCTCGCTGTTGATGCGCCGGTTGACGTTGTTGCGCACCTGCTTGACAGCCTTGGTGCCCATGATCTCCATCGCCTGAATCGGCGCGCCCATGTAGGTGAGCAGATCGCAGATTTGCTCGCTGCCCTTGAAATAGACGATATAGCTGCCGTTGCGCCGGACGGTTTTGGGCGTAAAGGTGCACTCCGTGACCTCGGTGAGGATCTTGCACAGATCCACGCTGAGATTTTTGTGGGGGGCGCAGAATTCGGCGTGATAGCTCTTCATCGGATCGGAGACCGAGCCGCAGCTGAGGTACACACCGCGCACGAATGCGGCGGCACATTCCTCACCCGACAGGTTGGCGCGGTTCACGCGCAGCGTCACCTGTGCGCCGTTGTGGCCGAAATCCTCAAAAATACGTTTGCAGTCGTCCTCGCCTACCACGCTCAGGCGGTAAAGGCGGCTCTCGCCCGTCCGGACGCGCAGCGCCGACTGCCGTTCGATGATCGGCATATACAAATTTTCGAGCAAAAAAGCGGCGCGTCTGACGGCGTGGCTGCTCTCGGTGGTAAAGACGATGCTCTGCTGTGAAAAGCTCTTGCCGAACAGCAGCATACCGTACAGCTCCGCCTTGAGCATGTCCCTGTCAAAGCAGCGGATCAGACATAGCTCTTTTTTGACATCTGATGAAAAAGACACGGTTTCTCCTTTTCGCGGTCAGCGCTGCACATCGCGGTGCTGTATCACGCACTTGTAGCCCAGACGGTGAAAATGACTTTCGAGCTCACGCGCCAGCGTGACGCTGCGGTGCTTGCCGCCGGTGCAGCCGACGCCGACCACCAGCTCGCTCTTTCCCTCCTTGAGATAGAGCGGCACCGCATAGTCGAGCAGATTCAGGGTATGCTTCAAAAACTGCTGTGTTTCTTCACTGCCCAGCACATAGTCGCGCACCGGCTGATCCAGTCCGGTTTGGTGCTTCAGATCAGGTATGTAGAACGGATTGGGCAGGCAGCGCACGTCGATGATCATATCCGCCTCAAGCGGAATGCCGTATTTGAAGCCAAAGGACATAAAGCTCAGTGTGAGCGCCTGCGTGGTGTCCTCCAAGAACAGACTCAGCACGCGCTCGCGCAGCTGCTTGTTGGACATATAAGTGGTGTCGATGAGAAAGTCGGCGTGGTTCTTGGTGGATGCGACCAAGGCTCTCTCCAGCTCCACCGCCTCCGAGACCAAGCCGTCCTTTATGCGGTCAACAAGCGGATGGCGCCGGCGCGTCTCCTTGTAGCGCACAATGATCGCATCGTTTTTGGCGTCAAAAAACAGAATTTTGACGTCCTTGTGCTCCGACTTGAACTGCTCGATGCCGACGTTCATCATTTTGTAGTTTTCGGTTCCCCTGACGTCCACCACAACTGCCACGCGATGCATCTGGGAATCATCCGATTTGGAGCAGAGCGTGTAGAGCATGGGCAGCAGCGAAGCCGGTATATTGTCTACGCTGTAGTAACCGATGTCCTCCAGCACATGCAGCGCTGAGGTCTTTCCTGCGCCGGACATGCCGGTTATGATGACAAAGTCCATAATTCCTCCAAAAAGCGGTTACAAAATAATTAATTCACATTCCAAATTGTAGCCTGTTTCGTCGTAGACCTTGGTCTGTACCTCCCGGATCAGGCTCTTGACGTCGTTTGCGTTGGCGTTCGCCTTGTTGATGATAAAGCCGGCGTGCTTTTCGCTCACCTGTGCGCCGCCGTGTGAATGTCCCTTTAGCCCGCACTGCTCGATCAGCGCACCTGCATAGGCGCCTGCGGGACGCTTGAACACGCTGCCGGCGCTGGGATATTCCAGCGGCTGCTTGCTCGAACGCCTGCCGAGATAGTCGTCCATACGGGCGCGGATGTCCTCGGGATTGTCCTTGCGCAGCTTCAGGGTAGCGCCGGTGATGATCGCATTGTTTTGGCGGTAGACGCTGGTGCGGTAGCCAAACTGCAAAGCATCCTTTTCGGTCCTGCCCGGCTCGCCGTTTTTGGTGAGGTGGTTGACGCTGTAGACCACGTCCTTCATCTCACCGCCGTAGGCGCCTGCGTTCATAAACACCGCGCCGCCGACGCTTCCGGGGATGCCCCACGCAAACTCCAAGCCGCTCAGTCCGTTGTTGAGTGCGAATTTGCACAGCGCCGCCAAGGTGGCGCCTGCGCCGCAGTAGACGGTGTCGTCGTCCACAAGCGCGATCTTGCGGAAATCGCCGTCCAGCCGGATCACGACGCCGCGGTAGCCGTCGTCGGATGCCAAAATATTGCTGCCGTTTCCGATGATCATATAGTCGATGTCGGATTCGCGGCACTCCTTCAAAATCGTGCTCAGCTTGCTCAGCGAGGTCACCTTTACATATGTATCGGCAACGCCGCCGATCTTGAAGGTGGTGTGCTTGCTCAGCGGCTCATACTTGCGCGCCTCGCAGCCCAGGATCTCCGCAAGATTGAATATTATATCCGTTTTGTCCATTTGTTACCCTCTCATAAATCATTATTTATTGGGATATGCGCTTTAATCCCATCTGTCAATCACTGTCTTGGGCGACTCCGGCATTGCCGCCATATCCATTCCAAGGCTCTTGAGCAGATCCTTGGCGGCGTTGTAGCCCATCTTTTTTTGGCGGTTGTTCATCGCCGCCACCTCGATAATGACGGCAAGGTTTCTGCCGGGCTTGACGGGGATGCGCATGGTGGGCACCTCCACGCCGAGGATCTCCATATATTCATTGTCAAGACCCATGCGGTCATAGACCTTGGTGTTGTCCCAAATCTCCAAATTAACGACCATGTCGATCTTTTCGCTGGTTTTGATGGCGCCCATACCGAAGAGCTGACGGGCGTTAATTATTCCTATGCCGCGCAGCTCGATGAAATGACGGATATTCTTGGGCGACTGTCCGATGATCGTATTGACGGAGGTGCGCAGGATCTCCACCGCATCGTCTGCGACCAGACGGTGACCGCGCTTGATCAGCTCAATGGCGGTCTCACTCTTGCCGACGCCGCTGTCGCCGATCAGCAGACAGCCCTCGCCGTAGACCTCCACCAGCACGCCGTGACGCGTAATGCGCGGCGCCAGCTCACGGTTGAGGAACTGAACCAGACGGGCGGTGAGGTCGGATGTGTTTTCATCTGTGCGGAAGATGGAAACCTTGTGCAGCTTGGCGCTCTCCAAAATGACGTTGGAAGGCTCGATCTGGCGGCAAATGATGACCGCCGGAGGACCAAAGCTGAAAATGGAGTCGATGACCATGCGCTGCGCCTCGGAGCCAAAGCGACCGAGATAGGAGAATTCTGTGTTTCCGAGGATCTGAATTCGCTTGTTGTCGAAAAACTCGAAATAACCCGTCAGCTCCAAGCCGGGTCTGTTTATTTCCATAGAAGAAATATTCGTTTCCTCATAGTTTTCGGATACATATACCTTGTCCAAGCCGAGCCGTTCGACTATCACGGACAGAGGTACGGAAAATTCAGACATAAATCCACCGCCTTTGATAAAATGGTATAGTAATTGATTATAATCAGTTTATATTATACTACAAAAGGCAATTTTAATAAAGTCTTTTTATGAATTTTTTTCATGTTTTTAAACAGAAGTTTGCCCTATTGCGCAGGAATCACGGGTTTTGATGACACGCGCAGCTCCTTTTCGGCGGTTATCAGCGGCACCGAAAAGCGTTTTCGGCGCGCGTAGGCGTTAAAAACCGACAAATAGTCTGTTTTGACCTCCGGCCTTTCGCTGTGCAGCAGGTCGATTTGGCGCTCGATCAGCTCCTGTGCGCTGTTGTCGCGCTTGAGACGGCGGATCGTACCCTCATCGCAGAGCGCCACATGCGCGATGGGAGAAAAGTACGCCTGCGTGGAGATATAGTCGATGTCGCGGCGCATGACCTCCCCGCTCACCTCCTGTTCTATCAGCAGCAGCTCCAGCTTGGCGAGCGTCACGTGCGGGATATACTGCTCCTCCGCCAGACGGCGCGCCTCCTCAAAGGAGCCTGCCGGGACCGTGACGGCGTGCGGCTTGTCGCTGTCCTCCAAAAGAAAAAAGGTGTAGCAGAGCTTGTCCGCCGAGCGGCTGACACAGACATTTTCGATGACCGACGCCGTTTCGATGCGGTGCGCGTTGTTGCAGCCGGTCAGCAGACAGAGCGCGCAGCAGAGCGGCAAAAATTTGTTAAGCATGTTGCCTCCTTTTTTGGATCAGCAGCACCGACGGCAGGACGACGGCAGTGAGAAAGCTGAAGCCGATGAGCAGCAGCGGACGGGTGAAGCATTCCCTGACAAAAGGAAACAGCTCCGCCAGCCAGTGCAGCACAAAGATACCGCCGGTCAGCGCGGCTGTCAGCGGCAGGCTGCCGGGCTTTCCGGCTGATTTGGTGACGCCGCAGAGCAAGAGCGACAGGATCATAAAAACCGACATGGTGCTCAGCGCCATATAAAAGCTCTCAATGCCCGAAAAGCTGCCGAAATGCGCCACACGCGACAAGACAAAGGTGCGGTATTCCTGCCTTGCGGCATAGGCGCCGACCGCATAGACGATAAAAAACAGCACCAACGCATATTTGACGCCCGTCATCAGCAGGGCGATCGTCACGTGCCGTGTGCGGAACTGCTTGGCACTGCCGCAAAGACAGGCAAAGAGCGCCGCAATGAAACACGGCGTGGCAAAATAGAGCATGTCCTGCAAGAAATCCTCCGGTTCTCCCGAGAAGAACGCGCCGCCGTTTTGAAAGTCCAGCGACGACACGCAGCCGCCGAACAGCAGCAGGTTTGTCGTCATGGCGAGCACGAACAAAAAGATACCGAACCGGGTGATCACGTTGACGCCCTTGACGGCGGCGTACACGCAGCAGCAGAGCAGCAAAAAGGCGATCAGACAGGGGCTTGCGTCGGGATAGTATTTTTTGCAGAACATCTCGGTGTAGGGCAGCAAAAAGTAGACGGCGACATACAAAAAAGAAGCGCCGCAGAGCGCTGCCGTCAGCGCCCTTACCGGCTTGGAACGATCGCGCAGCAGGCAGAGCGCGTCGGTGTTATACCGCGACTTGAGCAGCACGGACGGAACAAAAAAGAGGAAGCAGACCGCCAGACCTGCCGCCATGGCGCCGAGCGTGAGCGGAAAGGAGAGCCGCTGCGACAGCTCGTGGTTTTGCAGCAGGATGACAGCGCATGCGCAGAGCGTCAGTGTCAGCAGCATGCGCTTGGAGGAAAAGGGCACCTCACGATTCATTTGATTTCCTCCGTTTCTGCAAAATTCTGCACCTTGATGGTGTGTTTGCCGAGCTTTTTCCAGCTTGCGCGCACAAACACATCGCGCATGGTGCGCAGAGAAAACGGCGACAGTGAAGAAAGATACGGCACCCCAAGCGAGGTTTTGGAACACATGCTGATGAGCACCAGCGCGGTGCACAGCACGATCCCCCACAAGCCGAGTACACCGGCGACGATCACCAGCATAAACCGCAGCATGGTGACCGGCGGATAGAGCGGCGAGGTGACGTAGCTGCAAATGGCAGCCGTCGCCACGACCATCAGGGTGGACGAGCTGATGATGCCGGCGGTGACGGCGCTTTCGCCGATCACGAGCGCACCGACGATGCTGACTGCGTGTCCGAGCGACTTGGGGATGCGCAGACCGGCTTCCTTCATGATCTCATAGACAAAGGTGATCAGCAGCACCTCCAAGGTGACCGGCAAGGGCGTTTGAGAGAGCGAGGAAGCGGTCTTGATGAGGATCCATGTCGGAAAATATTCGGGATGGAACTGCGCAAACGCTGTGTAAAGCGCCGGCAAAAAGACCGACACCATAAACGAGAGGTATTTGAGCGTGCGGATAAAGGCGGCATAGTAGCTGCGGTTGGAGTAGTCGTCCACGCCCTGGAATTCCTCCACGAACAAATGCGGCACCAGCATGACCGCCGGCGTGCCGTCCGCGATAATGGCAACTCTGCCCTCGGTGAGCTTGCCGCAGACCGTGTCCGGACGCTCCGAGATGCCTACGCCCGAAAACAAACGACTGGTGTGAGGATCCTCCAAATACTCCGAGAGATAGCCGGCGGCAAGCACCGTCTCCAGATCACAGGCAGCCAACCGCTCGCGCAGCTGCTCCACCAGCTTGGGAGACGCCGCGCTGCGCAGGTAGCAGAGCATGAGCTGCGTGCGGCTCTTCTTGCCTACCGTCACCTGTTCAAAGACAAGCTCCGGACTTTTTAAGCGGCGCCGTATCAGGGACATATTGACGCGCAGCGGTTCCGTAAAGCCCTCGCGCGAGCCGCGCTGCACCACCTCGCTCTCCGGCTCGGACACACCGCGAAACGGAAAGCCCTGTGCGCCGACCGCTATCATCTTGGCGGCGCCGTCCACGGTGATCACCGCAAAGCCCGAGGAGATGAAGGTCAGCAGCTGCTCCTTTCCCTCGAACGCGGTCACATCGGACGACGCCAGCACCGTGTACAGGATCGTATCCACCATCTGGGCAGGTGTTTGAGAGCCGAAGCGATATGCCATGAGTGGATTGATCGCCGCCTGCGCAAGTCCCTCCTTGTCCACCATGCCCTCGAGGGTGATGACCGCCGCCTTGCGTCGTTCGGGCGCTTGCAGGATCAGTGTGCGCACCGTCAGGTCGGCGGAATTGTCAAAGGTCTCCTGCAAGTCCTTTGTTATTTCCAATAGAGAATTATACATGTTATCACCTGCGCTTATTGTGCGCTGCGCCGCTTAAAATATACATATTCCGAACGCGAACGGGAAT
>ONGI01000011.1 GCA_900317315.1 uncultured Eubacteriales bacterium
TACTTTTCCTCCGTGTCCATTGAGATTTTTGTTTGTACTAAATTGTCCGTTTCTTTGCTACAACCCTATCTTAGCAAACTTCCGGAAAAAAGCAAGGGGGAAAATGAGGATACATCCGACCCCTACGACGGCAAAATCTCCCTGCGCGAGGCGGTCGCCTATTCCGGCGTCGCCGGCACGCCCGTCACCTTTGCGGAGGGAATCAAAAATGTTTCGGTCGGAAAAACGATCCTGATCGACGGCAAGACCGAGATCTGCCATAACGACCCGATCAACCGTGTTCTCATAAAAGGTTCCGGCTCGTTCCGCGTGCTCGAAAACGGCAGTCTGACGCTGCGCTCGCTCTGCTTTGAGCCCTTGCAGGACGCCGAGGTCGAGCACGGCTGCGCTGTTTTTGTGCAGGGAGGCAGCGTGTATGCCGACAACTGCCGGTTTACGGGCTGCAACAGCACCGTGTCGGGCGGCGCGGTCTATGCAGCAGGCGGTACCGTCCGCGTCAGGAACTCTCAGTTCTATATGTGTGCCGCGCCAAAGGCGGCGGCGGTCTATCTTGCAGACAACGCCAAAGCAGACATGCTGAACACGACCTTTTTCATGTCCATGCGCTCGGCTACCGTTTTGGAAAATCACGGCAGCCGTCTGAATCTGGTAAACTCTGCCGTCACCAACAACCAACTGGTGACCGATGAACGCTGCGCGATGGTCTCCGACGGCGAAACCAACGTGATCAACTCGATCATTATGTCAAATTCTGCCGAAAACGACGTGAGCGGCACGGCGCGCTATTTTGCAGTCGCCTATAACACTGCCTGCGACGGCGTGACCTATGACAGATACTGCCGCTCCTATCAGCCGGAAGAACTGTTCTGCCTCAATTATCTCGGTTGGCCGGCATATGATGATCTGAGCTTCGGCGTCGCACCCCGTCTTAAGGAGCCGGCGGCACAGGGCTGTCTTGTTGCCGCCAAGGACGGCACGCTCCGCCTGTCGAGCGACGGGATGACCTACACCGACACCGGCGTAACCGCCGTATGGACGGCGGAGGAATTGTCGGCAGACTGTGCCGGCAACAAACGCGGAAGCATCTTCGGCGCATACGCCAAGCTGTTCGTGCCGTACCGCTTAGGCGACGTCAACGGCGACGGCACTGTCAACATTTCAGACGCCACCTTGCTGCGGCGGTACCTCGCCGGATATCAGGTCACTGACCCGGAACGCGTAAAGCTGTGCGGAAAGATCCTGCACCACGGCGCATTTGACGGCGAGATCACCATAAACGACGCAACGGAGATCCAAAGATACCTTGCAGAGTTTGAAACCGCTTCTCCCATCGGCAAGGAAATCGAATCCCATTGAACCGCAAAAAAGGTCGGCTTCGCTCGGAAGCCGACCCTTTTTGTTGAAATTTGTGTATGATTAAAATTTATGTGAATTGCTTTTTAAGCAAATTAAGGATAAACTCTGTAAGAGGCGTTGTAGTTCTCGCCAAAGTTGTTCGCCCAGTAGGTGGTGCCGTTTACAGTGTAAGAAATGCAGTACTCAAAGCTGTCGGCATTCCATGTGTCTCTCACGTTGACCGTCCACAGCTCATTGCCGTCGGAGCCGGTGGTGACATAGTGCAGAGGCGCTTCCTTGTAGCTTGCCCAGCTGTTGGTGGTGTATCTCACCTTGACGTCCTTTTCATAGGCAAGGTTTTTGAGGCTTGCGTTAACGGTAAAGCTGCCGTTGTAGAAGTTGTTGGTTCTGAGCGCGGTAACAGGCGCCTCGCCAATCTGCTCGGTGGTGTAGTTCTTGCCGTTGTTGTTGTCCCAAATGGTTACGCCGTCGGCAACATACTTGATCGCGTATTCGGTGTTGTAGCTGCTGATGTATGCCTTCCAAATCTTGGAGCCGTCAGCCAGTGTGGTGAAATACTCCGCGTCGCTGTCCTGCCATGCCTGACCCTTGAGGTAGTTGTAGTGGACCGTGACCTGCTGGTTGGAAGCGTTGTCCTTGGTCTGTACATATACATAAGTGCCTGTGATGCCGTACTTGCAGAAGTAGGTCTCTGCGGAATACATCTTTACGCGATCATTCGACGCAGCGCCGGCGGTACCGGTGATAACGCAGAACGCGCTGACCAGGATGCAAAGTACAGTGATAACGGAAACAGTTTTCTTGACAGTAGATTTCATCATTTTACTCTCCTTGAATTGATTTATTGTTGCTTTGTTTATCTATATCCTCGTGAGTGCCTCGTGCATCTCACAGTTAGGCATTATACAACATGAACAAAAGGGAGTCAATAGTTTTGTGCAACCTATACCAAACTTTGTTACATTTTGTAAACACTTCAACCCTGATTTTGCGGATTTTGTGAATTTGGCGCATTCAAAAAAACTCAAAATCACCATTAGGACAAAACCACCAAAAACAAGCAGCTGTTTTTGTGTAATGCGCTTAATAGATTGTTAAAAAATTAACGGCTGACGACCCCCAAGCAAGGGGATCATCAGCCGTTTTTGGTAAATTTGTCTGTTTGTCAATGCGTTATTTCTTCATGGAACGGGCAAAATCGGCGGCTTTTTGGAAGTCGGCGTCGCTCGGCAGGCCCTTATTGATAAAAATCCATGACGCTGCACAGTGAAAATCCCTGTCGCAGACCGGTATTTGCAGCTCATCGGCGGTCTTTTTCAGCACAGCCGTTGTCGATTTGCCGGAGGCAGAGGTGCAAAAGTTGACGATCTCGCCGATTTTGTCGCGGTTGCGCGTCAAAAACGCCTTGACCTCCCTGTCGATATTGGAAGCATACATGGCGTTGACAAGAAACAAACGGTCAACCCTGGCGCTCAGGTCGTGGGTCACGTCGAGAGCAGGCAGCTTGACCGCCTTTGCGACAGCCTGCGCCAGCTTTTCGGTGTTTCCCTTTTTGGATTTGGTAAAGTAACGGATCTCGGTGGACATCAAAACACCCTCTCATGAATATTTGCTTCCATTATAACGCGCCGATCCAGCGCCGTCAATCGAATTCGGTCAAATCAGCGATACCATAGTAAAATTTTTTTGCCTTATATAATGTATGCGGAAACTGTACCCTTATTTTTTGACGAATCTGTCTATTTTTATAATAACAGATTTGTGATACTATTTCTCTGTAAACACAAAAGGTTACAACAGCCTTATACGGAGGAGGACTTTTTATGACAAAAAAAGCTGCTGTTATCAATGATCTATCCTCCTTCGGCAGGTGCTCGCTGACGGCGGCGATCGCGGTGCTGTCGGTGATGGGGCACAGTCCGTGCCCGCTTCCGACGGCGGTTTTGAGCGCACAGTCGGAATTTCCTGTCTTTTGCGGCGAGGATTTGAGCGAGATGATCCCGCGCTTTCAAGGCGCGTGGCTGGCAAACCACGAGCGGTTTGACGGCATTGCGACCGGTTATTTTGCGCACAGCGCACAGCTCGGCGACGCGCTGGCGTTCATCAGGGCATTTCGCAGCTCGACCTGCACGGTGCTGGTTGACCCGGTGATGGGCGACAACGGCAAACTCTATCCGGCATACGACCGCGACGCCTGCGGCAAAATGAAGCGGCTTGCACAGGCTGCGGACGTGCTCACGCCCAACCTGACGGAGCTTTGCCTGCTGACCGACGTGCCGTTTGCCGAGATCGCCGCCTGTCCCGAAGCGGAAAAGCTCAGCCGCATTGAGCGCGCGGCAAGGGCAGCGGCTGCCGAACGCGCGGTGATCGTCACCGGCATTCCGCTAAACGGCGACATCGGCAACCTGACCGTCAGCGGCGGCAGGGCAAGGCTGACGCGTTCCGAGCGCATCGGCGAGAGCTTTTCGGGCACGGGCGATATTTTTTCCTCCGTGGTGCTCGGCTGTCTGCTGCGCGGCGATACGGTCTTTGAGGCGACCGAAACGGCGGCTGATTTTGTCGGCATGGCGATAGCCGATACCATAAAGGAGCCGCACGATCCGCTTTACGGCGTAAATTTTGAAAAATTTTTAAATTATTTGAGGTGATTAAAATGCAAACAATCAAAGCACAAAAAACCAAATACTCGGGCAAGGCGCTGGCTGTCACCGCCATGTTCGCGGCGCTGATCACAGCGGCGACCGCCTTTATCAAGATCCCGGCGCCCCTCGGCTACGCACACGCAGGCGACTCCGTCATCTATCTGGCGGCATGCATACTGCCTGCGCCGTTCGGGTTTATCGCGGCGTCCGTCGGCGGCGCTCTCGCCGATCTGCTCTCGGGCTATGCGGTATGGGCGATCCCCACCGCTGTCATCAAGGCGCTGAATGTGCTGCCGTTTTTTCTCGCACGCAAATATCTCCAAAAGAAAGGCCGCGACACGCGCATTTTGCATCCGCTCCCCCTTGCCATGCTGCTGCCCACCACCGCCGTTACGTCAGTCGGCTACTTTGCCGCCAACATGGTTTTGTACGACTCAGCCGCGGCTTGGGCGGAGGTGCCGTTCAATCTGGTGCAGTCAGCCGTCGGCGCCGTTCTGTTTATCGCCCTGGCACTCACGCTCGATGCGGTAAAATTCAAGCAAAAAATCTCATTAAAATAACAAGTTATGATTGCCTGTCGAAACAGCTCGGCAGGCAATTTTTGTTTTTGACAAACTTGTCCGTTCTGCGCTTGCAGTTTTGAAGAGATTGTGTTATAATGTAGGTTGGATTTTTATACAAAGACAGGTGTACTTATGGGCAATCAAAAAACCGTCATTAAGGTGGGCACCTCCACCCTCACCTATGACAACGGAAAGGTCAACTACCGCCGCATTGAATCGCTTTGCAAGGTGCTGGCGGATCTGCAGAACAGCGGCGAGGACATCATGCTGGTATCCTCCGGCGCCGTCGGCGTCGGCATGGGCAAAACCGGACTGAGCAAGCGCCCCTCCGAAATCAAAAAGAAGCAGGCGCTCGCCGCCATCGGACAGTGCGAGCTGATGTATATGTATGACAAGATTTTCGGCGAATACAACCATTCCGTGGCGCAGATTTTGCTGACCGCTGACGCGGTCGAGACCGAAACCAAGCGCCGAAACATCAACAACACCATTGACGAGCTGCTCCTGATGGGCATTATCCCCATCATCAACGAGAACGACACGGTGTCTACCGACGAGCTGGAGGGCAACAACTTTGGCGACAACGACATGCTGTCCGCGATCGTGTCGCACATCACGGGCGCTGACCGTCTGGTCATCCTGACGGACATTGACGGGCTCTACGACTCCAATCCGCGCCAGAACGAGAACGCCAAAAAAATTGATGTGGTGACAAAAATCAACAAAACGATCCTGGACATGGCGGCAGGCACCGGCTCCAACCGCGGCACGGGCGGCATGATCACCAAGCTCCAAGCTGCCGACTATGCCACCAAGCGCGGCATCGAGGTGCATGTGATGAACGGCAACAACCCCAAGCAGATCTATGACATCTTCGAAGGCAAGACCCCCGGCACCAAATTCCTCAAGCGTGACGCTTAAACGTGACGTTTAATCCAATCCGCGCTTCATAGGTTGATTGCAGGGAAAAGCCTTGCTCACGCGTTTGGACGAGTTCTGAATTTTTCGTTTTGAATTAGTTGATGTTTGATTTTATGCACTGAACAGCATTTATTTCTGTATAGTTAACAGTTTTTGCATTTTGCTGCATTTTATATACGGCAGGAATGTATTAGAATTTTGTATTAAGTTTAAAAAAAAATATAACCGAAAGGGACGATTCACCATGACACAGCTTGAAATGATGGGCGCCAACGCCAAACAGGCGGCACGTGTGCTGATGAATGCAGGCGCAAAGAAGGACGAAGCACTGCTGTCGATCGCGCAGGCGCTGCGCGACAACGCGGCTGCCATCATTGCCGCCAACGAAAAGGATATTGAAAACGGAAAGGCAGCCGGACTGACGCCCTCGCTGCTCGACCGCTTAAAGCTGGATGAGAGCCGCATTGCCGGAATGGCGGAGGGCGTGACGCAGGTTGCCGCACAGCCCGATCCTATCGGCAGAATCTTGGAGGGCAGGACCCTGAAAAACGGCTTGCAGATTGAAAAAATCACGGTTCCGATGGGCGTTATCGGCATTATCTACGAGGCGCGTCCCAACGTGACGAGCGACGCCGCCGCCCTTTGTCTCAAGGCAGGCAGCGCGGTGATCCTGCGCGGCGGCAAGGAAGCCATCAACTCCAACAAGGCGATCGCTGCCGTCATGCGCGACGCGATAGAGCGCGCCGGACTGCCGCGTGACTGTGTGGCGCTGGTGGAGGACACCTCGCGCCAAAGTGCGACCGAGCTGATGCAGCTGAGCGAATACCTTGACGTGCTGATCCCGCGCGGCGGCGCCGGACTGATCAAGAGCGTTGTCGCCAACGCCAAGGTGCCTGTCATCGAAACCGGCGTGGGCAACTGCCATGTGTATGTAGACAAGACCGCCGATTTGGAGATGGCGGCAAACATCATCTACAACGCCAAAACCTCGCGTCCCTCGGTGTGCAACGCCATCGAAACCATTCTGGTACACAAGGACATCGCGGAGCAGGCGCTTCCCGTTATCAAGGCGGCGCTCGACGAAAAGAACGTGGAGCTGCGCGGCTGTGAGCGCACACGCGCCATTTTGGGCGACTGCGTAAAGCCTGCCGGCGAAAACGATTATGCGGTTGAATTTTTGGACTACATTCTCGCGGTCAAGGTTGTGGACAGCCTCGACGACGCGCTCGACCACCTCGCCAAATACAGCACCGGTCACAGCGAATGTATCGTCACGAGCGACTACGCCGCCGCCAACCGCTTTACCGCCTGCGTCGATTCCGCTGCGGTCTACGTCAACGCCTCCACACGCTTCACCGACGGCGGCGAGTTTGGCTTGGGCGCCGAAATCGGCATTTCTACCCAAAAGCTCCACGCAAGAGGCCCCATGGGCTTGAACGAGCTGACCAGCATGAAGTTCATCATCCGCGGAAACGGACAAATCAGGTAGATTTTTAATGCTTAATGCGTAATGCGTAATTCATTGCGAGGAAACGTTTCGTTTATATAACATTTTTCCATGTGACCGTAAGGGCGAACCCATGTGTTCGCCCGAGCCGCAGTCTCCTGTCTGACCGTTTTTATTCAGGATATGAATGTTTCCCCATCCGGGCGCACACACGGGTGCGCCCCTACACCCACAAGGCAAGCATGCAACAAAAATACTACTCAGAGCGACTAAGGCAAACAACTAATCACTAACAACTAACAACTAATCACTAACAACTAATCACTAACAACTAATCACTAACAACTAATCACTAACCACTAACCACTAACCACTAACCACTCAACTCTCAACTCTTAACTCTAAAACAACTACATTAAAAGGTACATCAGCGCAAACAGCAGCGAGGGGTCGTTCTTTTCGTCCATCAGCAGCAGAAGCAGCATCATGATCAGGCTGTTTTCTTTGTTTCGGAACAGGATCTCCATCATATTCGGCGGCTCCTGCGGCTTCGGCGGAACGGGCTTCGGCGGCTCAGGCGGCGGCTTGGGCTTTTCCGGCTGCCTTGGCTTTTCGGGCTGCCTCGGCTCCTCCCTTTTCGGCTCGGTGCGCGGCGCGCTGCGGCGGTGCTGCGTCATTTGACGTGCACGCTCCAGCGCTTCTTCTTCAAAACCGGGCATGGCATTTCTCCCATCTTACAAAAACAGACCGCTGTCCTTGAGCAGCGGGATCATACGGATCAGACTCAGCAGCTTTTGGGCGCTGTTCAGCCGTTCCAGCTTTTCTCCGCTCAAAAACGGCCGCAGCGCATTGAGCAGCGCAGTCGTTTCGTCGCTTGGCTTGGCGGCGTTCATCAGCGGCGCCAGCTTTGAAAACGCCGCCATCATGTCGCCGCTCACCGGTGACTGAACAGGCGCCGGCGGCGGTGCAGGCGTGCTCTCGCCCAAGCCGAGCTGCTTGCCGAGGCTCTGCACCTGACGCATCGCCTCGGGATCGCTCATTATTTTTTGCAGGGTATCCTGTAATTCAGACATTCTATCACCTTATTGCTGACCGAGCAGCTCCATCAGCGCCTTTGCCTGCGGACTGTCGAGCAGCTCCCTTGTCTTTTGCGGGTCGTTCAAAATCGACTCCACCTGCTTTGCCCTGTCGCTGTCTACGTTTTTCAGCAGGTCGTCCGCGCTGCCTCTCTCACAGGAGGTTTGCAGCGCCTCGGGCGACAGCTTCAGCTCCCTTGACAGCGCTTCCAATAATTCCTTGGCGTTTTCTGCCATAAATACCACCTCAATTCATACTATGCGCGACATATCATTTTAGAACGGAGTTTTCGTATGCGTATTTTAGTTGTTTCCGACACCCACGGCGATTTTTATTCACTCAAGCGCGCGCTCGACGCCCAGCCCACCGCCGAGGTGATCATTCACTGCGGCGACGGCTCGGATCAATATCAGTATATCAAGGACGTCTATCTGCAAAAGCAGGTCATCGGTGTGCGCGGCAACTGCGACTGGTCAAGTACGCTGCCGGCGACGGAGGTCGCCGAGGTGGGCGGCAAGCGGATCTTTATCACCCACGGTCACATGTATCAGGCAAAGTTCACCACGATGAATATGATCTATGCCGCGCGCGAGGAAAAGGCAAATATCCTGCTGTTCGGTCACACCCATCAGGCGATGACCGACTACAACGACGGACTGTATATCATGAACCCCGGCTCTTGCAGCGGCTATTATGCGACCTATGGAGTGATCGACATTACGCCAAAGGGCGATATCGTCACGAATATCGTCAGGCTGAGCAGGTGATGCGCCTTGAATTTTAACGGATTTGAATTTGACGAGCCGACCAAGCGGCTCCTCACCGAAATGGACGGAGGCGGCAGACTGCCTCACGCGCTGATCATCGAGAGCGAGCAGGAGGACAAGGCGGCGCAGCTGGCGCTGTTTTTGTCGATGGCTGCGGTCTGCGACAACGCGGAACGCCCCTGCGGCGTGTGCAAAAACTGCCTGAACGCCAAAAAAAAGAATCATCCGGACGTGCAGTATTTGCAGCTGGAGCCGAAGAAAAAGCAGTACACGGTCGATCAGATGCGCGCGCTGATCGCAGACGCCTATATCCTGCCCAACGAGGCAAACGCCAAGGTGTATGTGCTGGAGAAGTGCGACGACCGTTTTTCGACGCTGGCGCAAAACACCTTTTTGAAGCTCTCGGAGGAACCGCCGCAAAACGTCTTTTTTATATTATTGTGCAAAAGCGCCCACCGGCTTTTGACGACCATCCTGTCGCGCTTTACGGTCATCCGGCTAAAGGGCAGCGCGTCCTTTGACGAAGAGACCCTCGCGGCGGCAAAGTCGATCGCGGAGGGCATTGTTGATGCAAGAGAATATCCGCTGCTCAAAGCGCTGCTGTGCCTGCAAAACAAGGAGCAGGCAGGCGATATTTTGGCGGCGGTCAAACAAAGCCTGCGCGATGCGCTGGTCATATTATCGGGCGGCGACGCCATCGGCGACCGCGAGACCGCCCAAAAGCTCGCGTCGCGGCTGACGCGCAAAAAGCTCCTGCAAATGATGGAGCTGTGCGACGCGATGCTTGGCAAGATCAAACAAAACGGAAATATCAATCTTCTCACCACATGGATGTGCGGAGAATTTAGGAGGATAACATGGCAGAGGTAATCGGCGTAAGATTTAAAGAGGTAGGCAAGGTTTATTACTTTGACCCGCTCGGCAAAGCGCTGCGCGTGGGCGACATGGTGATTGTAGAGACCGCGCGCGGACTGGAATGCGGCGAGGTGGCACTGGCGAACAAGACCGTTGACGACAACAGCCTGGCCCATCCGCTCAAGCCGCTGATTCGCATTGCGACCGAAAAGGATCTGAACCACCTTGCGGAGAATCATCTCAAAGAAAAAAACGCGCGCAAGATCTGCGAACAGAAAATCGCGGCGCACGGACTCAAAATGAAGCTGGTCAACGTGGAATACACCTTTGACAACAGCAAGATCATCTTTTATTTCACCGCCGACGGCAGAGTGGATTTTCGCGCTTTAGTCAAGGACCTGGCAGGCGTGTTCCGCACGCGCATCGAGCTGCGCCAAATCGGTGTGCGCGACGAGGCAAAGATGCTCGGCGGCTTGGGCATCTGCGGCAGACCCTTCTGCTGCAACGGTTTTATGGGCGAATTTCAGCCGGTGTCCATCAAAATGGCAAAGGAGCAGGGGCTTTCGCTCTCTCCCGTCAAGATCTCGGGCACCTGCGGCAGACTGATGTGCTGCCTCAAATACGAGCAGGAGGCATACACCGACCTGCTCAAGCACACGCCAAAGGTGGGCGCGATCGTCAACACGCCCGAGGGCAGGGGCTTGGTGGTCGAGAACAACCTGATCGCACGCACCCTAAAGGTCAAGCTCGACAACGCGCCTGCCGACGTGGCTCCCAAGACCTTTACCGTGCGCCAGTGCAAATTGGTTAGGGACGGCTACATCAAGGTGAACAAAAAAGAGTTGGAACAATTGGGCAATTTGGAATGAACAAAAATTCGCCAAAAGGCTTGAAAATTTTTTAAAATGTGCTATACTATACTTAATCAAATAAGGAGGTGTACAATCCATGGCATATGTAATCAGTGATGAATGCATCATGTGTGGTGCTTGTGCAGATGAGTGTCCTTGTTCAGCTATTTCCGAAGGCGACGGTAAGTACGTTATCGACGCTGACGCTTGCGTAGACTGCGGTTCTTGTGCAGATGTTTGCCCCGTAGGCGCTCCCGTTGAAGGCTGATCAGGTCATACTGTTTTAACCAAACAGGCGGCAAGGAATCCCTTGCCGCCTTTATTGCGTCCAAGTTAGCAGGCGGCAACTGCATTTTCCGCTTGCAGTCGCGCCGTTCCTATTGTATAATAACAGTAGTTTATGCAGCGAGGTAGTTATGACGAATATTCATTTGGAGCCGCTTGGCAGCGGCATGGAGATCTTTGTGTCGGACAGTTATCATTTTTCGACGGACACCATTTTGCTCGCCGACTTTTCGCAGCCGGCAAACGGCAAGCGCTGCGCCGATCTGGGCACCGGCTGCGGCACGATCCCGCTGCTGTGGCTCAAGCGTGCCGACAAGCTGCGCGTGACGGCGGTGGAGCTCCAGGAGGACGCCTGCTCCCTTCTGCAAAGGAGCATCGCACACAATCATTTGGAGGAGCAGCTGACGGTGCTGCACGCGGATCTGCGCGCGTTAAAGGGCGTGCTGCCGTTCGGCGCGTTTGACACGGTCGTCTGCAATCCCCCCTATAAGCCGGGCGGAAGCGGCATTCTCAATCCGGAGGACGCCAAAACGCTGGCGCGGCACGAAGCCGCCTGCACCCTCGACGACGTGTGCCAAAGCGCGGCGGCGCTGCTGCAATTCGGCGGCAGATTCTGCATTTGTCAGCGACCCGAGCGGCTGCCCGACGTGACGGAGAGCATGCGCCGCTTCGGCATTGAGCCAAAGCGCCTGCGTCTGGTGCAGCAGCGCAAAACCAAGGCGCCCAAGCTGTTCTTACTGGAGGGCAGACGCGGCGGCAAACGCGGTTTTTTGGACGTGCTGCCCACGCTCTTTATCGAGGACGAAACCGGCGGCTTTTCGGAAGAGATGCTCGCGATCTACGGCGACTACAAGCGCCCTTGGCCGAAAAAATAATTCAATCGCAAAGAAGGGATATGATGTCCGGAATTTTATATGTAACGGGTACGCCCATCGGCAACCTCTCCGACCTGTCGCCGCGTGCGGCGGAGACCTTGGAAAAGGTGGACTTTATCGCCGCCGAGGACACGCGCGTCACCCTCAGGCTGCTCAACCACCTCGGCATCAAAAAGCCGATGGTGAGCTATTTTGAGCACAACAAGCGCGAGCGCGGCAAAATCATCTGCGCACGCATCGAGCAGGGCGAGAGCTGTGCCATCGTCACCGACGCCGGCATGCCCTGCATTTCCGACCCCGGTGAGGATCTGGTCAGGCTATGCGCCGCGCGCGGTATCCGCACCGAGGTGGTGCCGGGACCCAGCGCGGTGATCGCGGCGCTTGCCGTCTCGGGCTTGCCGACCGGCAGATTCACCTTTGAGGGCTTTCTCAGCGTCAACAAAAAGAGCCGCGGCGAGCACCTGCAAAGCCTGCTCCGCGAGACGCGCACCATGATATTCTATGAAGCGCCGCACAAGCTGCCTGCCACGCTGCGCGATTTTTACGCGGCGTTCGGCGACCGGCGGCTGAGTATCGTGCGCGAGCTGACAAAGGTGCATGAGGAGGTCATCCGCACCACCACCGCCTACGCCGCCGCACACTACGCCGACGGCAGCGTGCGCGGGGAGATCGTGCTGGTGCTGGAGGGCTTCTCTCAACCGGAGGAAGCGCCTGCCTACACGCTCGAAGCCGCCGTGGCACTGGCAAAGGAGCTGACGGCAAGCGGCAAAAAAGCCACCGAAGCCGCAAAGGAAGCAGCAGCCGCCACGGGCTTCAAAAAAAATGAGATCTATCGGGAGTTGATGTTATGACCTACGAAACCGCCTTGGAAAAAATCCATTCGCTGCTGACCTTCGGCTCACGTCCGGGACTGGACCGCATGCGCGCGCTGCTGCACCGCATGGGCGATCCGCAGGACAAGCTGCGCTACATCCATGTTGCCGGCACCAACGGAAAAGGCTCGGTTTGCGCCGTTTTGTCCTCCGTTTTGGCGGCGGCAGGCTACAAAACCGGCTTGTTCATCTCGCCGTATATCACGGATTTTCGCGAGCGGATCCAGATCAACAACCAAATGATCGACGAAAAAACGCTGACGGACGCGGTCGCCACGACCTTTCCGCTGGTGGAGCAGCTGCGCAGCGAGGGCGTCATCATCACGGAATTTGAATATGTCAACGCGCTGCAATTCTATATCCACGCGCGCGCACACTGCGATTTGGTCGTGCTGGAAACCGGCATGGGCGGTCTGCTGGACTGCACCAACGTGATCCGGCCGCCGCTTGCCGCCGTGATCACGACCATCGGACTCGATCACACCGCCGTTTTGGGCGACACCATCGCCGCCATCGCGGAGCAAAAATGCGGCATCATCAAAAACGGCTCGGCGGCATTCACCTCGCGCCAGTGCACCGAGGCGATGCAGGTGATAGAAGCCACCGCCAATCGCCTGAACGTACCGCTCGTCAAGAGCGGATCCCTCGACGCCACGGTCGAGGAAATGACCATCGAAGGCAGCCGCTTTACGGTCGGCGAGCTGAGCTGTCACCTGCGCCTTGCCGGCAAACACCAGATCGAGAACGCGCTGACCGCCCTCTCGGTCATCCTGTGGCTGCGCGGCAAAAAACTGATCTCTGTCAGCGACGCGGCGATCCTCACCGGCTTGGAAAATGCGCGCAACCCGGCGCGCTTGGAGCTGCTGCGGCAGGAACCGCTTGTCCTGCTGGACGGCGCCCACAATCCCAACGGCATTGAAGCGCTGAAGGAAGCCGTGAACACGTTTTTGCCGGACAAGCCTATTACCTGCGTCATGGGCATGCTCGCCGACAAGGATGTAGACAGTGCGCTCGCCTTGCTAAAGGGCGTATTCCGCCGCGTTTTGACCGTGCCCGTTGCCAATCCGCGCGCCATGCGTGCCGGAGAGCTGGCAGAAAAATTCCGCACACTGGGTGAGGACGCGGTTGCCTGCGACACGGCGAGGGACGGTGTGGACAAGGCTTTGAACGATGCCGCAGCAGAAAACGGCTGCGTGCTGATCTGCGGCTCGCTCTATTTGGCAGGCGAGGTCAGACCGTATTTTATAAAAAATTAAACACCCGACAGAATAAAACAAATTTTTCGCGCTATACTAAGTTATGATTAGTATAGCGTTCTTTTTTTGAAAGGAGTTTCGTATGGTTGAAACAAAATTCAGCAACAACGTGCTGACCGCCTATCTGTCGGGCGAGATCGACCACGACAGCGCGGCGCAGATACGCGTGCGCGTGGACGGCATGGCGCAGGAGCTCAAGCCCGGGCTGCTGTGCCTCGACTTCGGCGGCGTGAGCTTTATGGATTCGTCGGGCGTGGGTCTGGTGATGGGGCGCTTTCGCCAGATGAAGCTGCTGGGCGGCAGACTGCGCGTCCAAAATTATTCCGACAGCCTCTACCGCATTTTTGCGATGTCGGGGCTGGAGGGCTTGGGGGTATTGCGATGAAGATACTGAATGAAATGAAGCTGAGCTTTCCGTCCAAAAGCTGCAACGAGGCGTTTGCGCGCAGCGCGGTGTCGGCGTTTATCATGCACCTCGACCCGACCGTCAACGAGCTGAGCGACCTCAAAACCGCTGTGTCCGAGGCGGTCACCAACTGCATCGTGCACGGCTACCGCCGTCAAAGCGGCACGGTTTACATAAGCGGAAGGATCGCCGAAAACGGCAGGGTGACGGTCAAGATCCGCGACAAGGGCTGCGGCATTGCCGACGTGGCGCAGGCGATGCAGCCGCTGTTCACCACCGCGCCGGAGGAGGAACGCGCCGGTCTGGGCTTTGCGGTCATGCAGAGCTTTTGCGACAAGGTGCGCGTCAGATCCGCCGTCGGCAAGGGCACCACCGTGACGCTCGAAAAACAGATCGGCGGCGATGACTGACCGCGACGCACTGGCACAGCGCCACATGGGACTGGTGCACGCCCTGTGCAGGCGCTTTGCAAACAAGGGCATCGAATATGAGGAGCTATTTGCCGCCGGCTGCCTGGGGCTCACCAAGGCGCTCAACGGCTTTGACAAAAGCCGCGGCATGCAGTTTTCCACCTATGCCTTTCCGGTGATCGCCGGAGAGATCAAGCGGCTGTTCCGCGACGGCGGCGCGGTCAAGGTCAGCCGGACGCTCCGTGCGCTCTCGCTCAAAATCGCACGGCTGAACGCGGAAAATCTGCGGCAAAACGGCGCAGAGCTGACGGTGAGCGAGCTGGCGGCACGGCTGGGCGTGTCGGCGGAGCAGGTGACGGACGCCATCGGCAGTGCACGGCTGCCGCTCTCCCTCACTTCCGTGCACGACGCGGACGGCGATCCGCAAACAGATGTGCCGGTCGCGGATATGCAGGAGACTGTCACCGAGCGTCTGAGCCTGGAGCAGGCGATCGCCGCGCTGCCATCGGACGATAAGCAGCTGATCCGGCTGCGCTATTTTCAGAGCAAAACGCAGGCGCAAACGGCGGCTGTTCTGCACACCTCGCAGGTGCAGATCAGCCGCCGTGAAAAGAAAATATTGGCGCAGCTTCGGGAGAAAATGATCTGCTGACTACAAATTATTGCCCCGAATGACCAGCTCCGCCCATTCGGCAGGGCCCACAGCGCCGTTTTGCTCCAAGCCCAGTGAGCGCTGAAAGGCGATCACAGCCGCCTTGGTGCGCGGTCCGAAGATACCGTCCACCGTCAGGCTCGGAATCGACGGATTCCCCTGCCCCACTACGTTGAGATAGCGCTGGATGATCCGCACGCTCTCGCCGCGGTCGCCCTCCACGATAAAGCGTCCCGGGTACGGCTCGCCGATGGCGGTGCGGTAGCTCGGCGGCAGGTCGCGGACGGCGGCGCGGTATGCCTGCTCGATTTCATGGAACACATTCGCGTCCACCACACCGGTCACCGGCAGTCCGTAATTATTCTGAAAGGTAAACACCGCATCGCGCGTCAGCTCGCCGAAATAGCCGGTGATGGGGATCGGCGGCAGCTCGGGATAAAAATATCCCAAAAACGCCAGATAATATTGCAGCGCCTCCACGTCCACACCGCGCATGCCGATGCGCAGCTCGCGCGTGTAACGCTTTTCCAGCTCCGAGAGCGTCAGCCCCTCGCCGGCGATCTCGCTCAGCCGCTTGACGCCGGCGTAGACCTGCTTGATCTTGTACCATGTCGCCTTGCCGACAACGCCGTCCGGATCGAGATTAAAAATCGACTGGAACGCCCTGACGGCGTTTTCCGTCTCCAGATCGTAGACGCCGGTGTTGCCGTTGACCGTGGGGATCGCCGGATAATTCTTGGCAATGCGGTTCAGCTCGCGCTTGACGGTGAGCACATCGTCGCCGAAGGAGCCGCGCCGCAGCGCGGTGCCGGGATAGGACTCGGTGTTGCCGCCGACCTCGGCGTTATAGACAATGCTGATGTCGTCGCCGTAGTAGTAGCGCAAAATTTGCAGCGGCGTGTAGCCCTGATTGGCGAGGGTGACGCTTCCCCATTGCGACAAGCCGTTGCAAAAGGTGGTGTAGCCGTCGCAGAACTGCGCATAGAGCGGCTCGACCCTGCCGGTGCGGACGATATAGTTGTTAAAGATCTCATCCGTTATGCGGCTAATGTTGTCGTAGACCTCGCCGCCGTAGACGTAGTTTTGGTCGATGGAGGTATTGTCGGTGATGTCAAAATCATAGCCGCGGCTGCGGTAGAACTCCGTGTAGACGCGGTTGAGCGCAAAGGTGATCTGCGCCAGAATATTGGCGCGGATGGCGCTCTCCGGCCAGGTGGGATAGATCTCGTTGGACGCGACGTTTTTGATGTATTCGGTAAACGGCACCGTCACATTGGGCGCAGGCGTGTTGGGTCTGCCCAGATGCACGGTGATCGTCTGCGGGATAACCGGTGTGACCGCCATATCTACGCCTCCTCACTGCCGCCGAGCGGCTCCAGTGCGACCGGCAAAATGGTTTCGATCCTGTCCTGCACCGTGACCGGGTAGTCCCTCACCTCACGAAACGCCGGATGATAAACCGAGATCAGATAGACAGCGTTGTCCTTGCCGGCGGTCTCGGGACGGTTGTTGTCGCCTGCCTTGCAGGTCGGCAGAACGATCTCATTGACAATGCCCGATTCGTCGGTCGCGTCCTGATACAAACTGTAGCGCACGCCGCCGTCGTTGACCGCCACCTCCACAAACACGTTTTTGACGGGAAAGCTCCGGTTGGCGGCGCTCACCTGTACACGCAGCGAGCCGCGTCCGGGATGGCTGTTGATGTAGCCTTCAAATTCCGGCTTGAAGGGCGAATCGCCCGAAATGCGGTTTTCGTATTGCTTTAACATAAAAAGACCCCTTTCATCGGCACATTCTATGCCGGCGAAAGGGGTTTGTTGCGATATACCTATCAAATTTTATTCAAAAACATATGCCGCCCACGCGTAGCACAAGGCGGTATAGAGCAGCTGCGCGTTGGACTGCGCGTCGCTGAGGGTGCTCAGCGGTTTGAGCAGGCTGCTCATGCTCGCCACATAGCTTTCGTCTTTGTCGGACAAAAGCACGGGCTTTGTGGGGTCAAAGCGCAGCTCATAGTTGCTCAGATCGAACTGATCCTGCGCCAGCCTGTCTATTGCTGTCCGGGAAAACTCGTTCATCGCCTTGACCGCGGCAGCGTCATTTTTCTCCGCGAACGAAGCATACGCCGCGCTGTTGACGACCTCGGATTGAAGCACCGAAACGGGCGGCTCGGTCTGCGTGACCACCTCGCGCAGCTCATTGACCGTAAAATTCGCGCCTCTTTTGCGCTCTCCGAACGCCAGCACACCGCGCTGCGCATCGGTCAGCGTCCGCGTGGAAAGCGATCCCATCACCTTGCTCATATCCATCAGACGGGTGTTGTAGCGGTTATAGCGGTTTTTGAGCTTTTCGGGCAGGTCGTCCGATGATTTAACGTTGTTGTACGCCTCCATAAGCTTGTCATAGCTCACCTTGGCAGGTGAGTCAAAGCCTTGGAGCATATCCTTTTGGTAGTTGTCAAAAAACGCGCTGCGCTGCTTTTCTATCTCGCAATACTGCCGTACCGCGTCCGCCTCGGGCGACGACACGCCGCGGAGGTAATCCAAGCCTTCGTCCAATTTGCCGTCCGTCACGGCTGTCACTGCCTGACCCATTTTGTAGCCGTCGCTGTTGTGATAAATCAGCAAGCCGATCAAAAAACCGACTGCGCCGACCACCAGCACCGCAAGCGCGATCAAGCCGATAAGCTTGCCTAAATTTCTTTGAGGGCGTGGCGCCTGCTGTCTCAAATCAGGCGGCAGCACCACCTCGGGTGGAGTGTCGGGATCAGCCGCGGCTGCCGGCTCCGGCGTTATGGCGCCGGGCGCAATGCTTCCGCAGCGCGGACACCTTATTTGATCATCTGATAGTTTTAAACCGCATTTTCCGCAAAACATACGGGCAGCTCCCTTCTACCTTGTTGTGTTTTGTTAGCCTTGTTTTGTTTTATTATAGCATTCTGTAAAACATTTGTAAAGAGAAAAAAGATTGGACTTTATCGCTTTAAAACATAGGCGCTTTAAAGCGTAGCATTTTTACCCAAAAACCACGCGCTCGTTTGTGTATATCTTACAAATTTTGTTCGTTCTCTCTGGTTATACTTGACAAAACGAAAGGATTGTGCGATAGTATTAATGCTACATCTGTCCCCGAACGGTTTGCTGTCGGGGGTCAATTTTTTGTTATATGTTAAAGGAGAAAGTGTAATGCCTATCACCGAGCTTCTCACCAGAAACGCCACCTACTTCAAGGACGAGGTCGCGCTGGTCGAGATCAATCCCGAGGTCAAGAACGTTCCCCACGTCACGTGGCGCGAGTATTCTCTGATCGAATCCAACCGCAGCGGCGCGTTCCGCAAGCAGCTGACCTGGGGTGAATTTGATGTAAAAGCCAACCGCTTTGCCAACCTGCTGCTGACGCGCGGCATCAAAAAAGGCGACAAGGTGGCTATTTTATTGATGAACTGTCTGGACTGGCTGCCGGTCTACTTCGGCGTGCTCAAGGCAGGCGCCATCGCCGTGCCGCTCAACTTCCGCTATACCGCCGAGGAAATCGCCTATTGCGTCAACAAGGCGGACTCCGACGCGCTGGTGTTCGGTCCCGAATTTATCGGGAGAGTCGAGGAGGTTTTGCCGCAGCTGACGCGCGTAAAAAACTGCTTTTATGTGGGCGACGAATGTCCCAGCTTTGCAGACAGCTATGAAAAGCTGATCGGCTACTGCTCCTCACAGGCGCCGAGCGTGTATATCACCGACGACGACGACGGCGCCATCTATTTTTCGTCCGGCACCACGGGCTTTCCCAAGGCGATCCTGCACGCGCACCGCGCCCTGATGCACTCCGCCAAGGTGGAGCACGCCCATCACGGACAGACACACGATGATGTGTTCCTCTGCATTCCGCCGCTCTATCACACCGGCGCCAAAATGCACTGGTTCGGCAGCCTGTATTCGGGCAGCAAGGCTGTGCTGCTGCGCGGCGTCAGCCCCGAATGGATCATCCGCACCGTCAGCGAGGAGCGCTGCTCCATCGTTTGGCTGCTGGTGCCGTGGGCACAGGACATTTTGGACGCGATCGAAAGCGGTCAGGTGGATCTGAACGAATATGACCTCAGCCACTGGCGTCTGATGCACATCGGCGCGCAGCCGGTACCGCCCACACTGATCAAGCGCTGGAAAGCGGTATTCCCCCATCACGAATACGACACCAACTACGGTCTGAGCGAATCCATCGGACCCGGCTGCGTTCACCTCGGCATGGGCAACATCCACAAGGTCGGCGCTATCGGCGTTCCGGGCTATGGCTGGGAGGTACGCATCGTGGACGAAAACCGCCAAACCGTCACCGACGGCGTGGGTGAGCTTGCCGTCAGAGGTCCCGGCGTCATGAAGTGCTACTACCGCGACGCCAAGGCGACCGACGAGGTGCTCGACGATGAGGGCTGGCTCTACACCGGCGACATGGCGGAGCGTGACAGCGACGGCTTTATCTATCTGGTTGACCGCAAAAAGGACGTCATCATCTCCGGCGGCGAGAATATCTATCCGGTGCAGATCGAGGACTTTCTCCGTTCCAACGACGCCATCAAGGATGTGGCGGTCATCGGCTTGCCCGATCAGCGTCTCGGCGAGATCGCCGCGGCGGTCATCGAGCTGAAGCCCGGTCACTATCTCAGCGAGGACGACGTGAAGTCCTTCTGCATGGCGCTGCCGCGCTACAAACGCCCGAGAAAGGTCATTTTTGCGGACGTGCCGCGCAATCCTACCGGCAAAATCGAAAAGCCCGTGCTGCGCAAAAAATACTGCGGCGAAAGCGTTGTGGCGCAGCAAAACGAAATCAGTCTCAATTCGGATCTGAAATAACAGAAAGTGTTTCATTGTCCGAAAATATAAATTCCCACTTGGGGGTATAACAATGGATTTAGCAATCAAAATCATCATGCTGGTGCTGTTCTTCGGCGTCATGGTCGGCGTGGGCATCTACTGCCGCAAGCACGCCACCGACGTCAACGGCTTTGTGCTCGGCGGCAGAAGCGTCGGACCGTGGCTGACGGCGTTTGCCTACGGCACCTCCTACTTCTCGGCGGTCATCTTTATCGGTTACGCCGGACAGTTCGGCTGGAAGTTCGGTATCGCGTCCACTTGGATCGGTCTGGGCAACGCCCTCATCGGCTCGCTGCTCGCATGGGTCATCCTCGGCAGACGCACGCGCATCATGACGCAGCACCTCAACTCCGCGACCATGCCGGAATTCTTCGGCAAGCGCTTTGCCAGCAAGGGGCTCAAAATCGGCGCTTCGATCATCACCTTTGTGTTTTTGATCCCCTACACGGCGTCACTCTACAATGGTCTTTCGCGCCTGTTCAGCAAGGCGTTCAACATTGACTATGTATGGTGTATCCTTGCCATGAGCGTGCTCACCGGCATTTATGTCATCGCCGGCGGCTACATGGCGACCGCGATCAACGACTTTATTCAGGGCATCATCATGCTGTTCGGCATTGTGGCGGTCATCGCGGCGGTGCTGATGAATCAGGGCGGCTTTATGGAGGCGCTCAACGGTTTGGCGCAGGTCAACGATCCGGCTGTATCGAACGTGCCCGGCATATTCAACTCCTTCTTCGGGCCCGATCCGCTGGCGCTGCTCGGCGTTGTCATTCTGACCTCGCTCGGCACCTGGGGCTTGCCGCAGATGGTGCAGAAGTTCTACGCCATCAAGCATGAACGCGACATCAAAAAGGGCACCATCATTTCGACCGGCTTTGCGATCATCGTGGCCGGCGGCTGTTACTTCCTCGGCGGCTTTGGCAGACTGTTTGACGGCGCTGCCAAAGACGGCTTTGACAACATCATTCCCACCATGCTCGAAAAGTCCAATCTGCCGCCTATTCTGATGGCGATCGTGGTCATTCTGGTGCTGTCGGCGTCCATGTCCACGCTCTCCTCCCTCGTCATTGCGTCCTCCTCCACGCTGACGATCGACCTGCTCAAGGGCAATGTCATCAAGAAGATGGACGACAAAAAGCAGGTATTTATCATTCGTATTTTTGTTGTGGTATTCATCGCCATTTCGGCGTTCATCGCCATCTATCAGGTCAAGAGCCAGAACGAGAGCGTCAAATTCATCGCCCAGCTGATGGGTGTTTCGTGGGGTGCGCTGGCAGGTGCTTTCCTCGCGCCGTTCCTCTACGGTCTTTACTGGAAAAAGACCACCAAGCTCGCCTGCTGGGTCAGCTTCATTTTCGGCGCAGGCATCATGCTGCTCAACCTCTTTGCCAAGCAGCTGTTCCCCGTACTGCTGCAATCGCCGATCAACTGCGGCGCGTTTGCGATGCTGGCAGGCTTGATCATCGTGCCGATCGTGAGTCTGCTCTCACCCAAGCCCGACAAAAAGCTGGTGGAAGACGCCTTCGCCTGCTACGAAAAGCAAGTCCCCGCCAAACAAAAGAACTCCCTCGACTAACCGTTGCCACGGTGGGCAGGGCGCCTTTGGATAGATACATTGTTAGATTATGTTTCTGCAACGGCGCGTCAGAACGTTGCTTTAGTGGTGGTTTGCGTGCTGTCTTTCCGTTGCCACGGTGGGCAGCGCGCCTTTGGACAGCGGCATGTTTTGATAACCTTTCTGCAACGGCGCGTCAGAACGTGTGCGTGAGGTTAGGTTTTATCTGTTTGGAAAATATGAAATGATTATCTGCTTTTCCTAACCTTAGCAAAGTCACCCTTAGAAAAAACGGTTTTCTGACCGGGCAACGAATAAAACTTCTACAGATTGAACGGCTCTCCCCTTCGGAGGCGGTTCAATCTGTTTTTTATGCTATAAAAAATGCTGCACCCGACCGTTCCGCCGTGTGCAGCATTTGATATGAGTTGATATGATTAGATATTATCCCACGGTCGCGGCTTCGGCGAGATACCTTTGGATCGCCGTGACGTCGCTGACGGTGAGCCGTCCGTCGTCGTTCATATCGCCCTGCGCCAGCACATCGGGGTCGTCCGCCGTCAGCAGGCGGTCGCCGTACTCCGCAAGGAGCATTTGCAGGAAGGTCGCGTCGCCGATGTTCACCGCGCCGTCGATGTTCGCGTCTCCCTTTTCTCCGAGATAGGTAACGGTGATGGGATGGACAACGTTCGGCTTGAGCCTTTTGTCGGCTTCGGATCCCTTGTAGCAATACACGCCGACCTTGCGCCCTGCCGGAAGCGTCCATGCATCGAAGCTCGTCGTGCGCGACTGCACCACCAGCTTATCAAGCTTGCTGAGGTTGCCGAAGGCGCTGTTGCCGACGCTGCCGACGCCCTTGCCGAGAACGATCTCCGTCACGTCATCATGCCACGGACCGTTGCCCGACGGAATGTTGCCGCTGCCGTACACCGTCAGCTTGGTTCCCTCCATGACCCAGCGCAGATCGCCGATTTGTCCGCTCACCTTACGGAACGGGATATTGTTTGCCTTGGCGTAGAGGTGCGCCGTGGAATTGTGAGAACAATAAAAGACGAGCTGCGGACTGTTCAAAAACGCGCCGTCCCCGATCGCGCAGGCATCCGAGAAAAAGCCTGCCGCCACCAGCGCCGGACAATCTGCGAAAGCGCCGGCGTTGATATACGCCACGCCCTCATGTATCTCGACCTCTTCGAGCGTTTCACTGCCGCCGAACGCGCCGGCTGCGACGACTCTCGCATCCACTCTCACAAAGCGCGGACAATCCTTGTACTGATACAAAATGCCGTCCACCGTCACTATGCCGTCGGGCTGCCGGTTCAGCCACGCGGTATTCTCCAGCGAGCGGCTGCCGATCCTTGTCACACTGTCGGGAATAACGAAGTCGGTCAAGGCGGTGCAGCCGGAGAACGCGCTGTTGAGGATCGCGGTGACGCTGTGCGGGATGACCACCTTTTGCAGCGTCGGCTGATTCATAACACCGTAGATTTTCGCCCACATAGTCCAACAGGCAGTTGTTGATGTAGAGCCCGCCTTCGGGCTGGTTTTTAAGCCAAGCTGTCCCCTCAAAAACGGAAGCGCCGAAATCGGTCACGCCGGAGGGAATGTTGATCGCAGCCAATTTTGTACAGCCTCGGAACGCGGTGCTCTGAATGATCGTCAGGGTGTCCGGGAGCACAAGACTTTCCAGCGCGGCGCAGCTCTGAAACGCGCCGCTGCAGATCGAATCCAGATGTGCAGGAAGCCGGACGCTTTTGAGCGCGGTGCACATATAGAAAACCTCACCTGCCAGACTGGTGATCGAATCGGGCAGCTCGATATGCTCCAGCGCATGGCAGCGTAAAAACGCGTCAAAGCCGAGAAAGCTCAGATTCTTTGAAAGCGTGACCTCTTTCAAAGCAAAGCAGTAGCCGAACACATAACTTTGGATCGTCTCCACCGAATCGGGGATCACGATCTCCTCCAAATTCTTGCACATAGCAAAGGCGGATTCGCCGATCTCGGTCAGCGTGCCGTCCGCAAGGTGGACCTCGGTCAGATTTTCGCAGCCGTAAAAGGCGTCCTCGCCGATATAGGTCACGCCGTAGTTGACGATGACCTGTGTAATATTTGTTCCCCACGGCGGCTTGGTGCCGTAGCTCACATTATAATCCTTCATTCTGCCGTTGCCTGAGATCGTGAGCACGGTGCCGCTCAGCGACCAAGTGCAGCTGCCGGTCGTACCCGACGCGCCCGTTTGCTCACTCTGTGTTTCCGCCGCGCCGACAGTCGGCACGACCGCCGTCATGCCCGCCAGCAGCACAAGCGATAACAGCAGTGAAATCATCCGTTTGACCATCATACCATTCTCCTTTTCTTCTGTCAGTTTGTTGAAAAAACTTCCCCAGTTTATACAAAAAATATACCATATACAAGTGATACAAGTCAATGACTCTATAGGGCGCATGTCTGTGTCTTTGCGTTACCGCCGACAGCGCGTAACCGGAAACCGACGTCTTTGAATAAAACACCGTTGACATTCGGGCATTTTTTTAGTATAATAAATCCTGTGACATAAAGCGCATGTGTGTTATAGCAGAACCGGCAGACGCGCCGGATTTAGACAACGATACATAGGTGGAAGAATATAGCGGAGAATAATATGGTCACTTTTGGAAAAACTATATCTTTATTTTTGATCGAGGGAGACCCAAATAGTCGATGGGTATGTGAGTTGTCAAATTGGAATGGTAAAGCATATAAGATTCCAAGAATTAAAGTACATGGTTGCTTTGACAGACCTGATTTAGCTGCCTGTGGTATTTATTTTTTGTTTGGCAAGAATGATATTGATGAAAAAAGCATCGTGTATATCGGTGAATCGGAAAATGTATATAATCGCTTATTGCAACACGATTCTCCAACCGGTAAAGACTTTTGGAATGAATGCATTGTTTTTATCAGTAAAGATAACAGGCTGAACAAAGCACATATAAAATATCTGGAGCATAAATGTTATTTTCTGGCAAAAGAAGCTGATAGATATTTTGTTGAGAATCCTACCGTCCCTGCTGATGCATCATTAACAGAAGCAGAACAAGCAGAAATGGACGAATTCTTATATAATATTCGTCTTATCAATAATGTTTTAGGTCACAAGGTGCTTGAACCAATCGCAGTGATCAATTCCGATAACAACGCGGAGGCAGATACACCTAAATTGTGTATTCGTGCTGCACGAGGCGCTGATGCAGAAGGACAGCAAACGAGCGAAGGATTTGTTGTACTAAAGGGATCAAAAGTGGCTTCAACTGTTACAAGATCATGCCCAAATTATGTTATTGAATTAAGAAAAAAGTTAATTGAAACTAATGTTATTAATTCGGAATGGGTGTTCACCGAGAATAAGATTTTCGGAAGTCCCTCAACAGCTGCCGCTGTTGTAATGGGACGCAGTGCGAATGGGTTGACTGAATGGCGACCCGAATCCCTCTGAATAAACTTTGTTTTTCACAGCAAAATGCTGTTGAAAAAATAGATGTGCGCCCGTGGCGGAACTGGCAGACGCGCTGGATTTAGGTAACGTCACCTTGGTGAAAGGAAAGATTTACAAATGAATAAACCAAGCAAAACATTGTTGATAACAGATTTGTGTTTGTTTGCTTTTGCTGTTGGATTCTTTTTTGTTTGCTCTGTTTTGAAAAATCTTTTTCCGGTTACAGCTTCCCCCATCAACATTTGTCTTTCCGCTGTTTGCGCGCTGGCTGTCATTTTGCTTATGCTGTTTCAGTATCGCGGCAGACAAGCTGTTGGTATAATCAATATCATTATTTCTTTTGCTCTGTCAATCGCGCTTTATGGTGTTTATCACTTGCCTGTATTCGCCTTTATCGGTGAGAAAGGGATTCAGAACGGCATTTGTGGATTATTTGTTTTTACACTATTTTCACGCTTTGCGCTGAACCTGTCGGTCTACTTAAAAAATAATTACGGCTACGCGGTTACATCATCCAATCTGCGCGCGAATGTTCAGGGAAGAGGCGTAATAACAGGCGCGTATGTAATGGCAAAAGTTCTAAAAACATTCGCAATTTTTATTTTTCTCGGCGGCGTTTTCATGGCAATGTTTAATGCTTTTATGCCTGTTATCGACATCAGTACGCCATATCAAATGGTTTTCCTTCACAAAACCTTGGCAGAAGTTATGAAGCATTAAACCCTTTGCGCAATAACAAAACAATTAAATAACAGATAAATATCGGGTTTTGCGACCTGATTTTTATAAAAACGCGCCTGTGGTGGAACTGGCAGACACGCTGGATTTAGGTAACGTCACCTCGGCGGAAGAATCATAATGGAAAATTGAAAATGGAAAGTTGAAAATTAAGGGTCGCTTCGCTCCGATTTATATTGTATTATGGAAAATATTATCGAAAAGAAAAGTTTTGATTTCGCAATCAGAATTGTAAGGCTGTATAAGTATCTTTCTGATAAGAAAAAGGAGTTTGTGCTTTCCAAGCAGCTTTTGCGTTCCGGAACAAGTATCGGTGCGAATGTCGCTGAAGCGCAACAAGCACAAAGTAAAGCTGATTTCATTTCTAAGATTTCTATCGCATTAAAAGAAACAACTGAAACCAAGTATTGGCTGAGATTACTTAACGCAACGGATTTTTTATCTGACAATGAGATAAAAACTATTTTAGCAAATTGTGTTGAAATTGAGAAAATATTGACCACAATCTTAAAGTCAAGTAAAGAATAATTTTCCATTTTCCATTTTCAACTTTCAATTTATATAAGCGCCCGTGGCGGAACTGGCAGACGCGCCGGGTTTAGGTCCCGGTCCTTCGGGGTGCAGGTTCAATTCCTGTCGGGCGCACCATTTTTGGGAGGGATAAAATGTCTTATTTTGTTTTTGTTGACAACTCAAATGTTTGGATTGAAGGAAAGTATTATTCTGCTGTGCACAAAGGAAATGTTGATTCCATTTATAATGCACATGCACTTTCAATTCAAGATAATAGTTGGGCAATAGATTTCGGTAAACTTCTAAATGAAGTAACCAATTCTCATGTTTCTGACATAAAAAACGCTATCCTTTTTGGTTCAAAACCTACTAATAAAGATAGTTTATGGAACGCAATGAAAAAAGCGGGGTTCACAGTACATAATATTCAGCGTAACGTTGCCAATAAGGAAAAGAAAGTTGACACAGGAATTGTTGCAGAAATTCTAAAGGTATTATATACTGAAGCAACTCCAGGTGATACATTTGTTCTAGTAATGGGAGATAGTGATTTTGTGCCGGTCATGAATCAAATCACCGATTATGGGGTAAAAGCGGTAGTTGCATTTTGGGACAATGTTTCAGGCGAATTAAAAACCACGGCTGATGAATTTATCTCACTTAATAATGTAATTGATAAAATCACATACTAAAACAGTATTGGCAGACGCACCGCATTGGTACGCCTGCCGTTTTCTTATGCAATAAACATTCTCTCCGT
>ONGI01000039.1 GCA_900317315.1 uncultured Eubacteriales bacterium
CTATGAGCTCAAGGCGGCGGTGCTGGCGGCAAAGGAAAACAGCGACAAGCCCGTTCTGGCGACCATGACCTTTGAGCGCGGCGGCCGCACCTTTACCGGCGTTTCGCCTGCGGCGGCGGCGCTGACGCTGACCGGCTTGGGTGTGGACGCGCTGGGCGTCAACTGTTCGCTGGGACCCGACGAGCTGGAGCCGGTGGTGGCGGAGATGACGCGCTTCACCGACCTGCCGCTGATCGTCAAGGCGAACGCCGGTCTGCCTGATCCGAACACCAACGAATACAACATCCTGCCCGAACGCTTTGCACAGTGCGTCGAGGCGCTGTTGCCCTACGGCGTGCGCTTTGCCGGCGGCTGCTGCGGCACCACGCCTGCCTACATCGCGGAGCTGAAACGGGTCCTGAATAATAAAGCCTATCAGCCGTTCGGCGAGCGGATCAACCCCACCGGCAAAAAGCTCTTTAAGCAGGCGTTGGCGGACAACAATATCGACTATATTCTCACACAGGCGCTGTCACAGGCGAGCGGCGGCGCAGAGCTGCTGGACGTGAACGTCGGCCATCCCGAGATCGACGAAAAGAAAATGATGGTGCGCGTGCTCAAGGCGATCCAGAGCGTCTGCGACCTGCCGCTGCAGATCGACTCCACCAAGCCCGACGTGCTCGACGCCGGACTGCGCGCCTACAACGGCAAGCCGATCGTCAACTCCGTCAACGGCGAAGAAAAGAGTCTGGCGTCGGTGCTGCCGCTTGTCAAAAAATACGGCGCCTCGGTGGTGGGACTCACGCTGGACGAAAACGGCATTCCCAAAACCGCCGAGGGCAGATTTGAGATCGCAAAAAGGATCGTCGCCCGCGCCGAGGCGCTGGGCATCGACCGCCGCGACGTCTATATCGATTGCCTGACGCTGACGGTCTCCGCCGAGCAGGACGCCTGCCGTGAGACGCTGCGCGCTCTGCACCGCGTCAAAACGGAGCTGGGCTGCAAAACCTGTCTGGGCGTGTCGAATATCTCGTTCGGACTGCCCAACCGTGAGCTCGTCAACAGCACCTTCCTCACCATGGCGCTCGAGGAGGGGCTGGACCTGCCGATCATCAACCCCAACATCGCCGCCATGACCGGCGCCGTCCGCGCCTACCGCGTGCTCGCCGGTATTGATAAGAATTCATCGGATTTTATCAGCAGCTACAATGATGCGGCGCCGGTCGTCAAGCCGCAGCAGGCTTCTTTCAGCCTGGAGGACGCTGTGCGCGGCGGTCTCAAGAACGAGGGCGCACAGGCGACGGAGCAGCTGCTTGCGGACACCGACCCGATGGAGATCGTCAACAGCCGCCTGATCCCGGCGCTCGACAGGGTGGGCGAGGACTTTGAAAAGGGAAAAATCTTTTTGCCGCAGCTGATTCAGAGCGCCAATACCGCGCAGGTGTGCTTTGATGTGATCAAAAAGCATCTGAGCGCGGCAGGCGACAACCGCGTCAGCAAGGGAAAGATCATTCTCGCTACCGTCAAGGGCGACATCCACGATATAGGCAAAAACATCGTCAAGGTGCTGCTCGACAACTACGGCTACACCGTGGTGGACTTGGGCAGGGACGTGGAGCCGCAGCTGATCGTCGATACGGCGATAGAACAAAATATCACCATGATCGGGCTCTCCGCGCTGATGACGACCACCCTCAAAAGCATGGAGGACACCATTCGCCTTGTCCGTGCGACGCCGGCGCTGCAAAACCCCGACGGCAGCAGCAGGTGCACCGTTTTTGTGGGCGGCGCGGTGCTGACCGAGGACTACGCCATGAAGATCGGCGCCGACTACTATTGCCGCGACGCCAAGGAGAGCGTGGACGCCGCCAAGCGCGTGCTGGGATAAACGGGATACAAATAAATATACAATTGACGCAGAGCCTTTGGGTTCTGCGTTTTGCTTTATAGATAAAACCAACAATTTATTGATTGACTTTTCTGCATTGTTAGCATATAATGATAGAGAATATAATGAAATTCGTATGGATTTGTGAAAAGTATGGAATTTTAGTATGAGGTAAGGGAGTCTAAAGGAAAGATGTTTAGATTGAATTCGCGCAAATTGGTGCTGCTGCTGGCGGATGTGGTGATCATCACCGTCAGCGGGATCGTTTTGAACTACTTTTTTGCGCTGACAGAATGGTTTCATGTTGAGGCGTCGGGAAATCTGTTTTATTTTATTTTGATCGATATTTTGACCTGCGAGCTGATGCTGCTGCTGTTCGGCTCGTACACGCGGCTCTGGCGGTATTTTAACATACGCGACTATCTGGCGAGCGGCTTTGCGATGACGCTCGGCTTCGGCATGGGCTTTTGCGTGCTGAATATCATCAACATCGTGCCGCGCAAGGCGTTCTTTTTGCTGTATTATCTGGTGGCGACCGCCGGCGTTCTGCTGTTCCGCTTTGCGTTCAAGAGGACCTTCCTCAACCTGACAAGAGCCGGAAAGACCGAGGCTGTGCAGCGCACGATGATCGTCGGCGCCGGTCAGGCAGGACGCGTGATCCTCAACGAGATCAGGAATGCCGAATCCGACCCCAAAAATCCCTCCGGCGTCCTGTTGCCGGTCTGTATGGTGGACGACGATCCCACCAAGCTTCACACCAGACTCAAAGGCGTAGAGGTCGTCGGCGTCTGTGCGGAGATACCGCGCATCTGTACGGAGCGCGATATTGATACGATCATCGTCGCCATCCCGTCCTGCGAGGAGGAGGAGAAGCGCAAGATCCTCGACTACTGCTCCGCTACCAAATGTACCATCAAGGTGGTGCCCTACCTCAGCGAGCTGCTTCTTGACGACAACGCCCCCCAGCTGCTCACACAGGCAAAGGAGATCAAGATCGAAGACCTGCTCGGCAGAAAGCCCATCGAGTTTGACCGTGAGAAGATCGCCGCATTTATCTGCGGCAAGGTCTGCATGGTCACCGGCGGCGGCGGCTCCATCGGCAGCGAGCTGGTGCGCCAGATCGCCAAATATGCTCCCAAGCAGGTCATTATCGTCGATATTTACGAAAACAACGCCTATGACATCCAGCAGGAGCTGCGGCTCGAATACGGCGATTCGCTCGATCTTGTGACGCTCATCGCCTCGGTGCGCGACTACAACAAGATCGAATCCATCTTCCGTCAATACCGTCCGCAGGTGGTCTTTCACGCGGCGGCGCACAAGCATGTGCCGCTGATGGAAACCGTGCCGGAGGAAGCGGTCAAGAACAACATCTTCGGCACCTTTAATGTGGCGACGCTCGCCGAATATTACAAGGCGGACAAATTCGTGATGATCTCCACCGACAAGGCGGTCAATCCCACCAACGTCATGGGCGCCACCAAGCGCGCCTGCGAGATGATCATCCAGTACAAGGCGCAGAACACCGACCACACCGAGTTTGTCACCACGCGCTTCGGCAATGTGCTCGGCTCCAACGGCTCGGTGATCCCGCTCTTCCGCCGCCAGATCGAGAGCGGCGCACCCGTCACGGTCACGCATCCCGACATCATCCGTTACTTTATGACGATCCCCGAGGCGGTCTCGCTGGTGCTCGAAGCCGGCGCTATGGCAAAGGGCGGCGAGATCTTTGTGCTCGACATGGGCGCGCCGGTCAAGATCACCACCCTTGCCGAAAACCTGATCCGCATGTACGGCAAGGTCCCCTACAAGGATGTGCCGATCGTGTTCACGGGTCTGCGTCCGGGCGAAAAGCTCTTTGAGGAGCTGCTGATGGACGAGGAGGGCTTGCAGTCCACCGCCAACAAAAAGATCTTCATCGGCAACCAGATCACTATCGACTCAGACGACATGCTCAAAAAGCTCAATGCCCTGCATGAGGCAGCCGAGGCGAACGACAGCGAAAAAACCGTGGAGCTGCTCAGCACCCTGGTGCCGACCTTCCATCATCAGGTGCCGGAAAAATAAATATTGACATTTTAACGCATTAAAATGTGAAAAGAACGGGAAAAGCATCTTGACTTTTCCCGTTTCATATGCTACAATTTTTCAGGTCAGCGGTATTTTTTTACCGCCGACCTGCATAAAATAGCCTCTGCGGAAAGGAGAAAGGGAGACTATTAGCGCCAGGACCGAAACGGTTGACGAGGAATGGCAGTTATCGAAAGACTCGGCGGATGCTGCTACGGCAGGAGCAGATCAAGCGGTTAGCCTATTTGTGCGATCTGCAAGCGTGTCGTCAGGAAAAAAGAAAAAGCAGAATCAACACTGTAACAAAGGTTTTTCCGACGCTTTCCATGTATTATTTAAAAACATGACGGGCAAAAGCCCAAGGAGACATATATTATGAGAGTTGTTATTCAGGATAATTACGATAAAATGTGCAAGTGGGCGGCTAACTATATCGCTCAGAAAATCAAGAACCACAAGGAGGACCGTCCCTTCGTGCTCGGTCTGCCCACCGGCTCTTCGCCCATCGGCGTCTACAAGGAGCTCTACACCATGAACCAGAACGGCGAGCTGTCGTTTGCGAACGTCGTCACCTTCAACATGGACGAATATCTCGGTTTGCCGCACGAGCACGACCAGAGCTACTGGTACTTCATGCATGACAATTTCTTTGACCATCTGGTTGACATGAAGCCCGAGAACATCAACATCCTCAACGGCATGACCGACGATCCCGAGGGCGAGTGTGCCGCATATGAGGAGAAGATCGCTTCCTACGGCGGCATCGACCTCTTTATGGGCGGCATCGGCGTTGACGGTCACATCGCGTTCAACGAGCCGTTCACCAGCCTTGCTTCGCGCACCGGCGTCAGAAACCTGACCACCGACACCAGGATCGTCAATTCCCGTTTCTTCGGCAACGACCCCGAGGCGGTTCCGGCACAGGCGCTGTCCGTCGGCGTCGGCACCGTTACCGATTCCAAGGAAGTGCTGATCCTCATCAACGGCCACAACAAGGCAAAGGCATTGGCGGAGACCGTCGAAGGCTCTGTCAGCCACAAGTGGACCTGCTCCGCGCTGCAAATGCACAACGGCGCGATCATCGCCTGCGACGAGGCGGCTTGCGACGAGCTGACCGTCGGCGCTTACAAATACTTTCTCGACATTGAGAAGAAGGAGAGACTTTAATGTACACAATCACTGATCTGTACGATCTGGAGCATACGCTGGCAAAGGATTACCTTTCTCAGTTCACCTATCCGTGGGAGGCACTGAAGGGCATCAAGGACTTCATCCTGGCGCTCGGTCCCACGCTCGGCGACGACTATGAGGAGGTCGCGGAGAACGTTTGGGTGCACAAGACCGCAACCGTATTCCCGTCCGCTTATCTCGGCGCTCCCTGCATCATCGGTCCCGAGACCGAGGTCAGACACGGCGCGTTCATCAGAGGCTCGGCGCTTGTCGGCGCAAACTGCGTTGTCGGCAACTCCGTGGAACTGAAAAACGTCATTCTCTTTGACCATGTGCAGACGCCGCACTACAATTATGTGGGCGACTCCATTCTGGGCTATTACTCCCACATGGGCGCAGGCTCTATCACCTCCAACGTAAAATCCGACAAAAAGCTCGTCGTGGTACACAACGGCACCGAGCAGATCGAAACCGGCGTCAAAAAGTTCGGCGCCATGCTGGGCGACTATGTGGAGGTCGGCTGCAACGCTGTCTGCAACCCCGGCTCCGTGCTCGGCAGACACGTCAGCGTCTATCCCACCTCCTGTGTGCGCGGCGTGATCCCCGAAAACTGCATTTTCAAAAACAGCGGTGACATCGTAGAAAGGACGGCAGAGTGATGGGCAAATATTTTGGTACCGACGGCTTTAGAGGCGAGGCGAACAAGAACCTGACCTTTGAGCATGCTGTCAAGATCGGACGTTTTCTCGGTTGGTATTACGGCGCCAACATGGGCAAAAAAGCAAAGATCGTTATCGGCAAGGACACACGCCGTTCTTCCTATATGTTTGAATATGCGCTCTGCACCGGTCTGATGGCGAGCGGCGCCGACGCGTATATTATGCACGTAACCACCACGCCCTCCGTGGCGTATATCACACGCATCGATGACTTCGACTGCGGCATTATGATTTCCGCCTCCCACAACCCCTACTACGACAACGGCATCAAGCTGCTCAACAGCAAGGGCGAGAAGATGGAGGAGGAGACGCTGCTCAAGGTCGAGGAATATATTGACGACAAGCTCGAAATCCCCGTTGCTTCGCGCGACGAAATCGGCAGAACCGTTGACTATGTGTCGGGCAGAAACCGCTATATCGGCTACCTGATCTCCATGAGCAAATACAGCTTCAAGGGCGTCAAGGTCGGTCTGGACGTTGCCAACGGCGCTTCGTGGATGATCGCCAAGGGCGTATTCGATGCGCTCGGCGCCAAGACCTATGTCATCAACGACGCTCCCGACGGCTACAACATCAACACCGACTGCGGCTCCACGCATATCGGACATTTGCAGAAGTTTGTGGTCGAAAAGGGTCTCGACGTGGGCTTTGCCTACGACGGCGACGCCGACCGCTGCCTGGCGGTTGACGAAAAGGGCAATCTTGTCACCGGTGACCACATCCTCTATATGTACGGCTGCTACATGAAGGAGAGAGGCAAGCTCCTCAACAACAAGATCGTCGCCACCGTTATGAGCAACTTTGGTCTGTTCAAGGCGCTCGACAAGGTCGGCATCGGCTACGACAAGACCGCTGTCGGCGACAAGTACGTCTATGAAAACATGATGCAGACCGGCAACCGCATCGGCGGCGAGGAATCGGGTCACATCATCTTCTCCAAGTACGCCACCACCGGCGACGGCATTTTGACTTCTCTCAAGATCATGGAGGTCATGCTCGCCAAGGAAAAGCCCCTCAGCGAGCTGGCGGCTCCCATGAAGATGTATCCGCAGGTGCTCAAGAACGTCCGCGTTGCCTCCAAGCCCGACGCCAAGAACGACCCCGACGTGCAGGCTGAGGTCGAAAAGGTCGCCGCCGCTCTCGGTGAAAACGGCAGGATCCTGCTCAGAGAGTCCGGCACCGAGCCTGTTATCCGCGTGATGGTCGAGGCAGGCTCCGATGAGGAATGTGAAAAGTATGTCGATCAGGTCATCGACGTGATCCGCGCAAAGGGTCATATCATCGGCTGATCATTTGCTGAAAATATACTGCTCCGCATAGGTTTTTCCGTGCGGAGCATTTTTTTGCAAAAAGAAAATAGGCATAAATCTATTTTTTTGTGCCGATAGACTTGTATTTTGACGAAAAACTATGTATAATAAAACAGTGTGCAATTTATGAATTTGCAGAACCAATTCAACAACCTTTGGGGGAATGACTATGAGCAGAAAAACGGCAGGAAGACTGTTGGCAGCGGCACTTTGCACGCTGATGGCAGCCGCGTCCTGCTTGGCGGTCTTTGCCGCCGGAAATACGGTGACGATCAAGGAGTGTGATGACCTCCAGCTGACACTGCCCGACAACATGACGGCAGTAACACGTTCATCTGAGGCGACCGACCCCTATTTTGTGCAGCATAAGGTGAGCTACGACGGACTGATGCAGTCCTTCCGCGACGGCGACATCTACATGCAGGCGATGGATAACGACAACACCTACACGGTGCAGCTGTCTTATCTGGACACCGGCGCACAGGATTTTAACGAACTGACAACAGAACAGGTCGACAGCGTATCGCGCAACTTCCTCGGCGGCACCGACGCCGAGCTGCAATACAGCGCCTGCACGCCCGATCAAATACCCGACGGTCTGACATGGCTCTATCTGAAAATGAGCATCACCGACCCCGACACGGGCGTCTCCAACCAATACCAGGCGACGACCGTTTTCAGCGGCAAAAACATCACGCTCACATTGTTCCGCAATGAGGGCGACATAGAGGGCAGCGACTATGACGTGCTGCAGAGCATCGCACGGTCTGTCAAGGCGAACCGCGCCTTTTCGTTCCGCAAGATCCTGCCCTTCCTGCTGATCGCAGGCGGCATTCTGCTGGCGGTGGTCCTGGCGGTCGTGATCGTCAAGCTTGTCAAGAGATTCAAGAATCCCGATCCCGAAAAGAACAAGAAGGATAACGACAAGGTGATCGAGGAGCTTGCCGGCAAGTATCAAATGCGCACCAAGCCCGTTGCGATCGAGCCGAGCCCCGAACAGGCAGAGCAAAAGCTCGACAAAAAGCCCGAGCCGCAGGAGGCGCCGGTGGAGATCGATGACGCACAGCGCCGCATCATCCGCAAGGACTTCTCCGCAGAGGGCGAAGCCTACGAGAGCAAGCATACAGCGGAAGAGGCCGAGGAGCCGGTTATCGAAAAGCGCGAGCTCGTGAAGCCCGAACAGAAAAAGACAGAAGCACCTGCTCCCCAAACGGAGGACTATGTCGATATTTACGCCGAGAGTCCGGAGCGCAGAAGGGCGCGAGAGGAAGCGGAAGCAGCGGAAGCTGCTGCGGCAGCGGCGGAAGCACAGGCACAGGCACAGGCACAGGTACAGACGCAGCAAGCGCCTGCTCCCGAAGCGGCGCCGGAGCCTGTTGCGGAAGAAAAGCCCGAGCCCGAGCCTGCACCCGCACCCGAGGAAAAGAAGGTCGATTACAGACGCTATCTCGACGATGACGACGATTTTGACGACGACACCGCCACCCCCGTCAGACGGTATTCGGACGAGGACATTGAACGTCTGCTCGCCGATACGGAGGATTCCGAAAATTTTAATTAGGCACTGCCCTCAAATAAGGCTGACTCTGCCGTGGCAGAGGTGAGGGACAGTGCAAAAGCCGCCCCCGTTGTGATCCGCTTGCGCAGCACAACGCAGACGGCGCCCGCGGCGAACAGCTTCGCCGGATCAGCCAACAGCCACACGGTTCAAATATTGCTCTCCTCGCTGCGGTCAAAGCTGACCGCAGCGGTACACACCGACCGTGTGCATCCGCAGCAAACCGAACCGTCCGCTTCGGACGGACAAAATGACGGAGAAACGGCAATGACCGACAACCAGCTCAGGCAGACAATGGAAGAGGCAACGGACGACGCTTCCGCCGGCGGAGAATTGAACGTCACGGAGGAGTGGGGCGACAGCGCACAGGAGCCGTATGCGCCGGAGATTTTTCAGACCGAGACGGTGTTTGAGAAAAACCAAACCGACGATATGCCGCTCGACAGCGTGCTCGAAAAGCCGCTGATCCGTCCCGACCTGCGCCCGACCATGCGCCTGCGGCTGCTCCTCAACGAAAACGAGATACCCTCGCGCGAGGAGCTGGAAAAGCAGACCTTCAACGACAGCAGCGACTTCTTTGAGGAAGCGCCCGACCGTATTTCCGGCGCCGTCACCAGCGAGGAGCTGGAGGAGGACGTCTTGCCTGCTCCCCAAAAGGAGCAGAAGCATACCGCCGCGTCAAACGCCCAAAAGCCGGGCGTCATCAAAGGCGCAGGCACCCGCGTGGGCTACTTTTTCACGAACATCGGCAGGGCGGTCAAACGCAAGCGCGTGCTCTCCAAGCGAAAAAAAGCCGAGGAGGAGCGCCGCCGCCGTCAGATCGAACGCCGCCGTCAGGAGCGCGCCGCCATGGAACGGCGCCGCGCCGGCTACGGCAGTCGGTACAGGACAAACAACGATAACCGAAAGCAGTAGGTGTAGGATGGAATTACTGATAAAAAACGCGCATGTGGTGTCGCCGGCTGACGGCTTGGACGCCGCGGCGGATATTCTGGTGCAGGACGGCAAGATCGCGCAGATCGGCGCTGACCTTTCCGCTGACTGCGCGGTGCTCGATGCGACGGGACTCACGGCGGTTCCCGGCTTTGTCGATATGCACGTACACCTGCGCGACCCCGGACAGACAGCCAAGGAGGATATTCTCACCGGCTGCAACGCGGCTGCGGCAGGCGGCGTCACGAGCCTGCTTTGCATGCCCAACACGGTCCCCACGGTGGATAACCCCGAAACCGTACACTATATCATCAATAAAGCAAAGGACGCAAATGCAAAGGTCTATGTCGCCGCGAGCATCACCAAGGGCTTGAAGAGCGAGGAGCCGACCGACCTCCGCGCCCTGCGCAGCGCAGGCGCTGTAGGACTCAGCGACGACGGCAGACCGGTCGAAAACACCAAGTTTTTGCGCGACGCCATGAAGCTGGCGCCGTCGCTCGGCATGACGGTCGTCGCCCACTGCGAGGATCTGTTCCTTGCGGACGGCGGCAAGATCAACGAGGGCGCGGCCTCCGCGCAGCTCGGCGTCAAGGGCATTCCGGCGGCAGCCGAGGATTGCGGCACCGCACGTGAGATCGCGCTGGCGGCAGCCGAAAACGTGCCCGTCCACATCTGCCATGTCAGCACCAAAACCAGCGTGGCATTGGTGCGCGACGCCAAGCGCAGGGGCGTGCAGGTGACGGCGGAGACCGCACCGCACTACTTCTCCCTGACCGAGCAGGTGCTCCTGAAGCGCGACGCCGACTACCGCATGAATCCGCCGCTGCGCACCCAAGCGGACGTCGCCGCCATCATCGAGGGCTTGACCGACGGCACGCTTGACTGCATTGCCACCGACCATGCGCCGCACACCCCGGAGGAAAAGTCCGATTTTGAAAAGGCGCCCAACGGCTCCGTCGGCATGGAGACCTCCTTTGCGGTCGCCAACACTTATCTGGTCAAGACCGGCGTGCTCACGCTCGGTCAGGTGGTCGAAAAAATGTCGGTCAATCCTGCCAAGCTTCTCGGCATCGACGCCGGCACCCTTGCGGTGGGCGCACCTGCCGACATCGCGCTGATCGACCCGGACGAGCAGTGGACGGTGGACGCGGACCGTTTGCACGGCAAGAGCAAAAATACGCCGTTCAAGGGCATGACCCTCACCGGCAAGGTGAAGCGGACGCTGCTCGGCGGCAAAACGGTTTTTATTGACAACTGATTATTGTGAAGGGCGAGCTTGGCTCGCCTTTCGTGTGAATACGCGGCGCGACCACTCCCATGCACAGCCGCCGCAAATATGATTTTTGGAGTGAGAAAAAATGGCACAAAAAGGTAACCTTCTGTCCGTCAGACAGGACATACGCGTGGTGGACGCCACTATCCGCGACGGCGGACTCTGCAACGACTTCCGTTTTTCGGACGAATTCGTCAGCGACCTCTACAAAGCCAACCTCAAAGCCGGTGTGGACTATATGGAATTCGGCTACAAGGCGAGCAAGGAGATCTTTGACGAGGACGACTTCGGCAAGTGGAAGTTCTGCAACGACGACGACATTCGCGCCATCGTGGGCGAGGGCAATCCCAAAATGAAGATCGCCGTGATGGCGGATGTGGGCAGAACCGATTTTGAGGAGGATATCATCCCTAAAAGCGAAAGCCCGATCGACTTGGTGCGCATCGCCACCTACATCAACACCATCCCTGCCGCCGTCGAAATGATCGAATACTGCGCCAAGCAGGGCTACGAAACGACTATCAATATCATGGCGATCTCCAAGGCGCGCACCGAGGATCTCAAAACCGCGCTCGAGATCTTGGGACAGACGCCGGTCTCGTGCTTCTATATCGTGGACAGCTACGGCTCTCTCTATCCCGAGGAAGCGCGCCGCTACGCCGAGATGTACGGCGAGATCGCCGAAAAATACGGCAAGCTCACCGGCATCCACGCCCACAACAACCAGCAGCTCGCCTTTGCCAACACGATCGAAGCCATGGCATACGGCGCGAGCTACCTCGACGCGACCGTTGACGGCATGGGCAGAGGCGCCGGCAACTGTGCGCTGGAGCTGCTGCTCGGCTTCCTCAAAAACCCGAAATACAAGGTCAACCCGATCATCCGCATGATGCAGAACCACATGACCAAGCTGCAGGAGGCAGGCGTCAAGTGGGGCTACGATGTGCCCTACATGCTCACCGGTCAGTACAACACCCATCCGCGTCCGGCGATCCAGTTCATTCAGGAGGGCAGAAAGGACTACTATAAGTTTGCGAATGATCTCTATGACATCATTAATTCGTAATGCGTATTCATTATTTTTCATTCATTATTCTTTACAACTTCCGGAGGTACTTATGGCATTTGACAGACTGATTGAAAATATCATCGAAAAGCAGAATCCCACCGTTGCCGGTCTTGACCCGAAGCTCGACTATGTGCCGGCTTCCGTCAAGGACGCGTGCTTTGCGCAGTACGGCAAGACGCTGGAGGGCGCGGCGGCTGCGCTGCTGGCGTTCAACAAGGCAATCATCGACCAAATCTGTGACATTGTGCCTGCCATCAAGCCGCAGGCGGCATATTATGAAATGTACGGCTGGCAGGGCGTGCGCGCGCTCGCCGAGACCATCGCCTATGCGCAGCAAAAGGGCATGTTCGTTATGACCGACGGCAAGCGCAACGACATCGGCACCACCATGGAGGCATACGCCACCGCACATCTCGGCACCACCGACGTGGCAGGCGAGGCGATTGACGCGTTCGGCGCGGACGCCCTGACCGTCAACGGCTACCTCGGCACCGACGGCATTCAGCCGCTCGTCAAGATTTGTCAGGAGAAGGACAAGGGCATCTTTGTGCTCGTCAAGACCTCCAACCCCAGCTCCGGCGAGTTGCAGGATCTAAAGCTCACAAACGGCGCGTCCGTCTATGAGCAGATGGGCAGAATGTGCGAGCAGTGGGGAGAAGCTCTCCCGGGCAAATACGGTTATTCCGGCGTGGGCGCGGTCGTGGGCGCGACCTATCCCGAGCAGCTGAAGGAGATGCGCGAAAAGGCGCCGCACACCTTTTTCCTTGTTCCCGGCTACGGCGCGCAGGGCGGCGGTGCCCAGGACGCCAAAAACGCCTTTGACAAAAACGGCTTGGGCGCGATTATCAATTCCAGCCGCGGCATTATGTGCGCATGGAAGAAGCAGGGACTCACGGAGGACGACTTTGCGGCTGCCGCGCGCAGCGAAGCCCTGCGCATGAAAGCGGATATTTTGTCGGTAATAGGTAAAATTGAAGCGTGATTTTCCGGTAATTGTTAAATTTTTAACCAATTATACGGATTAATATTGACATCCTATTTGAAAAAGCGTATAATATCGCTGTTATGGTAGATGAAAAATGGGGAAGTTTTTGAGTAATCAAGTAAGCAAAACAAACCCAAATAATTGAAAAGGGAGTTTTAACACATGGCAAGAGTTTACAATTTTTCCGCAGGTCCCTCCATGCTGCCGGAGGCTGTACTGAAAAAAGC
>ONGI01000029.1 GCA_900317315.1 uncultured Eubacteriales bacterium
GCTCGCAACCGCGATGGACTTCGACAACTGCGGGCTGCTTGTCGGCGACAAGGTCACGCCTGTTTCAAAAGTGCTGGTGACGCTCGACATCACCGCGGAGGTCGTGAAGGAAGCGAAAGAAAAGGGCTGCGGACTGATCATCAGCCACCATCCCGTTATTTTTCAGCCGCTGCGCCGTATGAACAGCCGCTCTGTCCCTTATCTGCTCGCGCAGGCGGGTATCGCCGCTGTGTGCATGCACACGAATCTCGACTTGAGCGAGAAATTCGGCGTGAATATCTGTCTCGGTCAGGCGGCAGGACTGAAGGAGGTGCACCGCGCGCCCGAGGGAGAATGTCTCTTTGCCGGCACGCTCGAGGACACCATCTCCGTGCGTGAGCTGGCGCAGCGCGTCATGCAGAATCTCGCATGCAGCGGTCTGCGCTACACCGAGGGCAAAGGGACGGTCAGAACCGTCGCCGTCGCGAGCGGCGCGGGCGGCTCGGACATCTTTGCCGCTGCCGCCATCGGCGCGGACGCCCTCATCACGGGCGAGATTAAGCACCACGAAATCAACGCCGCGAACGAATACGGCATCGCGGTCATTGACGCGGGACACTTCAAAAGTGAAGACATTGTCATCAACCCGCTGATCGCGCGGCTGAAAGAAGAATTTCCCTCTGCGGAGTTTACAAAATGTCAGACTTATTCCGATAAAATGAAATAAAAAAAGCGCTGTTTTTATTCTATAATAGAATAAAGGCGGTGTAGATAATGGATGAAGTATTACGAATGATAGAAATTATAGAAGATATCAGGCAGCCGTGGAAGGTAAAGCACAAGTTGCTTGATATAGTAGTAATAGTGCTGTTTGCAAAATTGGCAAATGCGGACGATTGGGAAGAAATAGAATACTGCGCAGAGTATAACGAGGATTTTCTTAAGCAATATATCGGACTGGAAAACGGAGTGCCGTCTCATGACACGATAGAAAGAGTCATGGGAATGATAGATCCTGCGTATATGCAGAAGATTTATGAAAAATGGAATGAACTGGTAAACAGTAACGAGGGAGAAAAACTGAAAAAAATAATCAGTGTTGACGGAAAAACTATGCGTGGCAACGCGACTGCAACCCAAAAGGCAAATCACATAGTATCTGCATGGTGCGATACAGACGGATTTTGCTTGGGACAGGAAGCTGTGGAAGAAAAATCCAACGAAATTACAGCGATACCCAAATTATTGGACACAATCAATGTGAAGGGCTGTGTCATCACGATAGATGCAATTGGAACGCAAACAGCAATAGCCGAGAAGATTCGCGCAAAGCGTGCAGACTATACTTTGGCGGTTAAAGAAAACCAGCGAAATTTATATGAAGAAATAACTGAATATCTGGAAGACGAGGAAATGCTGAAAGAAATAAAGAAGAACGGCGGATATAAAAAGACAACAGAGAAGGCACATTCAAGCATAGAAACCCGTGAATACTATCAATGCAGTAACATCAAGTGGATGGCTGAAAAAAGCAGATGGAAAGGTATAAAAAGTATAGGAATGGTACGCAAAACTATCAAAAAAAGGGACAAAACAACAGTTGAAAAACGCTATTATATCAGCAGTCTCGCACATGATATAGATTTATTTGCAAGGACAATCAGAGAACATTGGTCTGTTGAGGTAATGCACTGGCATTTGGACGTTACTTTTAAGGAAGACGCCAATACAACAAAGGATAAAATTGCCGCTCAAAACCTGAATATTATCAACAAATGGTGTTTGTCAATCCTAAAACTGTTTGAAATCGGCAAAAAGAAGATGTCTCTAAAGAAGAAACGATTCTGTATTTCCCTTGATACAAGGAAGTTTTTTCAGCAAATTATGGCTCTTTGATTTTTGAAAAATGCTACTTTCCCATTTCTATTGATTATAACTTTTCATGCGTGGGACGTGAGGCAAATCCCAACATTTATTGACACCGTTCTATAATTATGCTAAAATACAGGTTGGAATATTTTTTGGAAGTGAAGCAATGGACAGTGAACGAATAACCTATATAGAGGCGAAGCGCAAGTGGTTCAGTATTGATTTCGGTGAGCTGTGGCGCTACCGCGACTTGATCATTCTGTTTGTCAAGCGCAACATCTCGGTTTCTTACAAGCAAACCATTCTGGGACCGCTGTGGATCTTGATCAATCCGCTGCTTTCCACCACGGTCTTTACGGTCATTTTCGGCGTCATTGCCGGCATTTCCACCGACGGTATGCCGCAGTTTTTGTTTTATATGTCGGGCAATGTGCTCTGGGGCTTTTTTTCGGGCTGTCTGAACAGAGGGTCAAGCACCTTTCTCGGCAACGCGCGGCTGTTTGGCAAGGTCTATTCTCCCCGCTTGGGTACGCCGATCTCCGATATTATCTACAGCTTTTTTAATTATCTGATACAAATGCTCGCGTTTGTGGGGCTTGTTGTGTTTTACGCGATCACCAACGACGCGGTGTGCCCGAATCTGACGCTTCTTGCGGTGCCGCTGATGGTGCTGCAAACAGCGTTCCTCGGTATGGGCGTGGGTCTGATCATCTCGTCCATCACCACCAAATACCGCGACCTCCACATTCTCGTCAGCTTCGGCGTCTCGCTGTGGATGTACATCACGCCGGTGGTCTATCCCGTTTCACGCATTCCGCAGTGGTTAAAAGGGTTGTTCATGCTCAATCCCGTTGCGCCGATCATCGAGAGCTATCGTCATGCGTTTTTGGGCTGCGGCAGCTTTGAGTGGTTTTATTGGCTGGTCAGCCTTGGCATTACGGCTGTTGTGGTGCTGTTCGGCTTGATCGTCTTTAACAAGGTAGAAAAGAACTTTATTGATACGGTATGAGCATGGATAAGAATTGTGTTATTTTAACGGAAAATCTGCATAAGGAATACCGCCTCGGCGTGATCGGCACCGGTACGCTCCGCCATGATCTGCAAAGCTGGTTTGCCAAAAAGCGCGGCAAGGAGGACCCGAACCGCCGCATCGGCATGCGTGATGTGGCGGATGGCGACACCTTTATGGCGGTGGACGGCATCGATCTCGAAATCTACCGCGGCGAGCGCGTGGGCATTATCGGCGCCAACGGTGCAGGCAAATCCACGCTGCTCAAGCTGTTGTCGCGCATCACCTCGCCCACCGAGGGCAGGATCGCCTATCGCGGCAGGATCGCCAGCATGCTGGAGGTCGGCACCGGCTTCCACGCCGAGCTGACCGGCAGAGAGAATATCTATCTCAACGGCGCGATCCTCGGCATGTCGCGCGCGGAGGTAGACAAAAAGATCGATCAGATCATCACGTTTTCCGAGTGCGAAAAATTTATTGATACGCCCGTCAAGCGTTATTCCTCCGGCATGTTCGTCAAGCTGGCTTTCTCGGTCGCGGCGCACCTCGACGCGGAGATCGTCATTATGGACGAGGTGCTGGCGGTCGGCGATATGAAGTTCCAAAAGAAATGCATTGCCAAAATGCGCGAGCTGGCGATCGACGAGAACCGCACGGTGCTCTATGTGTCGCATAATATGAGCACCATTCAGGATCTGTGCAACCGCTGCATCGTGCTCGAGCACGGAAAAAAGGTCTATGACGGCGATGTGGACGAGGCGATCAAGCTCTATATGGGCGGCGACAACGACGAATTCTTTGCCGCCGAATACAACGACGACAAGTACAAAAACCCCGTCAAGCGGCATGACGTCAATCTTACAAAGGCCAAATACATCGGCAGGACCACCAATCTCTTCTACGGAGACGAGCCGATCCAGCTGGAGCTGGAATGGGAAAACCTCGCCGACATCCCGTCGCTCTCTCTGCGCATCGAGGTGCAGGACGCCAGACGCATCCCCATCACCTCCTACTTGATCGAGGATTTTTACAGCGGCAAAAAGGGAGAGACGCACAAGGAGGCGTTTACACTGGACGTTTCCAAGATCACGCGCGGCAGGTACATCACGCGCTACATCTTCTTCAACAAGAAAAACGAGCAGGTGGCGTATGACGACATTGAGGACGCGGCAGGACTGGTTTTTCGCCGCCAGACGCCCGACGACACCAAACGCCCGTGGAACCGTCTGTGGGGCAGCATTCGCCTCGGCAATGCGCTGTTGCTGAAAAAAGGCTTTGAATAAAATCTATCACCAACAAAGGGACGTGCTTTGCGGCACGTCCCTTATTATAGTTTATTGAATAAAATCCAATATGTCCTGCACCACTTCGTCGTGGCAGACATCATTGAGTATCTCGTGGCGATAGCCCTCATAGAGCTTCATTTTGACGTTTTTGCCGCAGCGGTTCAGCTGCTTGTACACGGCGGTAACGCCTTTTCCGTAGTTGCCGACAGGGTCGTCGGTGCCGGATACCAAAAAGATCGGCAGCTCGTCGCTGATGTGTTTGAACCATGTTTTGCTGTTGCTCAGCGATTGCAGCTTTATCAAATTGTAGTAGCCGTTGAGCGTAAACGAAAAGGTGCAGTATTTGTCGTTGCGGTAGGCGTCGCGCACCTCGGTTTGGGTGCTCAGCCACGCGATGGGGTCGGGGTCGTCCTGAAAATGCTTGCGGTAGGAGCCAAACGCCATCCTCTCAATCTCGGGACTGAGGGCGTGCTGTCCTTCCTGACGGATACGGAGCCTGATGAGCGCCAAGCCCGCCTTTGAGGCAGGATTGGGGCCGCCTGTGCCCATATAGATAACCTTATCCCAGATTTGGGGATCGGAGGCGCAGCGCGCAATAAACGAGCCCATGCTGTGTCCCAGCAAAAAGCAGGGGAGACCGGCGCCGTATTCGCGCTTCATCTGCTTGGAGACGTTTTGCACGTCGTCCACCATAAACCGCCAGTCCACCAAAAAGCCCAGCTCGCTGTCGTCGTTGACGGTGCGGCCGTGGCCGAGGTTGTCAAAGGCGTAGCACAAATAGCCGTGCTCTGTCATCTCACGCAAAAAGGTGTCGTAGCGATCAATATGCTCGTTCATGCCGTGTACGACATGGAACAGCCCTTTGATCTCACCGTCCGGCTGATAGACACGGCAAAAAAGCTGGTGAACGCCGTCGGCGGAGGGGATTCTTCTTTCTGTTATTGTCATAATGATTCCTCACTTGCTAAGCATGCTTTGACCGCGCGGCGCCAGCCGTCGAGCAGTCTGCGGCGTTCGTCCGCCGCCATGTAGGGCTTGAATACAGTGTTGAGCTGTTTGTCGAACAAAAGATCTTGGTAAAAGCCGACCGCCTTGCCGGCAAGCAGCGCCGCTCCTGCCGCCGTCGCCTCTTTTTGCGCCGGACGGATGACCTCCAAATCGGAAATATCCGCCTGGAACTGCATCAGCAGATTGTTGGCGGAGGCGCCGCCGTCTACCTTGAGCACGCGAATATCGCTGTTCATATCGCTGCGCATAGCGGTGATCACATCGTCGGACTGATAGGCGATGGATTCCAGTGCGGCGCGGATGATATGCTCCACACCGGCGCCGCGCGTCAGTCCGGTGATGACGCCCCGGGCACGCATATGCCAGTGCGGTGCGCCCAGTCCGGCAAAGGCAGGCACGATATACACGCCGCCGTTGTCGCGCACCTTGCGCGCGAAGTATTCGCTGTCGGCGGAGTCCTTGATCATACGCAGCTCGTCGCGCAGCCATTGGATCACCGCGCCGCCGACAAAGACGCTGCCCTCCAGCGCATATTGCACCGGCTCACCGGCACAGGTCGCGGCAACGGTCGCCACCAGTCCGCGGCGGCTGAATACAGGTGCGTTGCCGGTGTTGGCGAGCAAAAAGCAGCCGGTGCCGTAGGTGATCTTGAGGTCGCCCTTTTGCAGACAGCCCTGACCGTAGAGCGCCGCCTGTTGGTCACCGGCGATGCCGCAGATCGGCACATGTGCGCCCATCAGGTTCATTTCGCCGTAGATCTCGCTGCTGCTCCTGACCTCGGGCAGCATGCTTACGGGAATGTCGAGCAGCGCGCACAGCTCGGCGTCCCACTCGCAGGTGTTGATGTTGTAGAGCATGGTGCGCGAGGCGTTGGTGCGGTCGGTCACATGCACCTTGCCGTCGGTCAGCTTCCACAGCAGCCAGGTGTCCACCGTGCCGAACAGCAGCTCGCCGCGGTTCGCCAGCTCACGCGCTCCCTCCACATTGTCGAGGATCCATTTGATTTTGGTGCCGCTGAAATAGGCGTCGAGCTTCAGACCCGTTTTTTGCGCGATCAGCTCCGCGCAGCCCTGTCTTTCCAACGCGTCGCAGAGGTCGGCAGTGCGGCGGCACTGCCAGACGATCGCGTTATAAACCGGCTTGCCCGTCCGCTTGTTCCAGACGATCGCGGTCTCGCGCTGATTCGTCACGCCGACGCCGGCGATCTCGTCGGGCGATACGCCGCTCTTGGCGATACACTCCGTCATGGAGCTGTATTGGTTGGCGTAAATATCCATCGGATCCTGCTCGACCCAGCCCGGACGGGGATAGATCTGCGGAAATTCGTGCTGTGCCATGCACACCACGTTGCATTCGCGGTCAAACAAAATGCTGCGCGCACTCGTTGTGCCCTCGTCCAAGGCGAGAATATATTGTTTCATAGTGTTCTCCGGTGATGGCTAAAAGGGCGCACGCCCGTCTGAGGGTGCGCCCTTTTTAACTAAATGCAAATGCTATAAATGGAAATGTAAATGGAAACGGACTGTTGAAGCGCCGTTATTCGATCGGCTCAAAATCCGCGACGCCGTGCTTGCAGAGCGGACAGATGAAGTCCTCGGGCAGCTCCTCGCCCTCATAGACATAGCCGCAGATCTTGCAGACCCAGCCCTTTTTGCCCTCGGTTTCGGGCTTGGGCTTGACGTTGTTCTGATAGTAGGTGTAGGTCATGGTCTCCTTGTCGGAGAGCACACGCGCCTCTGTGACGGAGCAGATAAACATGCCGTGGGTGTCGAGGTCGATGTAGTCCTCCACCTTGAGGGACATAAAGGAGTTGATATATTTGGGCAGGAACACCAGACCGTTGTCGGAGCGCAGCGGCGTCCAGTCGGCAAACTTGTCCACGTTCTTGCCGCTCTGGAAGCCGAAGTTCTGGAACACGGAGAACGGCGCGTCAACGGACAGGCAGTTGACGTTCATGACGCCGGTCTGCTTGATGGTGTGGTGCGAATAGTTTTGTTTGTTGATGCAGACGGCAACGCGGTTGGGCGAGTTGGTGACCTGGGTAACGGTGTTGACGATCAAGCCGTTGTCCTTTTTGCCGTCGTTGGAGGTGACGACATACAGACCGTAGCCGATGTTAAAGAGCGCGGTCAGGTCGTTCTTGTTGGCGGTCTCGCCGTCCTGCTCGATGTAGTCATGGCAGAGCGCCTTGGCGAGCGCGTCGATCTGTGCGCGGCTGTCGTCGCTGAGCGCGGACATGATGCGGACGGTCGGCTCCACAAACTCGATCTTTTTGCAGCCCTCGAGCATTTTCTTCATGGTCTTGGCTGCAAGAGGCGCCCAGGAGCCGTTTTCGATCAGCGCGATCTGCTTGTTCTGGAAGTTGCGCTCGGTCAGGTGGTTGATGAATTCGCGCATGAAGGGGAAGATCTCGGCGTTGTAGGTAGTGGTGGCGAGCACGATCCTGCCGTAGCGGAACGCGTCCTCCACGCACTCAGCCATGTCCTCGCGTGCCAAATCGTTGACAACGACCTTGGGACAGCCGTTTGACTTGAGCTTTTCGGCGAGCAGCTCGACCGCCTGCTTGGTGTTGCCGTAGACGGAGGTGTAGGCGATCATGATGCCCTCGGTCTCCACGCTGTAGCTCGACCAGGTGTTGTAGAGGTTGAGATAATAGCCGAGGTTCTCGCTGAGAACGGGACCGTGGAGCGGACAGATGATCTGAATGTCCAGTGTCGCCGCCTTCTTCAAAACGTTCTGCACCTGCGCGCCGTACTTGCCGACGATGCCGATATAGTAACGTCTTGCCTCGCAAGCCCAATCCTCTTCCACGTCGAGCGCGCCGAACTTGCCGAAGCCGTCGGCGGAGAAGAGCACCTTGTCCTTGCTGTCGTAGGTCATGATGACCTCCGGCCAGTGCACCATGGGAGCCGCCACAAAGTGCAGGGTATGCTCGCCCAGCTCAAGGGTGTCGCCTTCCTTGACAACGATCCTTCTGTCCTCAAACTCGGTGCCGAAGAAATTCTTCATCATGGCGAACGCCTTGGCGCTCGAAACGATGGTCGCATCGGGATAGTTGGTCATAAAATTGAAGATGTTCGCGGAATGGTCTGGCTCCATGTGCTGCACAACCAGATAATCGGGCTTGCGCTCACCCAGCGCCTCGTCCAGATTGTTCAGCCACTCAAACTTGAAGTTGCGGTCAACCGTATCCATCACGGCGATTTTTTGGTCACGGATCACATAGGAGTTGTATGCCATGCCGTTGGGAACCACATACTGACCCTCAAACAGGTCGATTTTGTGGTCGTTCACACCAACATAGATGATGTCGTTTGTCACTTTCATAGAAAAACCTCTTTCTTTGCATAATTTCGCTTATGCTTGGTATAATTGTAACATATAATTGAAGATATTACAAGAAGTTTTATGTAATTTGAGCGGAAACTTCTGTGACTTTTGTGATTGATTTGCACACAAAATATTTTTTGAAAACCACTTGACAAACACAAATAGTTTTGATACAATTAATTTGTAAACAAAATAATTAATTCAAAGGAGGCTTTGCATATGTCATTCTATGATTACAGGGTAAAAACAAGAAAAGGTGAGGATCTTGACCTCGCTTCGCTCAAAAACAAGGTCGTTTTGATCGTCAACACCGCCACCGGCTGCGGCTTCACACCGCAGTACAAGGGCTTGGAGGAGCTGTTTGAGAAGTACCACGACAAGGGCTTTGAGATCCTTGATTTTCCGTGCAACCAGTTTGCAAACCAGGCGCCCGAGAGTGATGATCAGATCCACGAATTTTGCACCCTTCGCTATAAAACACAGTTTGATCAGATGAAAAAGATAGACGTCAACGGCGAAAATGAGGATCCGCTGTACACCTTCCTCAAAAAAGAAATGCCCGAGGAAGAGGTCAAGGGCCTCAAGGCAAAGGCGGCAATGAAGGCGGTTTCCAAAATCAGCAAGAGCACCAAGGCGCCGGAGGACATCAAGTGGAACTTTACCAAGTTTTTGGTGGACCGCGAGGGAAAGGTCGTCGGCAGGTATAATCCCACCGTGGAGCCTGAAAAAATAGAAGGCGACATCGCCGCGCTGATCTGATGGACAAGAAGTATGAGCCGCTCCGTCTCAAAAATCAGCTGTGCTTTCCGCTGTATCTCTGCGCCAAGGAGGTGCAGCGGCGGTATGCACCGCTGTTGGACGGGCTGAATTTGACCTACACGCAGTATGTGGTGATGATGTATTTTTGGGAGCACGGCAGCTCCAACGTCAAGACGCTGGGCAGGGCGCTGCTGCTCGACCCGAGCACACTCACACCGCTGCTCAGAAAGCTGGAAGAAAAGGGCTACCTGACGCGCACGCGTTCCAAGGAGGACGAGCGCAATCTGATCGTCGAGCTGACAGACAGAGGCGCCGCTTTGCAGGACGAGGCGCTGGAGGTGCCCGAAAAGATAGGAAAATGCCTCGATTTGAGTGAGGAAGAAGCGGTGCAGCTGTACAGGATTTTGTACAAGGTACTGCAAAATATTGAAAAGGAGTAAATGATATGGCAGTCAAAACATTAACGGAAGCAACCTTCAAGGAAGAAGTTTTACAGGCGGCACAGCCGGTTTTGGTGGATTTTTATGCGGACTGGTGCGGTCCGTGCAGAATGCTCAGACCCACGCTGGAGGCATTGTCGGAGGAGAGAGCGGACGTCAAATTTGCCGCGATCAATATTGACGAAAACCCCGATTTGGCGGACGAGTTCGACATTTCGTCCATTCCCTGTGTGATCCTGTTCAAGAACGGCGCAGAGGCGGACAGAAGCATCGGTCTGGTCCCCAAGGAAGCGCTCGAAGATTTTTTGGGTTAAGACCATGACGGATATTATCATTATCGGCGCAGGTCCTGCCGGTCTCACAGCGGCGATCTATGCGCGGCGCGCTTCCAAGAGCGTGCTGGTGCTGGATGCTATGAGCTACGGCGGACAGATCATCAACACACCGCATATCGAAAACTACCCGGTCGCGGCGCATATCTCGGGCTTTGATTTTGCTACCAAGGTGTATGAGCAGGCAAAGGCGCTGGGCGCGGAGATCAAGTTTCAAAAGGCGCTTGAGATCCGCGACAACGGCGACACCAAAACCGTCGTGACCGCCAAGGGGGAGTATGAAGCCAAGGCGGTGATCATCGCCACCGGCAGCAAGAACCGTCCGCTCGGCGTGGACGGCGAGAAAAAGCTCGTCGGCAGGGGCATCTCCTACTGCGCCACCTGCGACGGCGCGTTTTTCCGCGGCAAGACCGTGGCGGTCGTCGGCGGCGGCAACACGGCGCTGGAGGATGCGCTCTATATGGCGGATATCGCCGAAAAGGTGTACCTGATCCACCGCCGCGACGCCTTTCGCGGTGAGGAAGCGACAGCCGAAAAGCTCCAAGCGCGCGGCAATGTGGAGTTTGTTTTGAACAGCCAAGTCACCAAGCTCAACGCCGACAAGCGTTTGCAGAGCATCGAAGTGACCGACAAGCAGGGCAATGTGCGCACCTTGGAGGTCAGCGGACTGTTTGTCGCCGTGGGCAGGATCCCCGAGAATCAGCCCTTTGCGCCCCTGATCGAGCTGGACGGCGCAGGCTATGCGGTCGCGGCGGAGAATTGCCGCACCAAAACAAAGGGCATTTTTGTGGCAGGCGACAATCGCGTCAAGGACGTTCGCCAGCTTGTCACCGCGACCGCCGACGGCGCTGTGGCGGCAACCGAAGCGGTGCATTATATCAACAGCTGATTTGAAAAAACGATTATAAAAAAAGCAGCCGGACACGCATGCAACTGTGCGTGTCCGGCTGAATTTTTTTAAGATGTTGAATTAACAATATTTGTTTGAAAGATAATCAATCAACTACCACCAAAAACGTTTAGTTACTATCCGCTTATAGCCCCGCCGTTTATGACGCTTACCTCTCAGCCAATCGCTTCAAAAGGCGGATTGGGTGCAGCGTCACGCTGCCGGGATGTGGTTGAGTTTTTTGGTGAAGCGTTTGAGGCGTTCGTATTTGCCGCCGAGCATGACGGAAAAGGCGTAGGCGGCTGTCGGTATCAGGAGGGGAATGTAGGTCAAAATGTATTGCGACTTGCCCTCAAACAACAGGTGATAGCCAAACGCGCCGAGCAGAACGAGCGGCAGCAGCAGGGTTTCGATGGTGGATCTTTTGCGGATAAACAGCAGATAAATGCCGGCTGCAAACATGATATAAACGATCTGCATATAGAAATTGAAGTGCAGCTCCAGCGCCTGTCCCAAGCTCTTGTAGTAGACAGCCTGCGGCAGTCCTCTCATTTGCTCCGAGCTGAGCGCGGTGGTCTTGAACTCATCTGCCTCGGATTCGGTCGGCTCATGGTGCTTGACCTTGCTGACCCAAACGCTCTCAAAGGTCGGTTCGTTCCACTGGCTGAGGATCTTCTTGCTGAAAAAGTCAGCCGCATAATCGATCTTGCTGAGCGCATGCAGACGCGTGTTGATGTCCTGCCGCGCCTTTTCGTTGGCGTTGTCGATGGAGGCGTTGGGGTCGCCGGTGAATTTCGGCGTCAGATAATAATTGATGTAGGTGTCCTTGGCGATGGTGCCGTACCAGCCGGGCGCCATGTAGGACTCGCGCAGACCCATATCGAGATAGAGCGTCTGCGAAACGCCCTCGGCAAAATCGGTGCCGGAGCGCATTTCGTAGTGCTTGATCACCAGCGCATTGGAGCCGAGTGTCGCCACGATCAGCGCAGCGGCAATGACGGCGCTCTGCCATCTTTTTGCCTTGACGATGTGCACCAACAGTACGATCACAAAGGCGACCAGATAAATCAGGTTGTTGTACTTGACCAGCGTGGAAAACACCAGCAGCGCACCCGACGGATAGATCCAGCGGTACTGACCCGTCTGAAAATACTTGATAAGAAACAGGCTCGCCCAGATCGCACAGCACATGCCGATGATGTTGCCGTAGACAAAGGTGCAGAACAGCACCGGCTGCAAACAGCCTGCCAGCAGCAAAATGGCGATAAACTCAACGCTTTTGCGTTTGAAGAGCAGCTTGGTGATGCGTGCCAGCGCAAGGTAGGAGGCGCCGACGCAAAGAACGTTGATCACCTGTATCCACATGGAATTGGCGCCGAAGATGCGGTAGATCAGCTCGCTGAACGCCACAAAGCCCAGCTGGAAGGGGTAGAAGTGAAAATAGGAATAGCCGTTGTAGAACGCGCTGTTGTAGAACTGCGTGTAGTTTTGCATGGAGGTGTATTTGCCGTTTGCCGCGTCGGAGGCAGCTTCAAAGAGGTTGTAGCTGTCCGCAGCCGGTACGGAGCGCACGGTCAGCACCCACACCAGTCCTGCAAAGATCACCAGCGACGTCATGGCGATCTCCATGGCTCGTATGTTGACCTTGGCAAAAAAGTCGTAATAACGCCGCAAGAAGAACAGGAACGCCGTGAACAGCGCCGTCAGCAGCAGATTCAGCACGACCATGTCGCCTTGGAAGAGGATCTTTTCGTTGATGTATTTTTGCGGATCAATGACGCTTGTTTGAAAGAACGACATCACCGCTATGTAGCCGAACGCCAAAAAGACGAACAGCAGCAGCACGTTGACCACGATGGTTTCGACCATTTGACGTCCGTCAATGGTTTTGACGGTTTTTACGCCGGCGTTGCGCGGCGGCTTTTTGGCGTTTTTGACGCTGCTTGCCGCTTTGCCGGCGTTATTCTGCCGGTTCGGTTTCTTGCTCATGGAACCCCCCTTAGAATTCATCTTTGACGGAGCGCAGGAACAGCTGCTGGATCTCGTCATTGATGCTCGCGTGCTCAAACAGCGCACGATAAACCGCGCCGACGATCGGCAGATCGACGTTGTGCTCTACGCCGAGCTTGCAGAGCGCCTTGGAGGTCATCACGCCCTCGGCGAGCTTGTCGAATTTTTGACCCTTCGCAAAAGCCTCGCCGTAGCGGCGGTTGTGGCTCCACGGCGAAAAGAGCGTCGCCTCATAGTCGCCCAGATGGCAGAGTCCGAACGCGCTCATTTTGTTGCCGCCGAGCGCTTCGATCAGCCGCGCGATCTCCTGTGCGCCTCTTGCCATCAGTCCGCCCTTGAGCGAGGTGTAGCCCAAGCCGTCGAGAATACCGGCGGCAATGCCGATGACGTTTTTTGCCGCAGCGCCGATCTCGCTGCCGATGAGGTCTTTTCCGATATAAAAGCGGATCAGCTCGCTGGTGAACGCTTTGACCAGACGCTCCTTGACCTCGCGGTTGTTGCTGTCGATCACCATGCAGTTGGGGATGCCCTTGACATAATCCTGCGGATGACCGGGACCGACCCACACCGCGACAGGCGTTTTGCTCTCGTCCACAAATTCGCCGACGATCTCGCTCAGGCGCTTGCCGGTGGTCGCCTCAACACCCTTCATGCAGAGCACGATGGTCTTGCCCTCGAGCGCATACTGCGCGATCTCCTGAAAATAGGAGCGCAGATATTGCGAAGAAATCGAAATCACGATCACCTCGGCGCGGTTGACCGCGTAGCCCAGATCCGCCGAAACCTCGATCGTCTCGGGAAAAACAAGGTAATCGTTGCAGTGATGTGTTTTCAGTTGAATAAATTCCGGCGCGTCGGGAAGTCCGCAGCTGAGCACGTCGTGACCGATTTTGTCGAGGTACCACGCAATGCAGCTGCCCCATCTGCCGCAGCCCAAAACAGATATTTTCATATAGAATGCTCCTATGGAAGATTATCCGGCTTGCCGTCTAATGGGCGCAAAAAGACCCGCCCGACCGTATGATTTAAATAAATAACCTGCCTACGAGTAGAACAGGTGGGTGCCCGCCTTTGAGCTTCAGGCTCCCTTCTTCCGAAAAGCGGGAGGTCTGCACACCACTCAAAGAGCTAAGCTCCCGATTTAAGAGTTGTAGGGTTATTTTAAAATCATTCACGCATCGGGCAGGCGACAAGCTAACCCATTTGACAGCAGAACCGCTGTTTTTTGATAATATAATTTTACATGTTTTTTGTCCCGAAGTCAAGTGTTTTTGCAAACAGATTAAAAAATATATAAACTTTTAAAAAAGTTCAAAAAAACTGTTGACATTTTACAAGAACCGTGATATGATAGTCCTGTGCTAAAAAAGATTAAGAAAAAGATTTCCTTTCTATGTGCTTGATTACTCCATAAAATTACCTAAAATCCGACGGTTAGCTCCCGTCGGATTTTACGTTAAGTCGGAATTTCAAAAGACGGCGCGATTTTTCTTGAAAAACATCCGCAAACGCGCTATAATGCAATCATATCAATACGAAACCGGAGGAATCGGTGTGAAGAGTTTTGACAGGCTGCCTGCCGCCTTTCAGTGCGACGCGGTGCGCCCTTATTATGATAAGCTTTGCAAAAAAACAGCCTCGCTTGTTGTCAAGCGCATTTTTGATATCGTTGCGGCGCTGGTGATGCTGGTGTTTTTGATTTTGCCGATTTTGGTGATCGCCGTCCTCGTCAAGGCGACTTCACCGGGACACGTCTTTTTCCGTCAGGAACGCGTCACCACCTACGGACGGCGTTTCAGGATCTTCAAGTTCCGCACCATGGTCGAGAACGCCGAGGCGCTCGGCACGCAGGTCACGACGGACGGCGACAGCCGCGTCACCAAAATAGGCAGAGTCCTGCGCAAATACCGTCTGGACGAGCTGCCCCAGATCTTCAACGTGCTCGGCGGCAGCATGTCGTTTGTGGGCACAAGACCCGAGGTGCCGCGCTATGTGGAGCAGTATCAGCCGGAATATTACGCCACCCTGCTGCTGCCTGCCGGCATCACCTCGCTCGCGTCGATCATGTACAAGGATGAAGAAAAGCT
>ONGI01000005.1:0-5882 GCA_900317315.1 uncultured Eubacteriales bacterium
CCTAAAATAATGGGAGATTATATAGGAATAATAGAGTATAACTATAATGAGAAAGCAGCAAAGAAGAATGTTGCTGTTTGCATAAGTCAGACGTTATTATCAATAAGAATTAAAGTAACTACTAACGAAATTACAAGTAACACTATTATAGGAAATCTAGTAGAAGAAAATAATGAGTTTTTTCTTTACTATACATATATTACTAATCCTAAAAGCAAATATAGTTCGGAAAACCCTATACAATTTGGAACCTGCAGGCTCTCAACAAATGTGAAGAATAAATAAACAGGAACATATTGGACTAATCGTCGCACAATTGGTGATATCGAACTCAAAAAAGTACTAAAACAAAAGAGATAAAAATTGGGCGAAGATGGAAAAACCACCTTCGCCAGATTAGTTTATACATATATCAATTCGCTGTTGACAATTTCTTCAGCTCGGTTGCGAATATTGTTCATTCGCTGTCTCGCCTGTCGGCTCGGTCGGCGCTTCTGCCTGCGGCAGAGGTCTCCACCGGAGACCCGCGCCCCACAGCATTTGATTTTCTGCTTTGAGCTGCTCAGTCACACCTTCCTTTTCGGCGAGTTGTTTTACTAACCGAAAGAATAAGAGCTATCAAACTTACAGAAAATCTGATAGCTCTATATTTTTACAATAATTCAAATAATGTTGCCATTTTGTTGCCACAAAGGACTTTTAAATGGCGAAAAGCCTTATTTTACTGGCTTTTTCACGAGTGTGAAATTATTCCCATTCAATCGTACCCGAAGGCTTCGGCGTGAGGTCGTAGAGAACGCGGTTGACGTTTTCTACTTCGGTGGTGATTCTCTTTGTGATGTGCTGCAACAGCTCGAAAGGAACGTTCTCGACGGTGGCGGTCATGGCGTCGGTGGTGTTGACGGCGCGGATGATGACGGGATAGGCAAAGGTGCGCTTGCCGTCCTTGACGCCCACGCTTGGCAAATTCTTCACGGAGGATCGCGTCGCTCTCGCGCACTGCCTCCAGACGGTCGCGCGTGATGGCGCCCAAGCAGCGAACGCCGAGTCCGGGACCCGGGAACGGCTGACGGAATACCATATTATCGGGCAGTCCGAGCGCCTTGCCGACGACTCTCACCTCGTCCTTAAAGAGGAATTTCAGCGGCTCCACCAGCTCAAACTGCAGATCCTCGGGCAATCCGCCCACGTTGTGGTGCGCCTTTACGCCGTCGCTCTCGAGAATATCGGGATAGATCGTGCCCTGCGCGAGGAACTGAATGTCATCCTGCTTGCGCGCTTCTTCTTCAAATACGCGAATAAACTCGGCGCCGATGATTTTTCTCTTTTTTTCCGGCTCGGCAACACCTGCCAGCTTGTCGAGAAAACGGTCTACCGCGTCTACATAGACGAGATTGGCGTCCATCTGGTTGCGGAACACCTCGATGACCTGCTCCGGCTCGCCCTTGCGCAGCAAGCCGTGGTTGACATGGACACATACCAGATTTTTGCCGATCGCCTTGATCAGCAACGCGGCAACGACCGAGCTGTCTACACCGCCGGACAGCGCCAGCAGTACCTTTTTGTCACCGATCTGCGCCTGCAAAGCAGCGACCTGCTCGTCGATAAATGCATTGGCGAGCGCTTCGGTGGTGATTCTTTCCATTGATTCGGGACGTACATTGTCTTGCATGGATTTCTCTCCTATCATGTTAAAGTCTTAACGATATTATACCCCAAAATGTCGAATAACGCAATACCTTAAAATAAAAAGAGACGTTCCCTGCGCTGACTTGTGCGATCACCGCAGCGTGCAAAGCACAAAAAACGGCTGCCACACAAGCATTTGGTGACAGCCGGGAATTATTTTCGTAAATTATTTTTCGGATGACCGACGGATCATTCGGCGGGTTCCATTCTTCTGCCGCATTCGTCGCAGAACGCTGCGCCTGCCGCGACCTTGCTGAAGCCGCAGTTCGGGCAAACCTGCTTTACGGGAACTGCCTCTTCCTTCTTGGTTTCTTCTTCTTCTTCGCCGCCCTCGAGTCTTCTGCCGCACTCGTCGCAGAATTTGAGGCTCATGTCGGTGGTCTCCCAGCCGCAGTTCGGGCACACCTTGCCCTCGGGCTTGGGCTCTTCGATCATGGAACCGCCGCAGTTGGTGCAGAAACGGATACCCTCTCTGACTGCCTTGTTGCAGTGCGGGCAAAGAACCATGCCGGGCAGCAGCTTGACAGGCATCTTGGCGCCGCAGTTGTTGCAGTACAACGCATCCTCGTCAACCTCTTCACAGCAGGTTTCGCAGAAGGTCTTGCCCATCAGCTCACCGATCCTCAGCTTGCTGTCCTTGATTTTCTTCTCACGCGCCTTTACGCCGTCAACCAGCAAACCGAGATCCGTGTCATCGTTTGCCTTGGCGTATTTTTCGACATAGAGCTTTCCGATTTTTGAGTAATCATCCTCGATGCCGCTCTTCTCTTTGTCAATAACGTCGGTCAGCTCGGCGATCTCAGCCGCCTTGGAAGCAGGCGCAATGATTGTTTTTTCGATAATATCATTGATAAAATCGTTTAAATATGCCATTTCTAATCCTCCTAAAAATCCTGCGATTGTTTAGTAATCACATTTTTACGAATGTATTATAGCGCATTTTATACAAAAAGTCAATAGTTTTATTTCCTATAATACTGCAAAAAAGAACGGCTCACAAGGAACCGTTCTTTGGGATTCAGCGTTCGGAAAGCATGGCGCAGCAGCCGCTGAGATATACCAAATAAATGATATAATAAACAAGCGAGAGCACCAGATTGGTGATCATAATGGAGAACAGCAGCGAGGTCACAAACACGTTGAGACGGAACATAAAGACCAAGATCTCCGCCACAACAGACAGCAGGCAGATAACGGCTATCAGCCTGAGCAGCACGTTGCCGCGTGCCACCATTTTGCGGCTGTTGAGGTTATAGGAAAGATTCACCAGACCCTTGACGGTCAGGATGATCATAAACAGCTCGGCAATGGAGGCTGAAATGGTGAAAACACCGGCGAACACTTCGCTTGACTGCTGAAAATAGGAGCCAAAGCCCGAGAGCACCGTTTTGAGGATCATACAGATCAGCGCACCCAAAAAAGAGGCTTCATCTCTCGACGCCTGAATATACCCTATCAGGTTGATCAGCGACGCAAACAAGCTCAGAACACCTGCCAAACCGATGATGATCAGCACGATCCACCCGTTCATTTCGAGCGAACCGCCGTTTGACAGTCCCTCGATCGTCTGCGGCAGCTGCCGGATCTCACTTTCAAAAAAGATCAACAAAAATCCGCTCGCCAAGCTGACAAACAAGGTGATCAGCTCCGCTGCAAAAATCTTTTTAACGCCCTTTCGCGCCCTCGGAAACATTCATACCACTCCTCGTGAGTTGATTCATGTTTATTTTACCACTAATTTTTCCATACGTCAATTATTTTGTTGATTTTATCGGTTTTCCTGCAAAACCAAGTTCGTGTTCAAAATCAATTTCACCGTGGCATTTGCCGTGAGAATTGTCGTTATTGTCCAAAATGTGCGGAGATTGTAAAAACGCTTGATTTTTTGGCGAAAATGGGGTATCATATAATTAATTATGTATCGCAATACTTTGGAAAGGGAGTTCCGCATGAAACCAAAGCATTTATATACTGCCGCGCACAGCGAACCGGCGCAAAACGACACTGCCGGCAAACATGGTGAAAAAGCCGAAAAGCCTGTCCGCAAAAAGCGTCCGGCTGTTCGCGCTGTCAAGATCATCTGTCTGCTGCTTGCTTTTTTTGTGACGGCAGGTGTTTTGCAGGAGTTTGTGCTCTGTCACGCCGACCACAACCGTCAGCGTCTCAAGGCATTCTATCTGGAGGACGACAATTCGCTCGACGTGGTGTTTATGGGCGCCAGCGAGGCGTATTCCGATATCGCTCCCGGTCACATCTATGACAAGTATCATCTGACGAGCTACATCTTTGCCACGCAGTCCAATTCGATCCTCAACTACAAGGCGCAGCTCAAAAACATTTTGAGCAAGCAGAATCCCGGCTTGGTCGTGATCGAGTTGAACGGCGCTCTCTATGACGACAACGACAACGAGACCACCAAGGAATCCAATCTCCGCAACTACGCCGACAATGTGCCGCTCGACCCGGTCAAGGTGGAATGGCTCGCCGAAAACATCGGTGCGGATTCGCTCGAATATGTTTTTCCGCTGATGAAATACCACGGTGTTTGGCAGGATTTTCCGAATGACATGACCTACCAAAAGACCGTTTGGGAGGACAAGCTGCGCGGCTACTGCTATCTCAAGGGCATGCTCAACGAGGCGACGATCTTTCAGAGCACGCAGCGCTCCATGAACGACTCGCTCGCCCAGTCTGCCAACAGCAAGCAGCCGCTCGGCGTCTTGGAGGAGCAGACGCTGCGCGAGCTGCTGCAATTCTGCCGCGACGAAAACCTCACCAACGTGGTATTTGTGCGCTTTCCGCATATCGTCGTGCGCCGCACCTGGGCACGCTTTGAGCGCGCAAACACCGTCGGCGACATCGTTCGTGAATACGGCTTTGATTATCTGAATTTTGAGCAGACCTACGACCAAACCGATCTGGATGAAACGACGGATTTCTACAACCTTGACCATCTCAATGTTTACGGTCAAAAGAAATTTTCGGATTACCTCATCGAAACGCTCCAGAGCCGCTATCAGCTGGCGCCGCGCGCATTGACCGCCGAGCAGCAGCAAAAATGGCTGACCGCTTCCGATTACTACACCGCCTATTTTACCTACAGCGATGAACTCATCCAGTCCGGCAAAGGCCGCGAGCTGAGCGAGGACACCGACCTGATCAAAACCCTCCAGCCCTATCTCCCCCGCCGCTAAGCAAACAGATCCATCAACGGCGGGTTTTGGGGTCGCTGTGGAGGTACATAGAATTATGAAAGCCGACACGTTGATGTGCCGGCTTTTTTATCGCTGATGAAATCTTTATTTGACAGTGATTACGAATTAAGAATTACGAATTACGCATTACTTTCTGTACAGCCTTGCGTTTTCGTAGGTTGGCTCGGTCGTGAGCAGAATACCGATTTTTTTGAGAATGCGCGTATCGGTTTCGGAGAGGATGACCGTGGCGTGCGCGTCTGTGTTGCGCAGCTTGGGCAGCTGCTCCATCGCAATTTTGGCGGTCGGGTTGGTGACAGCCGACATGGAGAGCGCGATCAAAATTTCATCCGTATGCAGACGCGGATTGACAGAGCCGAAGCTGCTGACCTTTAGCTCCTGAATTGGTTCGATAACCGCAGCTTCCAGCAGATCGACCTCCTTGGGGATATTCGCCAAGGCTTTGAGCGCGTTGAGCAGCATTGCCGCGCAGGCGCCGAGCAGGTTGGTGGTCTTGCCGGTGATGATCCTGCCGTCGGCAAGCTCGATCGCCGCAGCCGGTGCGCCGGTCTCCTCAGCCCTTTTGAGCGCCGGTGCGATCACCGCACGGTCAGAGGTCTTTAGGCGGCTCTGCTTCATCAGCAGACGGATCTTATACGCCTCGCCCGCACTGCCGACGCCCTTTGTCTGGTTGCAGAGCGCGGCATAATAGCGGCGGATGATCTCCTGATTGGCGGCGGCGCACACCGCTTCATCGTCTACGATGCAGTTGCCTGCCATATTTACGCCCATATCTGTCGGCGATTTGTAAGGGGATTCGCCCAAAATCTGCTCAAACATGGTGTTGAGCACGGGAAATATCTCAATATCGCGGTTATAGTTGACCGTGGTTTCGCCGTAAGCTTCGAGGTGGAACGGGTCGATCATATTAACGTCGTTCAAATCAGCCGTTGCCGCTTCATAGGCAACATTGACCGGATGCTTGAGCGGCAGGTTCCA